>NZ_JBEXNM010000020.1:0-76531 GCF_040611095.1 Streptomyces sp. NPDC003077 | reverse complement strand
GGGTGTGGGTTCCGACGACACCTGCGGTAGCGCAACTGCGGCTCGTTGCGACTGCCGTTACTGCGTCCTCAAGCGCCGGACGGGCTGGGGGTGGCGGCTTGGCCTGAAGGGTGTGGGTTCCGACGACACCTGCGGTAGCGCAACTGCGGCTCGTTGCGACTGCCGTTACTGCGTCCTCAAGCGCCGGACGGGCTGGGGGTGGCGGACGGGCTGGAAGTGGTGGGGCCCGGCCCCGAAAGTGTGGGCCCCGTGCGTCCGGGCGCCCTCGCAGGCACCCGCCCCCACCGGCGATCAGCCGCCAAACCGACGGAAGGGGACGTCCCGGGGTGCCCCCGCAGCGGACTGGGGCGCGGCGGCCCCGTCACGAGATCTCGTCGGGTAAGCGCAACTGCCGCGAGGAGGTACCCCGGGGCGGCCCCGACCCCGTACGAAACAAAAGGCGCACGACCACCGGCCCGCACTCGCCACAGGCTCCGACCCTGTACGAAACAAGAGGCGCACGACCACCGGCCCACCACCCGCCACAGGCCCCGACCCCGTAAGAAACAAAGGGCGCAAGACCCACCGGCCCACCACCCGCCACAGGCACCGCCCCCGTACGAAACAAAGGGCGTCCCCCGAGCCGCTCGACCCGCGAGGGGCCCCGTCAGTACCCCGGCGCCGGCAGCTCCCCCGACCCGCGCGGGATCAGGAGCGTCGGCAGGACGACCTCGCGCGGCGGCGAATCAAGTCCGTCCAGGCGGCGGAAGAGCAGTTCCGCGGCTGTCCGGCCCAGGCGCGCGGCGTCCTGGGCGACGACGGTGATCGCGGGTGAGACGAGGTCGGCGAGTTCGAAGTCGTCGAAGCCCACCAGGGCGACGGGGCGCGGCCGTTCGGCCAGCACCCGGACCGCCGTGACCGTGACCCGGTTGTTGCCCGCGAACAGCGCCGAGACCGGACGCGGCCCCTCCAGCATCGCCGTGGCCGCGAACCGCACCCGGTCGGGCGCGGTGGAGCCCAGCGACACCCAGGACTCCTCGACCGGCAGACCGGCGGCGGCCATCGCCGCCCGGTAGCCGCGCAGCCGTTCGGTGGCGGTGTGGATGCGGGGCTGGTCGCCGATGAAGCCGATGCGCTGGTGGCCGTGGGCGATCAGGTGGGCCACCGCGTCCCGGGCGCCGCCGAAGCTGTCGGACAGCACCACGTCGGCGTCGATCCGCCCGGCCGGGCGGTCCACGAAGACGGTGGCGACCCCGGCCGCGATCTCGGGCTCCAGGTAGCGGTGGTCGTCGCCGGCCGGGATGACGACCAGGCCGTCCACCCGCCGGGCGCACAGGGCCAGGACGAGTTCCTGTTCGCGGGCCGGGTCCTCGGCGCTGGAACCGTTGATCAGCAGCGCGCCGTGCTTGCGGGCGACCTCCTCCACGGCGCGGCTGAGCGGCCCGTAGAACGGGTCGGCGAGGTCCTCCAGGACCAATCCGATGCTGGCCGTGCGGCCCTTGCGCAGGATGCGGGCCGAGTCGTTGCGGCGGAAGCCGAGGGCGGTGATGGCTTCCTGGACGCGCCGTTCGGTGTCAGGGGTGACACCTGCCTCGCCGTTGACGACCCGTGAGACGGTCTTGAGGCCGACGCCGGCACGCGCCGCGACGTCCTTCATCGTGGGCCGGGTGCCGTAGCGGCGGGACGTTCCCCGGACGGTGTCGGTCACGGTGCGCGGTCCTGTTCTGGTCGGACGGACGGGGGAGGGGCACGGGGAGGCGGACGGCGAGGGGGTCCGGGGCGGGGCCGAGGGCGTGCGGGTCCGTGCGGGTGGCCGTCCGTGCGCGTACGAAGATGGGTACAGATGTTCTCACGGAGGTACGGGGACGTGCCGTCGAGCATAGCCTCTGGACAACGTTGTCAACTGCCGTGAGACTGACCCTCCCGGGCCGCCCGGGCCCGGCCCAGCCGCCCCACCAGGAGAGACGACACCCGATGCAGACGGACCTCAGCGCAGCGCTGGACATCGGCGGCACGAAGATCGCCGGCGCCCTGGTGGACCGCCACGGCCGGTTGCTCGTCCGGACCGTCCGCCCGACCCCCGCCGATCAGGACGGCGCGACCGTGCTGCGCGCGGTGGCCGAGGTGCTGCGCGACCTGACCGCGCACCCGGACTGGGCGCGGGTGGCCGCGGTCGGCATCGGCAGCGCGGGTCCGGTGGACGCGAGCGCCGGCACCGTCAGCCCGGTGAACATCCCCGGGTGGCGCGACTTCCCGCTCGTCGCCGAGGTGCGGCTCCTGGTCGGCGACCGGCCGGTCGTCCTGGTCGGCGACGGGGTGGCCATGGCGGCGGCCGAGCACTGGCAGGGCGCGGCGCGCGGCCGGGCCAACGCGCTGTGCATGGTGGTCTCCACGGGCGTCGGCGGCGGACTGATCCTCAACGGGCGACTGCACCCGGGACCCACCGGCAACGCCGGCCACATCGGCCACGTCAGCGTGGACCTGGACGGAGACCCGTGCCCGTGCGGCGGCCGGGGCTGCGTCGAGGGCATCGCCAGCGGGCCCAACATCGTCCGGCGCGCCCTGGCGGACGGCTGGCGGCCCGGCCCCGGCGCGGACGCCGGTGCCGCCGCGGTGGCCGCCGCGGCGCGCGCCCACGACCCCGTGGCGGTCCGGGCGTTCGAACGGGCCGCCCAGGCGCTGGCGGCCGGGATCGCCGCCACCGCCTCGCTCGTGGAGATCGAGGTGGCGGTCGTCGGCGGGGGAGTGGCGGGCGCGGGCGAGGTGCTGTTCGCGCCGCTGCGGCAGGCGCTGCGGCGGTACGCGACGCTGTCGTTCGTCCGGGAACTGGCCGTCGTCCCGGCGCTGACGGGGACCGA
This sequence comes from Streptomyces sp. NPDC003077, assembly GCF_040611095.1. Taxonomy (NCBI): domain Bacteria; kingdom Bacillati; phylum Actinomycetota; class Actinomycetes; order Kitasatosporales; family Streptomycetaceae; genus Streptomyces; species Streptomyces sp. NPDC003077. Next base: position 73,694 of record NZ_JBEXNM010000020.1, on the reverse strand, counting down.
CGCCGGCCTGGTGGGCGCCGCCGCGGCAGCCGCCCAGCGGTCGCGGCTCGACGCCTTCGCGCCGATGGGGTGAGGAAGGCGGCGGCGATGCCGATCCTCCCGGGGCGGGCCCTCGTCACCGGGGGCAACTCCGATCCCCCCGGTACCGGCCCTCGCCAAACGCCTGAGTCTTGAGCAGCACCGGCCCCCTCGGAGGCGAGCCCCCCAGGAACGCGCCTCTTCAGAAGCGGGCCTCCGGCAGACGCCGACCCGGCCGCAGGCCCTCAAGCACCGGCTCCCTCGCAGGCGCGCCCCTCCAGGGATGCGCCCTTCAGGGACGCGGGCACTGACCGCCCCTCCAGGAGCGGGCCCCCGCCGTCCCGCGGCGCGGGCCCCGCCCCCGGTGTCGTCAGCACTCGAACCGCGCGTCCCCCCAGTCGGAGTGGTCGAACGCGTAGTTGTCCTCGCCCATGGTGGTCACCAGCCGGACCTCCCGGGCGTCCTCGATGTCGGCCGTGAGGGAGGCGGGTCCGTCGGCGCCGGTCAGCCGCGGGCTCTGGGCGACCTGGCGGCCGTCCGCCCACACCTCGAAGGCGACGGAGCCCTGGGTGCCCGTCTCGTCGTCCACCCCGACCTGGGCCCGGAAGACCGAGCACTGTTCGCCGGTGTAGAAGCGCACCTCGCTCGTCGCGTGGGTGCCGAGGCCCTTGGCGTACCGGACGCCGCCGATGGAGAGCGGTACGCCGTCACCGGCCTTGGCGCCCCCGACGCTGGCGTCCCGCTCGACCGGGCCGAGGTAGTTGTCGGTGTACACGAACGGCAGGTCGCTCGCGTACGGCGTCCCGTCCGGCGGCGGTACCACGATGGGGCTCGGGACGGGCAGGGTCTGGGTGATCGGTTCACCGTCCGGTGCGCGGTAGGTCGTGGTCAGCGTCAGTTCGTACGAGCCGGGTGCGGCGTCCTCGGGCGGCGTTATTCGCCATGAGGTACGCAGCGTCCGGCCGCCCGGCAGGACGCGGGCCGTGGCCGGTGAGCGGGCCTCGACCCGCCACCCTTCGGGTGCGTCGAACCGGGTCCGCACGTCCTGGGCAGGGGTGCGGCCGAGGTTGCCCACGGTGGTCTTCACGTCGTGGGAGTCGCCTTCCTCCACCAGCACCGCGCGGTCCGTGCCGGCCTCGATCGCGGGCGGGAACGCCGCCCACCGCTTGGAGGGGGAGACGCGGAAGACGACCGTGCCGTGGGCGGGGACGGTGGCGGAGATGGTGCCCGCGGAGTGGAAGTCGCGGTGCTTCCACACGTCGCGCAGCCGGTAGCCGCCGGCCTTGGGGAGCCCCACGTCCTTCGCCGTCGTGGTGATCCGCTGCGGGTGGTCGGCCTCGTTGAACAGGGCCACCGCCCGGTCCCCGTTGGCCAGCCGCTTGACCACCGTCCACCGGCTGCCGCCGGATTTCACGACGGTGCCCTGCTTGCCCAGCGGGTCCTGGTCCAGCGCGATGACCTCGCGGTTGCCGAGGATCTCGTACGTCTGGGGGGTGGCCTTGCGCAGGTCGGTGCCGATGAGCAGGGGCGCGGCCATCATCGCCCACAGGGAGAAGTGGGTGCGGTACTCCGTGTCCGTCATGCCGCCGTTGCCGACCTCCAGCATGTCGGGGTCGTTCCAGCGGCCCGGCCCGGCGTACTTCGCCAGCTTCAGGTTCTTCTTCAGGATCGGCAGCAGCGCCTGCCACTTGTCCTTGATGTCCCACGTGGTGCGCCACAGGTGGCCGAGGTCGCCGGCCCACTCCCAGGGCTTGTTCTCGCCCCACTCGCAGATGCTGTAGACGATGGGCCGTCCCGTCGCCCGCAAGGCGTCGCGCATGGTGGTGTAGCGCTTCTTCGCGTCCACGCCCTCGTTGTTGCAGTTGTCGTATTTGAGGTAGTCCACACCCCACTCGGCGAACTGGCGCGCGTCGGAGAACTCATGGCCCAGAGCGCCGGGCAGGCCCGTCGAGTCGCAGGTCCTCGTCCCCGCACTCGTGTAGATGCCGAACTTCAGCCCTTTGGAGTGGACGTAGTCGGCCACCGCCTTGATCCCGTTGGGGAACCGCTGGGGGTGGGGGACGAGTTTGCCGTTCGCGTCCCGCTTCGGCGAGGCCCAGCAGTCGTCCAGATTCACGTACTCGTAGCCGGCGGCCTTGAGGCCCTTGTCCACCATGATGTCGGCGATGCTCTTGATCATCGCCTCGTTGAACTCGGCACGGCAGTGCGTGCTGTTCCAGTTGTTGAACCCCATGGGGGGCGTCAGGGCCAGGCCGTCGGGCACGCGCGGTACTCCAGGGATTGCGGGGGCTCGGCCGGTGGCCGTCGCGGCCCGGTCGGCGGCGGGGGCGTCCGCCGACCGGGCCGCGGCTGGAAGGGCCGTCACTCCTGTCGAACAGAGCAGCGTGACGGACAGCGCCGCGAGGATTCTTCGGCGGTTCCCAGAGGTGCCGCGGGAAGGATGCGCGCGCATGAAGCAAGTCCTCCGTCCTCACAAAAGGTGCAGTGGAGTCACGTTCGGTCACTTGCGGTCATTGACGGTAGGGCGGGTGCGGGCCTGCCGGAAGAGGGCCGGTCGCGGTTGGCGGGGCGCGTGACGACGCCCTTGACGGCACGGGCCGTGCGGGGTGCGGTCCCGCCCCTCGCGTTCGGTTCTGTCGGGTTCCCTCCCGGAAGAGGCGGGGAACGTGGGCGAATCGAGGGGGAACGGACCGGGCGCGGGAGGGAACGGAGGGGCACCGGACCACCCGCCGGACGCCACCGCGGGGCGCCGCGACCGGCCCTGACGCGCCGTCAGCGCCGTACCTCCTCACCGTCTGCGGCAGCGGAACCGGACATTATCACCACGAGATCCAATAAGTCGGACGCCGTGCCGGGAAGGGCCGCTCACGAGTCGGCGCACGGACCCTTGCCGGAGCGGGCGGCCGGGGTGACGCTCCGGCTACATCCCCACGGGTTCACCCCGGGTCCCCGGGGCCGCCCCGGGCCCCCGGTCCCCGCGGTCAGGGAGGAGTCGACATGACGAACGCGCAGATGTGGGCGCTGATCGTGGGCTTCGCGTCACCGCTGCTGATCTCCGTCGTCAATCAGCCGCAGTGGTCCGGGGCGGTGCGGACCGCGATCCAGGTGGTGGTGTCCGTTCTGGTGGGGCTGGGGAGCGCCTACTTCGCCGGGGACTTCGCCGGGAAGGACGTGGTGACCAGCATCCTCGTCGCGGCGGTCGCCGCCATCAGCGCGTACAAGGGCGTGTTCAAACCTAGTGGCATCGCGCCGAAGGTGGAGAAGGCCACGTCCCCGGCCCCCCGCGCCTGAGCCCCGGGCCCCGGGCGTTTCCGTGGCAGGGTGTTGCGGGCAACTCACTGGGGTCTAGGGACGAGGGGGAAATGTGATCGTCTGGCTGAACGGCGCGTTCGGTGCGGGCAAGAGCACGGCGGCCCGGCAGTTGCTGGACCTGCTTCCCGGCAGCACGCTCTACGACCCCGCACTGCTCGGCCACGGGCTGCGCTACATGCTGCCCGCCCGGCGGCTGGAGGAGGTCGAGGACTACCAGGAACTGCCGTCGTGGCGCCGGCTCGTCGTGGACGCGGCGGTGGCCCTGCTGACCGAGGTGCCCGGACCGCTGGTCGCGCCGATGACGCTGCTGCGGCAGGAGTACCGCGACGAGATCTTCGGCGGCCTGGCCGCGCGCCGTGTCCCCGTACGGCACGTCGTACTGCACGCGGAGGAAACGATCCTTCGCGAACGCATCACCAGACGGGGCCGGAGGGTGGGCGACCCGGCCGACGGAGCCGCGACCCGCGACCGCTGCCTGGCCCGGCTGGGCCCGTACGCGGACGCGCTGACGTGGCTGGGCCGGGACGCGCACGTCATCGACACCACCCGGCTCACCCCCCGGGAGACGGCCGAGCGGATCGCCGAGGCCGTCCGCTCCGGCGCCGCGACCTGCGACATCGTGCAGACTCCGGAACCCACCTCCGAGACGCTCGCCTCCGGAGTGCTGCTGTTCGACGAGGACGACCGGGTCCTGCTGGTGGACCCCACCTACAAACCGGGGTGGGAGTTCCCCGGCGGCATCGTGGAGCCGGGCGAGCCACCGGCCCGGGCCGGGCTCCGCGAGGTCGCCGAGGAACTCGGCATACGGCTGCGCCGCGTCCCCCGATTGCTGGTGCTGGACTGGGAACCACCCAAGCCGCCGGGTTTCGGCGGCCTGCGACTGCTCTACGACGGCGGACGGCTGCCCCGCGAACAGATACGGGACCTGCTCCTGCCCGGCCCCGAACTGCGCGGCTGGCGCTTCGTCACCGAGGACGAGGCCGCCGGCATGCTGCCCCCGGTCCGCTGGAACCGGCTCCGCTGGGCCCTGCGCGCCAGGAAGGCGGGGCGGCCGGTGAACCTGGAGGCGGGGGTGCCGGTGGGGTGAGGTGACACCGCCGCCTCACCCGGCCGGGACGTTCCGGTCTCCCGCTCGGCCCGGCCGGAACGTCCCGGCCGGGCTCCGAACGTGGCGCGATCCGCCCGAATGCGGCGCGATCCGTCCGCGGAAGGCGAGCCCGCCCGCGGAGCGGGAACGCGGAAAGCGAACCTTCCCGAAGAAGGCGAGCCCGCCCGCGAACCGCGAACCCGCCCGCAGAGCGGGAACGCGGAAAGCGAACCCTCCCGAAGAAGGCGAACCTCCCGCGGAAAGCGAGCCCGCCCGCGAACCGCGAGCCCGCCCCCGCCTCAGCTCTTCCCGGCCGCGTACAGCCGCAGGAACAGCGCCTCGGCGAGGGACAGCCGCTCCAGTTCCTCCGGGGACACGCTCTCGTTCACCGCGTGGATCTGCGCCTCCGGCTCGCTCAGGCCGATGAGCAGGATCTCCGCCTCCGGGTAGAGCCCGGCCAGGGTGTTGCACAGCGGGATGGAGCCGCCCATGCCGGCGATCTGCATCTCCTGGCCGTCGTAGGCCTCGCGCAGCGCGGAGGCCATCGCCGCGTAGGCCGGGCTGCCGGTGTCCGCGCGGAACGGCTGGCCCTCGCCGGTCTGCTCGACGGTCACCCGCGCGTCCCACGGGACGTGCTTGCGCAGGTGGGCCTCCAGCAGCCGGGTCGCCTCGGCGGCGTCGGTGCCCGGCGGCACGCGCAGGCTCAGCAGCGCCCGGGCGCTCGCGTGCACGGACGGGGTGGCGCCGACGACCGGCGGGCAGTCGATGCCCAGGACCGTGATGGCGGGGCGGGCCCACAGGCGGTCGGCGATGGTGCCGTTGCCGATCAGGCCGACGCCCTCCAGGACCTTGGCGTCCTTGCGGAAGTCCTCCTCCGGGTACTGCAGGCCCTCCCACCGCGCGTCCGCGGCCAGGCCCTCGACGGTGGTCGAGCCGTCCTCGGCGCGCAGCGAGTCCAGGACGCGGATCAGCGCCGCCAGCGCGTCCGGGGCCGCGCCGCCGAACTGGCCGGAGTGCAGGTTGCCCTCCAGCGTGTCGATCTGGACGCGGACCAGCGTCATGCCGCGCAGCGTCGCCGTCACCGTCGGCAGGCCGACGCGGAAGTTGCCGGCGTCGCCGATGAGGATCGCGTCCGCGGTCAGCAGCTCCGGGTGCTCCTCGGCGTACCGCTCCAGGCCGCCGGTGCCCTGCTCCTCCGAGCCCTCCACGATCACCTTGACGTTGACCGGCACGCCGCCGTTGTCCTTGAGCGCGCGCAGCGCCGTCAGGTGCATGATCACGCCGCCCTTGCAGTCGGCGGCGCCGCGGCCGTACCACCGGCCGTCCCGCTCGGTCAGCTCGAACGGCGGGGTGACCCACGCGGCCTCGTTCAGCGGCGGCTGCACGTCGTAGTGCGCGTACAGCAGCACCGTCGGCGCGCCGGCCGGGCCGGGCAGGAAGCCGTACACGGACTGGGTGCCGTCCGGGGTGTCCAGCAGCGCCACGTCCTGGAAGCCCTCGGCCTCCAGCGCCCGGGCGACCCAGCCGGCCGCCGCCTCGCACTCGCTCTTGGGGAACTGCGCCGGGTCGGCGACCGACTTGAAGGCCACCAGTTCGGCCAGCTCGGTCCTGGCCCGGGACTGCAGTGAGGCGACGGAGTGCGCGAGCGGGCTGTCGGGCATGAAACGCTCCTTGTGGGCGCGGCGTGGGGTACGACGGGACGACCGGCGCGGGGCGCCGGAGGATCCGTACGTACGGACGGTCGTGCTCCCGATGTTCCCACAGGCCGTCCGCCGCGCGGCGCGCCGTAGGATGCGGGCCGTACGCGCAGCACGGCATTCGGACGGGAGCACAAGCACAGGTGAGCAGCGACAGCGCAGCCGAGCGCGATCAGCAGGTGTGGGATGTCGTGGTGGTGGGCGCGGGCCCCGCGGGCGCCTCGGCCGCGCACGCCGCGGCCGGCACGGGCCGCCGGGTGCTGATCCTGGAGAAGGCCGAACTCCCCCGGTACAAGACCTGCGGCGGCGGCATCATCGGCCCCTCCCGCGACAGCCTCCCGCCCGGCTTCCAGCTTCCGCTGCGCGACCGGGTGAACGCCGTGACGTTCTCCCTGAACGGCCGGATGACGCGCACCCGGCGCGCCAAGAAGACGCTCTTCGGGCTCGTGGACCGCGCCGAGTTCGACGCCGCGCTGGTCGAGGCGGCGCAGAAGGCCGGCGCCGAACTGCGCACCGGCGTCACCGTCTCCAAGGTCGAGCAGCACGGCCCGGCGGTCCCCGACCGGCGCACGGTCGCGGTGGTGCTCGGCGACGGCGAGGTCGTGCTCGCCCGCGCCGTGGTCGGCGCGGACGGCAGCGCGGGCCGGATAGGGGCGCACGTCGGCGTCCGGACCGAGCAGGTCGACCTGGGCCTGGAGGCCGAGATCCCGGTCCCGCCGTCCGTCGCCGAGGACTGGGCCGGGCGGGTGCTCATCGACTGGGGGCCGCTCCCCGGCAGCTACGGCTGGGTCTTCCCCAAGGGCGACAGCCTCACCGTCGGCGTGATCTCCACCCGCGGCGAGGGCGCCGCCACCAAGCGCTACCTGGACGACTTCATCGGGCGCCTCGGCCTGGCGGGCTTCGAACCGAGCATCTCCTCCGGCCACCTGACGCGCTGCCGCACCGACGACTCGCCCCTGTCCCGCGGCCGGGTCCTGGTCTGCGGCGACGCCGCGGGCCTGCTGGAGCCGTGGACCCGCGAGGGCATCTCCTTCGCGCTGCGGTCCGGGCGGCTGGCGGGCGAGTGGGCGGTGCGCGTCGGCGAGGCGCGGGACGCGGTGGACGCCCGGCGCCAGGCCCTGAACTACGCGTTCGCGATCAAGGCCGGGCTGGGCGTCGAGATGGGCGTCGGCCGCCGGCTGCTGGCCGTCTTCTCCCAGCGCCCCGGCCTCTTCCACACCGCGCTCACCGGCTTCCCGCCGGCCTGGCACGCCTTCGCCCGGATCGTCCGGGGCACGACGACGCTGGGCGAGATCGTGCGGACGCACCCGGTGGCCCGGCGAGCGCTGGGGGCGTTGGACCGGGGGTGAGGGCTGCCGGGGCCCCTCGTCGGCGGGCGGCGGTTCGGCCTCGGCCGCGTTCGCGAGGTCGCGTTCGCGGGGCCGCGGCTCCGGGGCGGCGTTCACCTGCAGGGGCACGGCCCGGGGGCGGCGCGTGCCGCGTGCGTCGGCGGGACCGGGCCTCGGTCCCGCCGACGCACCCGGCTCACCGTCCTTCGCGCAGCCGCCGGGCGTGACGGGTCAGCACCAGCACCACCCGCCACACGAAGACGACCGCCGCCGCCGTGCCGCCGAGCACGAGCAGCCCGCGGGACCAGGCCCCGTCCACCACGCCCATCAGGAGCGGGAGCACGCACAGGAGGAAGGCGGCGACCGCCGCCAGTCCGCCCGTCATCAGGGCGAAGGCGATCTCGACGGTCGTCGCGTCCCGTTCGTGCTGCGATCGGGTGGGGGACATGGGGCCTGCCTTCCGGTAGTTGCCTCTGACGCCGGTCCCCGGGCCGTCCTCAGCCTCCCGTCGGCACGATGGGACGGACGTTCCGGGGCAGCCCCGCCGTACGGGAGCGCACCGCGCGTTCGGCGAGGTAGCCGAAGAACACGCCGAACGCCGCCCACAGCAGGGCCTGAATGCCGATCGAGGCGAGCCGGAACCGCCACACCACGACCGCCGGGAAGTCCCTCGGGATCTCGTTGACGGCCGGGAGGAACGCCAGCGCCGCCCCGATCACCACACAGAAGGAGACGACCGCGACGACGGTGGCGTTCCAGTTGCCCAGCCGCGGCGCCAGACGGCGGCCCAGGAGCGTCGCCGCCAGGGCGAGCAGCACGGTGAGGGCGACCAGGAGGAAGTACAGGGCGGTCCGCCTGCCGAGGGTGTCGGGGGCGCCGACGGCGGGCGGGTTGGCCGGGTACTTCAGGGACGGGACGAGGCAGACGGCGGCGAAGGCGGCGGCGGCCAGCAGGGCGGCGGTGGCACGCGGGCCGAAGCGCCCGATCCGCCCGAGGGCGAAGCAGAACGCCAGGGCGCCGATGCCGCCCACCGCCGTGCCGAAGACCAGGACGGCGGTGAGCAGCCCCCCGGTCGACTGCGCGGCGCGGCTGACCAGTTCCTCGCCGCCGTGCCCGTGGGCGTGCGCCTCCTCGAAGGCGATCGCGGCGTTCACCTGGGGTTCGCCGATCCAGTACGCCGGCCCGAAGGCGAGCAGACCCGCCGCCAGGCCGGCGAGCATTCCGCGCACCAGCAAGGCGCGCACCAGGGCGGAGTTCATGGCGTCTCGGTCCTCGCCGTCAGTGGCAGGGGAAACCGAGCAGGTGCCGGCCGTCGTGCACCCACTCGTGCACGCCCCGGCCGGAGATGAGCGAGACGACGCCCTGCTCGGCGCCGACGAAGTAGAGCAGGACGAGCATCAGCAGGCCGAAGAAGACGGCCCAGGGCAGGACCGTGCGGATCGGCAGCGCGGCCACGGCGGGCCGGGTGACAGGGGCTGGGGTCACGGTGGAATGAGCCACGGCGGTACCTCCTCGGGAACACGCGTCCCGCGTCATGGAGCACGCCCCGCCTGTTTGTCGTCGGCGGTCGCATCAGGTGCTCGATTGATGACGACGGCAGCGTGGGTCTGACTCACCAGCGGCCCCAGGCGACGGGGTGCCGCGTGGCACACAGTGGCGCGACCGTGCCGGAATCGCACCGGACTTCCGAACGCACCGTCGTCCTGACGGCTCGAAGGTACCCGCATGCCAGGGCGAGCGGAACGCGTCGCGCCGCGCCGTCCGCGCCCGGGTCTACCCTCGCGCCCATGACGATCCGGCTGACCCTGCTCGCCCCGCCGCTCGGCACCCCCGCGCACACCGTGCGGATCGGCGACGACCGGCCGCTGGACGAGCGGGACCGGCGGGCGGTGCGCGCGATCGCCGACGGCCTCCCACCGGCCGACCGGCGCCTCAGCGGCCCCGCCGTCCGCTGCCGGCAGACCGCCGCGGTCCTCGGCCCGGACCCCGTGGCCGAACCGGCCTTGCGCGGCCCGGACCTGGGACGCTGGCACGGCCGCACCCTCGACGCCCTCGCCGCCGAGGACCCCGCCGCCCTCGCCGCGTGGACCACCGACCCCGACGCGGCGCCGCACGGCGGGGAGTCCGTGAGCGCGCTGTGCCGCCGCGTCGGGGCCTGGCTGGCAGGGCTGCCGGAGGACACCGGCCGCGTTCTGGCGGTGGCCGATCCCGCCGTGGCGCGGGCCGCCGTCGTCCATGTCCTGTCCGCGCCGGCGGGGGCGTTCTGGCGGATCGACGTGCTTCCGCTGAGCACGGTGCGGCTCACGGGGCGGGGCGGGCGGTGGAACGTGCGGATGGGGTGAGGGCGGGGCGGGGGCGGCCGTGCGTCAGGTCGTCTTCGGGCGGTCGGCGGTGTCCGGGCTCACAGCTACGGCAGTGGTGAAGTCCCGTGCCCCGGGCGTACGATGCGCTGTGCTCCGGCCGAGGCGGGAGTGAACGACGTGACGCGTGGGAACGGCCGCTTCCGTAAGACCGTGGCCCGCACCCGCACCACCCCACAACTGAATGCGTACGCGACTGGGGAAAGCCGGTGGGAATCCGGCGCTGACCTGCAACCGTGAGCCGCCTTCGGGCGGCGAGCCGGAACGCCCACCGCGCTACGTGCACTGCTTCTCACTGTCATGGTCTGCAGCGTGGAGCCCTGAGCCCCGTACCGGCTCGTCGGCCCCTGCCGCCTCCGTCTCCGGAACGCGCGTCAGGGGTTCGTCACGCGGTACGGGCCCACGGGCCCCGGTGCCGGCCCGGAAACGAAGGGCACCCTCGCATGGCTGGTGCGTTACGCGCCGTGGCCGCCGCGGCAATGGGACCGCTGCTGGCGCTGGCGGCGTCGGTGGGCTGGGGCCTGGTCGCCGCGGGGGACGCCGCCGCGGTGGACACCGGACGCGGCCGGGCCGGGTTCTGTCCCGACGGGCGCGGGGTGACCGTCGTCGTCGACTTCCGGGAACTGGGCGGGCGGACGATCGTGCGGTGCGCCGTCGGCCGTCAGGCCACCGGGCTCGCGGCGCTCAAGGCGGCCGGCATCCGGGTCGCCGGTACCAACCGGTGGGGCGAGGCGTTCGTCTGCCGCCTGGAAGGCAAGCCGGGCCCGCGGCAGGAACCCTGTGTGGACACCCCTCCGGCCAAGGCCTACTGGTCGTACTGGCACGCCCCCAACGGCGGCCGGTGGACCTACAGCCAGTACGGCGCGACCTACCGCACCCCGCCCCAAGGCAGCTTCGAGGGCTGGTCGTTCTCCTTCGGCCGGGACGAGGGCGAGGCCCCGGCGCCGCGCGTGGCGCCCAAGCGCCCGGTGGCCGCACCGGCTCCGGGCCCGGCTCCGGCCCCGCGGCCGACTTCCGGTGAGGATGCCGACTCCGGCCGAGGTGGAGTGGGTTCGGGCGGGGGAGCCGTCCCGCCCGTTCCGTCGGACGGGAGGACGACGCCGAGCGCCGGGAGCGGGGCTGCCCCCGGGCCGACGGGTGACGCGGGCGGTGCGGGCGACGCGCGTCCGGGCGACCGCGACAGGCGGCCCGGTTCCGCCCCGGAGGAAAAGCCGACCGACGGTAACGACGACGGCGCCCGGAAGACGAACGGGATGAACGGGACGAACGGGACGGGCGAGCGCGGGGACGGCCGAGGGAACGACCGCGGGAAGGAGCCCGCGACCACCGCGTCCCCCGAGGCGTCCGCCGCCGCGCCCCGCCCGGTCGTCACGCCCACCGAGGCGGCGGACTGGACCGGCGGCGAGGGGCCGGGACTGGCGTCCGCCGAGGGGCAGGGCGGCATACCGGTCGGCACGGCCGTCGGCGGCGCCGCGGCTGCCGCGCTCGCCCTCGCCGCGGCGGGCACCGCCCGGCGCCGTCGCCGGGTCGCCGGGACGGCCGGGCCCGCCACACCCCTGAAACGTGCCGTACCGCCCGCGCCCTCCGGTGACGGAGACCGGCCAGGCTCCACCGGCCGCTCCGGCACTCCCGCCCCATCCGGCCATGGGAGCCCCACCAACCCCACCGGCGCCCCCACCCCGTCCGACCCCGCCGACGGCCCCACCCCCACGGACCCCGCACCATGACCCGTCCCCTGCCGAAGCCGCTCCCGCGAGCCGTCCACCCCGGCGCCTGGTGGCTGTGGGCGCTGGGCATGGCGGTGGCGGCCGGGCGCACCGCCAACCCCGTCCTGCTGGTGCTGATCCTCGCCGTGGCCGGCTACGTGGTGGCCCAACGGCGCGGTGACGCGCCCTGGGCGCTGGCCTTCCGGATGTACCTGATGCTGGGCGGCTTCATCGTCGTCATGCGGATCGTGTTCCGGATCGTCTTCGGCGGTGGCCAGGGCGACACCGTGCTCTTCACGCTGCCGGAGATCCCGCTGCCCGCGTGGGCCGCCGGAATCCGGCTGTTCGGGCCGGTCGCGGCCGAGCAGGTGCTCGGCGGCCTGTACGACGGGCTGCGGCTGGCCACCATGGTCGTCTGCGTGGGCGCGGCGAACGCGCTGGCCAACCCCAAGCGGATGCTCAAGGCGCTGCCCGGCGCCCTGTACGAGATCGGCACCTCGGTCGTGGTCACCCTCACCGTGGCGCCGCAGCTCGTGGAGAGCGTCCAGCGGGTCCGCCGGGCCCGGCTGCTGCGCGGCGGCGCCGGGCGGCGGGGGAGAGGTGCCCTGCGGGGCGTCGTCGTCCCCGTCCTGGAGGACGCGATGAACCGCTCGCTGGCGCTGGCCGCCGCGATGGCCGCGCACGGTTACGGCCGGACGGGGCGGACCGCGCCGCGCACCCGGCTGCTGACCGGCACCCTCGTCATCGTCGGACTGCTCGGCGTCTGCGGCGGCCTGTACGGGGCCATGGGCGCGGACACCCCGCCGTACCTCGGCACGCCGCTGCTGGTCGCCGGGCTGGCCGTGGCGGCCTGCGGGTTCGTGCTCGGCGGGCGCCGGGTGCGGCGCAGCACCTACCGGCCGGACCGGTGGCGGGGCGCCGAATGGCTGGTGGCCGCGTCCGGCGCCGGTGCCGCGGCCTTGATGTACGCGGTCTCCCGCACCGACGCCGCGTCCCTGTACCCGTCGCTGTCCCCGCTGACCTGGCCCCGACCGGCCCTCCCGGCCGTGCTCGCCGCCCTCCTCGGGGTGCTGCCGGCCTGGCTGGCCCCCGCCCCGCCCCGGACCGTGCCGCAGGAGGCCGCCGCATGATCGAGTTCCAGCAGGTGACCTTCACCTACGCGGGCGCCGGGCGCCCCACCTTGCGCGACGTGGACCTGTCCGTCGGCGAGGGCGAACTGTGCCTGGTCACCGGGCGTACGGGAACGGGCAAGTCGACGCTGCTCGGCGCCGTCAACGGCCTGGTGCCGCACTTCACCGGCGGCCATCTCCAAGGGCGCGTCACGGTGGACGGGATCAGCACGGCCGACGCGCCGCCCCAGGAGTTCGCCCACCTGGTCGGGGTGGTCGGGCAGGACCCGCTGGCCGGGTTCGTCACCGACACGGTCGAGGAGGAACTGGCCTACGGCATGGAGCAGTTGGCCATCGCCCCCGACGTGATGCGCAAGCGGGTCGAGGAGACCCTCGACCTGCTGGGCATCGCCGGACTGCGGCACCGCGCGCTGCGCACGCTCTCCGGCGGCCAGCAGCAGCGGGTGGCGATCGGCTCCGTCCTCACCGCCCACCCGCGCGTCCTGGTGCTGGACGAGCCGACCTCCGCGCTGGACCCGACCGCGGCGGAGGACGTGCTGGCCGCCATCACCCGGCTCGTCCACGACCTCGGCACGACGGTGCTGGTCGCCGAGCACCGCATGGAACGGGTGCTCCAGTACGCCGACCGGCTCGTCCACCTGACCGGCGACGGGCGGGTGCGCGAGGGCGACCCGGCCGAGCTGATGCGCGACGCGGACGTCGCCCCGCCGGTCGTCCGCCTGGGCCGGCTGGCGGGCTGGGACCCGCTGCCGCTGTCCGTGCGCGACGCCCGGCGCAGGGCGGCCGGGTTGCGTGCGCGGCTGGCGGGCCGGGTGCCGGTGCCGACGGGGGACGGGGACGGGGGAGAGTCCGGCAGCCTCCGAGACTCCGGGCTTCCCGCCTGTGGAGGGAGCACGTCCCCCGAGGCGTTCCGCGCCCCGGCCGCAGGGCGGAGTACACCCCCCGAGGCGTCCCGCGCCCCTGCCGCAGGGCGGAGCGCACCCCCCAAGGCATCCCGCGCCTTCGCGCGTCCGGTCGGCGCTCCCGCCCTCACCGCGCACCGCCTCGTCGTCGCGTACGGGGAGACCATCGCCGTCCGCGAGGTGAGCCTCGCCCTCCGGGCGGGGGAGGTCACCGCCCTCATGGGCCGCAACGGCTCCGGCAAGTCGTCCCTGCTGTGGGCGCTCCAGGGCTCCGGGCCCCGGCACGCGGGCAGTGTGGAGACCGCGGGGCGGGACCCGGGCCGGGCGCCCGCGCGGACCGCCCGCACCCTGGTCGGCCTGGTGCCGCAGACCGCCGGCGACCTGCTCTACCTGCCCACCGTGGACGCCGAATGCGCCCAGGCCGACACCGAGTCGGGCGCCCGCGCCGGTGCCTGCCGGGGCCTCCTGGACGGGCTGGCCGCGGGGATTCCCGGCGACCGGCACCCGCGGGACCTGTCCGAAGGGCAGCGGCTGGCCCTGGTGCTGGCCGTGCAACTGACCGCCGCGCCCGGCGTCGTCCTGCTGGACGAGCCGACCCGCGGGCTGGACTACCACGCCAAGGAGGCGTTCGCCCGTCTGGTGCGGCGGCTGGCCGACGAGGGCCGGTCGGTGGTGGTCGCCACGCACGATGTGGAGTTCACCGCCCGCGCAGCCGACCGGGTCGTGGTGATGGCCGAGGGCGAGATCGTCGCCGACGGGCCGACGCCCGAGGTCGTCGTCTCCTCCCCGGCGTTCGCGCCGCAGGTGGCCAAGGTGCTCAGCCCGCAGGAATGGCTCACCGTCGAGCAGGTGCGCGCGGCGCTGGAAGCGGAGGCGGCGTGACGGCGGACGACCCCCGGGAGCGGAGGGCCGCCGGGGCCCGGAAGGCCTGCGGGCTCCGGACGTCCTTCGGGCTCCGGTCCGTGCAGGCATCCGGCGTCCGGCCCTTTCGGAAGGCCCTCAGTAGCCGCTCCCGGACGGCCTTCGGCTCCCGGAAGGTCTTCGGGCCCCGGAAGGTCTTCGGGCCCCGATCCGTGAAGAGCCGGGAAGTCCGCTCCGCGCAGGCCCCCGGTCCCCTCTTACGCGTCCCCGCGCTCCCGATCAGCGCGCGCACCGCCGTCGTCCTCGCCCTGGCCAGCGCGGCCGGGCTGGTCATGTTCTTCTGGCCGCTGTTCGCCGCGCCGCGGCCCGCCGCGACCGCGCACACCGCCGACGCCCCGCTGATCTTCCTGCTGACCATGCCCGTTCTGCTGGCCGTCGTCCTGGCGGAGATGTCCTCCGGCGGCATCGACGCCAAGGCGCTGGCCATGCTCGGCGTCCTCTCGGCCGTCAACGCGGGCCTGCGCCCGCTGGGCGCGGGGACCGCCGGGATCGAGACGGTCTTCTTCCTGCTGGTGCTGGCGGGGCGGGTGTTCGGGCCGGGGTTCGGCTTCGTCCTCGGCGCCACCTCGCTGTTCGCCTCGGCCCTGCTCACCGCGGGCGTCGGCCCCTGGCTGCCGTTCCAGATGGTGGCCTCGGGCTGGATCGGGCTGGGTGCCGGGCTGCTGCCCCGGCGCGTCACGGGCAAGGCGGAGATCGCGCTGCTCGCCGCGTACGGAGTGGCCGTGGCCTACCTCTTCGGCTTCCTGATGAACATGTGGTTCTGGCCGTTCACCGCCGGCTCCGACACCCAGCTCTCCTTCGTCGCGGGTGCGCCGGTGACGGAGAACCTGCACCGTTTCGCCGTCTTCACCCTCGTCACCTCGACCTTCGGCTGGGACACCGGACGGGCGGTCACCAACCTGATCGCCGTCCTCACCCTGGGCCCCGCCGTGCTGGCCGTGCTGCGCCGGGCCGCGCGCCGCGCCGCGTTCGGCGCCCCGGTCACCTTCACCCCCGCCTCCCCTCCCCGTACGGACAAGGAGTTCCCCGATGCCCCTGTCGAACCGGCTGAGAGCACCGGCCGCCGTCATCGCGGCGACGCTGACGACCGCCCTGCTGCTGCCGGGCACCGCACACGCTGACCCGGCCACGCCGAAGGCCGCCGAGCCCGCGAAGCCCGCCGAGGCAGCCGCGTCCCGCGCGTACCCCTCGCCCGCGAACGCCGCCGCCACGTGGATGGCGTCCCAACTGACCGGCGGCACCCACGTCAAGGGCGACGCCGGGCTGACCGCCGACGTCGTCATGGGCCTGGCCGCCACCGGGACGGGCGGTGTCACCGCCAAGAGGGCCACCGACTGGCTGGAGACGCAGGCCGCCGCCTACATCAACGGGGGCAGGCCCGGGGACGTGTTCGCGGGCGGCACCGCCAAGCTCGCCCTGGTGGCGGCCATCGAGCACCGCGACCCGCACCGCTTCGGCGGCCAGGACCTGATCAAGACGCTGCTCGGACGACTCCAGGACAACGGGCAGTTCCGGGACCTCTCGACGGTGAACGACCGGACCTCGCAGTTCAACCAGTCGCTGGCGGTGCTCGCCCTTCAGCGCACCGGCGACCTGCCGCCGAAGGCCGTCGACTTCCTCGCCGGCTCGCGCTGCGCGGACGGCGGCTACCCGCTGGTCGCCAAGTCCGACCCGGCCCGCTGCAAGTCCCACACCGACACCACCGGCCTCGTCGTCCAGGCGCTGCTCGCCGCCGGCCGTCCGGGCGCGGCCGGACCGGCGCTGAACTGGTTGCGGCGGCAGCAGTTGCCCAACGGCGGCTTCCGGGACGTCAGCTTCGGCACGCCCCCGCCCAACTCCAACTCCACGGCCCTGGCCGTCCAGGCGCTGGCCGCGGGCGGCCGGATCGAGGCCGCCGCCAAGGGCGTCGCCTGGCTCAGGAGTGTCCAGGTGGGCTGCGGGGCCACGGCCGACCGGGGCGCGGTCGGTTACGACAAGCCCAAGGCCGACGGGATGGCGCTGCGCGCCACGGCACAGGTCGTCCCCGCACTGGCCGGCGTACCGCTCGGCCAGGTCGACGGCGCGCACGCCGCCCCGGAACTGGAGCCGATCTCCTGCGCGCCGGGGCCGGACGGCGGCACGCCGGGCGGTTCCGACGGCTCCGGTGACGGCTCCTCGGAGGGCACACCGGGCGGTTCCGGCGGCGACGGCTCCTCGGAAGGCACGACGGGGGCCGACAACGGCACCAACGGAAACAACGGCACCAACGGAAACAACGGAAACGGCACGGACGACGGGAACGGCGACGGCGCCGACGACGGCACCCAGGACGGCGGCACGACGGACGGCGGCTCCGGGGACACCGGAGACGGCACCACCGGCGGAGGCGCACCCACGGACCCGACGCCCCCGAACGGCGGCGCATCGGCAGGCGGCAGCGCCGGGACGGTGGACGGCGGCACGTCCGGCG
Organism: Streptomyces sp. NPDC003077; assembly: GCF_040611095.1. Classification (NCBI taxonomy): domain Bacteria; kingdom Bacillati; phylum Actinomycetota; class Actinomycetes; order Kitasatosporales; family Streptomycetaceae; genus Streptomyces; species Streptomyces sp. NPDC003077. Next base: position 56,784 of record NZ_JBEXNM010000020.1, on the reverse strand, counting down.
ACGCGACCGGGGGCCCGGGCACCACAGGTGGCGGGTCCACGGCCACGGGCAGCGCCCGCCTCGCCGCCACCGGGTCGGCCGCGCTGCCGATGACGGCCGGTTCCGCCGCGCTGCTCGTGGCCGGCGGGAGCGCCCTCGTCCTGGCCCGCCGGATGCGCCGCGCCCGCGCGTGAACCGGGCGGAGGCCGCCCTTCCCCCCCGGGGATCTTCGGCCGGATCGTCCCTTCCCCCTCTTCCGACCCCTCAGACAAGATCGATCGGCCTGTTCACCGGACTCACCCCGACCAGAAAGGCACCCCACCATGCGCAGCACCCCGGCCCGTAGAGCCGTCCTCGTCAGCGCCGTCCTCGGCCTGGCCGTCACCGCGGTCCCGGCCGCGAACGCCGCCCCGGCGGTCCCGGCCGCCGCCAACGCGCCGATCAACGTGACCCTCACCGTGAAGGGACCCGACAGCACCCTCTTCAACGGCACCGTCCGCACCACCGGCCACGACGTCACCACGGCTTCCGGCGGCACCCACAAGTGCGACGGCACCAACAACGGCGCCAACCCGACCCCGGGCGCCACGCCCACCGCCGCCCTCGACGACGCGGCCAAGAACAAGGGCTTCACCTGGGACGGCACCTGGTACCCGTCCTTCGAGGACTACTTCGTGTCCACCATCGCGGGCAAGAACGGCGGCTCCACCGCCTACTGGAACATCTCCGTCAACGGCACCTCCACCCCGGTCGGCGGCTGCCAGTTCCGCATCAAGGCCGGCGACAAGGTGGCCTTCACCTGGACCGAGCTCTGATCGGGTCCGTACGGGACCTGATCGAGCACTGGGCGGGTCGGTACGGGATCTGACCCATCCCTGAGCGGTCCCATACGGGACCCGACCGAGCGCTGATCGGGTCCGTACGGCGTCCCACGGAGCGCCGAGCGGGCCCGGCCTGGTCCTGTGTGCTTGAGAGGGCTTCGGACGCGCCCGGGCTCGGTCCTCGGGTGAACTCGGCCCCACGGACCGACCCGTCCGGACGGACCCGACCGGGCTGGGGACGGCGGAACGCCCGTCCCCGGCCCGCGATCCGTCCCCGCCTATTTTGTTTCGCGCTGGCACAAAGCGAGAATGGGCACGTGACCCACACTCGGACAACCAGGTTGGAGCGGGGCCGCGGTGCCCTCGGACCCGCGCTGGAGCTCGTGCACACCGGACGCGCGCCCACCCGCGCGGTCCTCACCTCCGAACTCGGCGTGACCCGTGCGACCGCCGGCGCGGTGGCCGCCGAACTCCAGGCGCTCGGCCTGATTATCGTCGACTCCCGGCCGACCGCCTCGGCGGGCTCGCAGGGACGCCCCTCCCACCGCCTGTTCATCGACGAGAACGGCCCGGTCGTGCTCGCCGTCCAGATCCACGCGGACGGCTTCCGGGTGGCCCTGGTCGGCCTCGGCGGCCGGATCGTGACGACGGTGTCCGGCTGCGGCACCATCCCCGCCGACCCGGCCCACGTCCTGACCGAAGCGGTCACCGAGGGTGCCCGGATGCTGCGCGAGACCGGCAGGCGCTGCCTCGGCGCGGGGCTCGCCGTCCCGTCCGCCGTCGCCGAGCCGGACGGCGAGGCGCTCAACCCGCTGCACCTCGCCTGGCCCACCGGCGCTCCCGTACGGCGGCTCTTCCTGCGCGCGCTCACCGAGGCGGGCATCTCCGGGGTGACCCCGGAGATCGGCTTCTCCGCCAACGACGTCAACCTCGCCGCGCTGGCCGAGCACCGGCACGGCGCCGGACGCGGCGCCCGCCACCTGCTGTGCGTCGCGTCCGGGCACCGGGGCGTGGGCGGCGCGCTGGTCCTGGACGGCCGGTTGCACCGCGGCAGTTCGGGGCTGGCCCTGGAGGTCGGCCACCTGACCGTCAACCCCGAGGGCGCGCCCTGCCACTGCGGCAGCCGCGGCTGCCTGGACGTGGAGACGGACCCGGTGGCCTTCCTCGGCGCCGCCGGCCGCACACCGGGGCCCGAGGGCTCCCTCGTCCAGCAGGCCGCCGCCCTGCTCCGCGAGGAGTACGCCGACCCGGCGGTGCGCGCCGCCGCCGAACTCCTCATCGACCGGCTGGGCCAAGGGATCGCCGGGCTCGTCAACATCCTCAACCCGGACCGCATCATCCTCGGCGGGCTGCACCGCTCCCTCCTGGAGGCGGATCCGGAACGGCTGCGCGCGGTGGTCGCCGACCGCAGCCTGTGGGGACGCAGCGGCGGAGTGCCGATCCTGGCCTGCTCGCTCGACCACAACAGCCTGGTCGGAGCGGCGGAACTGGCCTGGCAGCCGGTGCTCGACGATCCGCTGGTGGTGCTGGAGGACTGAGGCGCGGGACGGACCCACGCGGCGGGGAGCACGTGTGGGCCCCGGTTCAGCCGACGAACATCTGGGAACGCGGGACCGGCGAGGCCGACGAACATCCCCGGACCCAGGCCCAGCGAGGCAGGGGATCACCTGTGCCCGTCGGCCCAGAGGCCTCACCGTCCGCCGCCCCGGACCTCTCACCGTCCGTAGCCCGGAGGGCTCACCGTCCGCCGCCCGCCCCGCCCACCGACGACTTTCCGCCACCGCGCGCCCCCGGCTCCCAAGCGGCGGCGAAGGCCCGCCCGGGGTTGACGGTCAGCACGCGTTCCACCAGCTCCGCGCCCAACGCGAGCTCCAACCGCGGCGCCAACCGGCGCGGCAGGTACGGCATTCCGGGCCCGCCGTCCACCGACCGCGCCGCGGCCGTCGTGGTGTCCCCGCCCAGCAGGAGGCGGTCGCCGTACCCGGCGTCGGCGAGCGCGGCCAGCGCGTCGGGCAGCCGCCAGTCGGTGGCGTGATGGGCCCGCGAGGGGCCGTCGAAGGCCAGGTACGCCCCGGCCTCGGCGGCCTGCCGGTGCACGGCGAGGTCCGGCGCGCGGTTGAGGTGCCCGAGGACGACCCGCTCCGGCGGCACCCCCAACTCCCCGCACAACAGGTCCAGGACGTCCAGCGCGCCGGTCCCCAGCTCCAGGTGGACGCCGATGGCGGCACCGGTCGCGTGGTGGGCCTCGGCCGCCGCCGCCATGGTGTGACGGGCGTGCGCGTCCAGCCCGTGGAACCCGCCGGCCACCTTGATCATTCCGGCCCGGGGCCGCTCGGCCTGGTCCGCGCTCCCCGTCCCGACCGCTTCGGCCGACGCGGCGGCCCCGCTCGACCGCCACGTCCCGATCCCCGTCGTCAGTTCCGCGACGAACAGCCCCGCCAGGTCGTCCCACACCCGGGTCAGCGCCTCGGGCGCGTAATGCACCGCCTGGTGCAACCCGGTGGCGGCGACGATCCGCACGCCCGACCGCAGGGAGAGCCGGGCCAGTTCGCCGGCCCCGCGCCCCATCCCGTACGGCGTCCACTGGATCACCGTGCCGCCACCGGCCGCCCGGAACGCGGCCAACTCCGCCGCCGCGGCCCCGGCGTCCGCCAACTCCTCCCCGGGGAGTCGCGGACTGCGCAGGAAGAGGTGGTCGTGGGCGTCACAGACCCCCAGCGCGCCGGGCGCCACGTCCCCGAGGACAGTACGGACGCGGAGCGGCCCGCCCGCCGGGCCGGACGGGTGCCCGCCGCCTGGCCCGCCCGTCGGACCGGACGGGCCCCCGCCGCCCGGCGTGAACCGGCCCGCCCCGCGCGGGACGGTCACCACTGCCGGCCCCGGGGGAGCCGGTCGACGCCCGGTGCCGACAGGTGCAGCACCCGGTAGCGCTCACCGGCGGACGACGGAGCCGCCTCCTCCCAGAGGGTGTAGTGGACCAGCTCCCAGTGCCGGGGGTCGAGGGCCAGCGCGGTGGAGTGGACACCGTCCTGCCGCGCCACCTCCCGCTGCTCGGCGAGCGCCTCCTCGACCGCGACGGCCGGGTCCCGGTCCTCGGGGAGGGACACCAGGCGCCGGGAGGAAGCGCGGGGCGTCGCACCGGCGGCCGGTCCGCGCGCGAAGAAGAGGCCCTGCCAGTGCCGCACCACCGGGCGGCCGAAGTCGCGGACGACCCCGCGGAACCCGTCGCCCATGAGGAAACGGTTCATGGCCTGCGGGTCCGCCCAAAGGTAGAAGGGCGCGTACTGATTGACGGCCGAACCGTCGACCCCGCGCTCACGGACGCCGTACGCCTTGAGGCCCAGACCCGCGAAGTCGTCGAGGAGGTGGCCCTTGGTGCGGACGCGGTGCCGGATGATCTCCATGTCGTAGTCGGCCGGAAGCGTGATCGGGTACTGAAGGGCATGCATGAAAAGGCTCCGTAGGAGAAGGGAGACGGGCGTGCCGACGAACGGCCGGCACGCGGAAAGGACGACCGCGAGGGCGCCGGGCCGTCAGGCGGCGAGGTACGCGCCCTCGTCCACCCGTTCCTCCCACGCGGCGGTGGCGCCGTCGTCCGCGGCCTCGACCACCGGCAGGTGGGTCATGAAGGTGTGCGGCCCGGCCCCGTGCCAGTGCCGCTCGCCCGGCGCTATCCACACCGTGTCCCCGGCCCGGATCACCTCCACCGCGCCACCCTCGCGCCCCACCCGGCCCTCGCCCTCGGTGACGTGCAGCACCTGGCCGTGCGGGTGCCGGTGCCAGGCGGTACGCGCCCCCGGCGCGAAATGCACGCTGAACATCCGCAGCCGGGACGGCGCGGGCGGCGCGGCGATCTCGTCGAGCCAGACCGACCCGGTGAAGTGCTGCGCGGACCCCGCCTGAGTGGCGGGACGACTCCTGGTGATCTCCATGGTGGACGCGTTCCTTTGCTGCTTCGGGTGGGACGTCTACTGCTTCGGGTGGGACGGATGAGGGCGCGTACGACGAGGCGGACGGGCGCGGGTGCGTACGAGGACGCGGACAGGTGAGGCCGTGTACGACGAGGCGGACAGGCGAGGGTGCGTGCGAGGATGCGGACAGGCGAGGCCGTGTACGACGAGGCGGACAGGCGAGGCCGTGTACGACAACGCGGACGGGCAGGGTCGCCGACGGCCATGCCGACGCGTGAGGTGCGTATGGCAGGCAGTACGACACACCACGCGATGGCAGCCCGGCGCCCCGAGTGAGGCGGACAAGCCGCACGTCCTGCAGAGGGCGACGGCACGAGCCCGGCCGCCATACGAAACCGGCGGTCATCGACGGACGTACCGCGTCGTACGGCGAAAGCCGGGAGCCCGCGCGCCCGTAGGCGTACCGCTTACCGTCCCGCCGCGACGGTCCGCGCGTCGAGCAGTGCCAGCACGCCGCGCACGGCGGTGTCGAAGGGGGCGGGCGACTCCGCCGCGCGGGCGAGGACGTAGCCGCCCTGAACGGTGGCGACCACCGCCGCGGCCGTCCCCTGTGGATCCAGCGCCGCGTCGAACTCGCCGCGCTCGCGGCCCTCGGCGAGCACCCCGGCGATCCGGCCGCGCAGCCAGTCGAGCGTCTCGAACACGGGCGCGCGGAGCGCCGGGTCGGCGATCACGTCGGGGTCCATGGTGAGCCGTCCCACGGGGCAGCCGCGCAGCACGTCGCGCTCGCGCAGCAGATAGGCGCGCACGCGATCGTACGCGCTGCCGTCCCCGCTCAGCGACGCCTCGGCGGTGGCCCGCATCCGTTCGGCGGTGCGCCGGATGGCGGTCAGGGCGAGGTCGGACTTGCCGGAGAAGTGGTGGTACATGCTGCCCTGGCCGACGCCCGCGCGCTGCAGGATCGCCTTGGGGCTGGTGCCGACGTACCCCCGCTCCCAGAGGAGTTCCTGGGTGCTCTCGATGAGCCGTTCCGGTGTGGTGGTCATGCAGGCAGTGTACATACTAGTAGTTACAGAGATCGTCGGCGGTCTGCGGGCGAAGGGTGAGCCGCTCGCCGGAAGGCGCCCGGACGCGCGAAGGCCGACGCGCCGCGGTCCTGGTGTGCCGCTGCCTGCGTCGGCCGGAACGGGGCCGTTCGGATCGGCTCCGAGGGGGTGTGCCCGTGCCGACCGTGAAGGGGGCGCGCCCGCGCCGACGTGGAAGGGGTTCGCCCGGGTCGGTCGCGAGGGACTTCCCGGGGGTGCCTATACCGACGTCCGTACGTGGGGGTGCGCCGGTTTGCGGACGGGGGGCTCCGGTGCCGACTGGAGAGGAGGCTCGGAAGAGGAGTGGGTCGCCCGGGAAGGGCGATGGGCCGTGGCCGGCACCGCGCGTCCGGCGGACCGTGGTCGGTCGAAGGGCGGGTGGCACGGTTCTTCCGGCGCCGGGGAAAGGGCCGGGAGCGTGAACCACACGACCTTGCCGGTCCCTTCCGGACGTACCCCCCAGCTCTCGCTGAGCGCCGCGATCAGCGACAGTCCGCGGCCCTCGGTCTCCAGGCCGCCGGCCGCGGAGCGCAGGTTCGGGAGGTGGGGATCCAGATCGCGTACGGAGACCGTCAACTGGTCCAGGAGCACGCACAGTTCCACGGTGCACTGCTTGCTGGGTCCGGCGTGCTGGTGGACGTTGGCGAGCAGTTCGGTGACGCCGAGCGCGGCGGCGTCGATCAAGGCGTCGAGCCGCCAGTAGCGGAGCTGCGCCGATACGATTCTGCGCACTTGGCCGATCCGGGCCGGAAGGGCCTGGAGTTCGACCGTGCAGTGTCTGCTGGGCTGCCTGATCACGACCACGACTCCCTGATGAGGTCGGGCGCCCCTCGTGCGTGGCGGGGGCGAAGATCGGATCCAGCGATGCCGCCTTGCTCCACTGTGTCACCGCTGGTGAACCCTCAGTGATACGAGTCCAGGATCATCCCGTGAGGGCACTCACGCAACCGCACCGCCGCCCGCGGGAACCGAAAAGCGAAACGGCGGAGCCGGGGCGCGAGCCGGGAAACGCGCCCTCACGTTACGTCCGTGTCGACCGGGCGGCCTCCACGGCGTCGATGAACCGGTCGGCGGACCCGAGCGTCAGTGAGTAGCGGTGGCCGTTGAGGGTGGCCAGCGCCCGGTCCTGGGATGCGAACAGCGGCTTGTAGGCCTGCACGGCCGAGACCGGGGCGCTGTCGATGACCTTGCCGTAACTGGTCAGCAGCGCCACGCTGCCGTCTCTGACGACGACCTGCCCCGCCCGGGTCAAGGACCGCGGCCACCGCTCTATGCGCACCCCGGTCGCGTTGAACTCGGGCTCCGTCATGGTGAACGCCTCCTCAGCGCCGTGGGCCGGTGCCGCCCGTCTCTGGTGCGCAGTCTGCCCGGGAGGGGCCGCCCACACCAGCACCCATTGGCCAAAGCTCGTCGGGCCCCTCCCAATGGCCGAACCGCGTTCAACCAACGGGTCCCCAGCGTGTCCCCGGATAAGCCCAAAGCACTGTTTATGCAGGTGAGAAGGGTGAGACAGCCGGTTATAGTCGGATCTGGCCCGAGCGTCCGGCACGGGTTCCCTCCCGAGACTCGTACCGGCTCCGCACGGACGTACGAGGTGAGGAGCGCGCAGATGAGCGCAGCCCAGCAGCCACCGGACCCGACGGGCCTGACGGGCGTCCCGGGGGAGCCCCTGCCCACCGCCGACGTGGACCGCAGCGATCCGGGTTACCGTTCCTGGCTCAAAGAAGCCGTCCGCAAGGTGCAGGCGGACGCCAACCGCACCGCCGACACGCACCTGCTGCATTTCCCGCTGCCCGAGCGCTGGGGCATCGACCTCTACCTCAAGGACGAGTCGACGCACCCCACCGGCAGCCTCAAGCACCGCTTGGCGCGCTCGCTGTTCCTGTACGGGCTGTGCAACGGCTGGATCCGGCCCGGCAAGCCCGTCATCGAGTCCTCCAGCGGCTCCACCGCCGTCTCCGAGGCGTACTTCGCCCAGCTGATCGGCGTGCCCTTCATCGCCGTGATGCCCGCCTCCACCAGCCCCGAGAAGACCCGGCTCATCGAGTTCCACGGCGGGGGCTGCCACCTCGTGGACGATCCCCGGACCGTGTACGCGGTCTCCGCCCGGCTCGCCGCGGAGACCGGCGGCCACTACATGGACCAGTTCACCTATGCCGAACGGGCGACGGACTGGCGCGGCAACAACAACATCGCCTTGTCGATCTACGAGCAGCTCCGCAGGGAACGCCACCCCTGCCCCGCCTGGATCGTCGCCACGGCGGGGACCGGCGGCACCTCCGCCACCATCGCCCGGTACGTCCACTACATGCAGTACGACACCCGGGTCTGCGTCGCCGACCCGGAGAACTCCTGCTTCTTCGACGGCTGGCGCACCGGCGACCCCACGTGCGGCTGCGACACCGCCTCCCGCATCGAGGGCATCGGCCGGCCCCGGATGGAGCCGAGCTTCGTGCCCGGCGCGATCGACCGGATGATGAAGGTCCCCGACGCGGCGAGCGTGGCGGCCGTACGGGCGCTGGAGGCGGCCATCGGGCGCAAGGCGGGCGGTTCGACGGGGACCGGGCTGTGGAGCGCCCTGAAGATCGTCGCGGAAATGGGCGACGCGGGACGCACCGGCTCCGTCGTCACGCTGCTGTGCGACCCGGGCGACCGCTACCTGGACAAGTACTACTCCGACGCCTGGCTGGCCGCGCAGGGCCTGGACATCCGCCCCTACGCGGCGACCTTGCGGACCTTCATGGAGACGGGGACCTGGCGGGAGTGAGGGGCACCGCGCGCGACCCGGCGGTCCGGCCGCGCACCACTCAGGCCCCGCGCCGCTCAAGCCCCGCGCCGGTCCGAAGCGTGCGTCGACCGGGAACGGCGGCCCGGCGGGGAGCGAGGACATCACCCTCCGACCCGCGCCGCTTCAGCCCACGTACCGGTCCAACGCGTGCATCGACGCCCGGAACGCGCGCCCCAGCGCGGGCCGGGCCAGCGTCAGCGCGAAGCGGAAGGCGGGGCGTCCGTCCGCCGCGCACAGCCACCGGACGCGCGTGCCGCCACCGGCCGGGACGAGCCGCCAGTCCTCCAGGAGCGCGAGCATCCCCGGGACGTTGGTCGCCTCCGCCCGGCACACGTAGTGCTCACCGGCCTCCGCGGCCAGGACCGTCTCGGTGAACCAGGCGCCGCCCGTCAGCCGTACCTGACGCCCCAGACCGCCCGCGGTGGGCGCGGCGCCCGCGACCCAGGTGAACCAGTGGCTCCACCCCGCCACGTCCCCGGCCAGCGCCGTGTACACGGCCGCGGGCGGCGCCGCGATCTCGGCGGCGAACACCAGCCGCAGTGGCGCGGTCTCGGCGAAGTCCGGCTCCACCGGGCGGAGCCGATGCGACAGGGAGGAACGTCTGAACACCACCGAACACCTCCGACACACCCCGCGCGCACGGCACCGGCGCCCCGCGCCTGCGGGCCGAAAACCTTCGCACGGAACGGAGCCGCACGCCATACCCGGCGGCCGTCGGCTCCTCCGCACCCGGCGGCCGTCAGGCCTCCACGTCGTCCCCCGGCTCGCCCGCCACCAGCAGCTCCAGCGGCAGCTCGGCGACCTCCGCGCGGGCCCGCGGCGCCAGCCCCCCGTCCGTCACCAGCACGTCCACCTCGTCCAGCGACGCGAACGAACTCAGCCCCACCGTGCCCCACTTGGTGTGGTCGGCGACCACCACGACCCGCCGCGCGGAGCGCACGAAATGGCGGTTGGTCTCGGCCTCGGCCAGGTTGGGCGTGGACAGCCCCGCCTCCACGGATATGCCGTGCACCCCCAGGAACAGCACGTCGAAGTGGAGCGAGCGGATCGCGGCGTCCGCGACCGGCCCCACCAGGGTGTCCGACGGCGTGCGCACGCCGCCCGTCAGGACGACCGTGGCCGGGCCGGGGCGGGGCGCCGCGCCGCCGGCCGCCGCCCGCTGGGCGCCGTAGAAGACGTCCGCGACCCGCACCGAGTTCGTCACCACCGTGAGGTCCGGGACCTCCACGAGCTGCTGGGCCAGCGCGAACGCCGTCGTGCCGCCCGCCAGCGCGATGGCGCTGCCCGGCGCCGCCATCCGGGCCGCGGCCTTGGCGATGTCCTCCTTCGCGCTCAGCTCCAGGGCGGACTTCGCCTCGAAACCCGGTTCGTGCGTGCTGGGCTCGCTCACCGGCACGGCGCCGCCGTGCACCTTCTCCAGCACGCCCTGCCGGGCGAGCGCGTCCAGATCCCGGCGGACCGTCATGTCCGAGACGTTGAGCCTGCGGGTCAGTTCGTTGACCCGCACGCCACCGCGCCGCCTGACCTCGTCCAGGATCAGGGCGCGCCGCTGTTCCGCGAGGAGGTGCTGTTGGTCGCTCACCCGGCCCGCCCCTTCCGCCCGGCTGCCGTCCGGCAGCGTTGTCGTTGGTGCCGCTGGTGCGGTCGCTGTCGCACTCATCCTCGCACGGGGTACCGACAACGATCGCCCGGTGCGCACGGCGGACCGGGCGTCCGGTCCGAACCTCCTTCCGCTGTCACCACGAGGTGGTTCCATACACCCGGCGGGGAAAACCCACTTCGGAACACCCCGCACGGCCTGGCCCGGGTCCCCTGCGCACCTCGCGCGAGCCCGGGCCGCCACAGCACCGACAACGGGGGAATCACCATGGACACCACCGACCGGCCACAGCAGGCCGCCGCACCCTCCGCACCACCACAACCACCCGGTGCTTCCGACGCGGAACGGACCCGGAAGACCGGCCCGGCCCCGCACCAGGACGGCCACCACCCCTCCGCCCGGCGCCCCTTGGCGCTGGAACTCCTCGTCCACGGCGTCGGCGGCACCTCGCCGGAAGCCATGCTGGAGCACCCGCACGCCGTCCTGGTCACCGGCGACGACACCGCGGCCTGCTACCGGAGCCGGGACGACCAGCACGCCGAGGACCACCCCGAGAAGCGGGGCAAGGAGCCCATCCGCGAGGCGTACTGCTGGTGCAACCTCACCTCGGGCAAGGGGTCCCGCGCCCTGTGGCTGCTGCTGCTGCCCTTCATGGTCGCCAACCTCGCCCACTGGATGCGCCCCGCCGCCCCGCCCGGCCACCGGGGCCACCGGGTCTACGACGTCCTGGTCCGGGTCCTCGCGCTCAGCCTCACCGTCCTCCTGACCGCCTCGGCCTGCGAGGTCGCGCTCGACCTGACGGCGTGGCAGTGCGCGGGCAGCGCCGCCTGCGCCGCGGGCAAGTCCTGGCTGGGCTTCCTCAGCGCCGGGGACGGCGGCGCGGTGAGCGCGCCCGGCCGCCGCCTGGCCCTGGCCGCCCTCCTCCCGCTGCTGCTCGTCGGGTTCCTGTGGTGGCTCTCGCACCGCACCTGGAGCGCCTACGAGTCGGCCTCCCCGCCGCCGCGCCGCCCCGGCGTCTCCCGCGACATCCCGCCCGAGGAGCGCCCCGCGCTCAGCCTCAACGGGTTCTGGTACGGCCGCAGGCTGGTCGCCCGGCTGCGCGGCGCGCACGTCGCGATCGGCATGCTCACCATCGCCGGGGCCCTGCTGCTCGCCGCCGCGGACGCCGACCGGCGTCCTGGCGGCAGCGGCGTGCTGGCGGCCACGGGCGTGGCGCTGGCCGTCGTGGTCGGCCTGCTGGCGGCGACCGCCGTGTGGATAGTGTGCCGCGCCGCCCGCAGCGAGGCGGAACCTGACGAGACCGACGACCGCTTCCTGATCACGGCGCTGCCCGTGGCCTCCCTGGTCGTGCTGGCCCTGACCGCCGTGCACAGCGCGTGGGACCGGCCCGGCTGGACGAGCACCGGCGCGCTGCCCGGTACCGGCGTCTTCGCCCACCTCGCCGTCCTCCAGGGCGTGCTGGCCCTCGGCCTCCTGGTGACCGCCTTGTTCCTCCAGAGGGCCGCGCGCCGCACCGGGCACGACGACGGACGCGCCGCGCTGCGCGGCATGAGCGGCGCGGCGGTCGCCCTCCTGGCGTGCGCGCTGGGCGGCGTCCTGACCGGGGGAGTGGCCCAGCGGATCGCCGACTGGCTGGACGGCGGCGCCACCCCCGGCCAGCTCCACTCGCCCATCCCCGGGCCGCCCGTCCTGCTGTCCTGGCAGGCGTCGGTGATCCCCGTCCTCCTGCTGGTCGTCGTGCTGTTCGGCGTGTTCGCCGCGGTGCGGGTCACCCTCGTGCGCCGCGCCGTCGCCAAGAACGTCCCCGGTCTGTACGAAGAACGGTCCCGGCCGGACCCGCAGCGCACCCGGCAGATCGCCGGCACCATCGCCCGCGCGGGACTGACCGACTCGGCGCCCCTCCTGGTCGCCGCGATCTCCCTGGTCACCCTGGTGCTGGGCGGCGGCGCCGTGCTCGGCGCCTGGCTCACCCACCACGCCCCGGGCCGCGCCACCCAGAACGCCCCGTCCCTGGTGCACGGCGCCGCCCAGACCGCCGAGTCGCTCGGCTCCTGGCTCATGGGCGCCGGCGTCATCCTGCTCATCGCCATGGGCCGACGCGCCTACCAGGACCGCTCCGCCCGCCGCACCATAGGAATCCTGTGGGACGTCGGCACCTTCTGGCCCCGCGCCGCCCACCCCTTCGCGCCCCCCTGCTACGCCGAGCGGGCGGTGCCCGACCTGACCTGGCGGATGGCGACGTGGACGGAGCGCCACAACGGGCGCCTGGTCATCTCCGGCCACTCCCAGGGCAGCGTGCTGGCGGCGGCGGCCGTCTGGCAGCTCGACCTGGCCACCCGCAGCCGGGTCGCGCTGCTCACCTACGGGGCGCCGCTGGAGCGCCTGTACGGGCGGTGGTTCCCGGCGTTCTTCGGCCCGGCCGCGCTCACCCAGCTCCACCACGAAATGGACGCCTGGCGCAACCTGTGGCGCTTCACCGACCCCATCGGCGGCCCGATCCGCCTCACCGGCGAGGACGGCCCCGAGGTCGACCGCGGTCCGTTGCGCGACCCGCTCACCTTCGGCCGGACGCTGCGCCATCCGCTGCCCGAGCAGATCCTGGGCCACGGGGACTACCAGGCCGATCCGGCGTTCGCCGCGGCCCGCAGCGAACTCCTCGCCCGCCTCGGCCCCGAAGTACCGCCCCAGCGGGCCTGACCGGGCCCGTGGACGGACGGGACCGGGGCCGCCCCGACCACCGCACCACGGTGGCCCGGGGCGGCCCCGGATCCGTCACGCGGTCACTCGCGACGGGAACGGGCCGGGCACACCGATCCGCTCGCGACGGGAACGGGCCGGGCGCCCGGCCGACAAGCCCGCCGCCCTTTACCGCACCCCCTCAGGGCAGTTCCGGCAGATCCTCCGCATACAGGAGCGAGAGGTCGTCGGTGCTCGGGTCGGGGAGCTGGGCCACCCGGCCCGCGTGCCGCTCGACCATCGCCTCGAACGTCTGCCGCGCGGTGCGCCCGTTGCCGAACGAGGGGCCCTTCGGGAGCGCCGCGAAGTACTTCAGCAGCGCGTCGTCGGCCCCGTCGGCGAGGCGGTACTCGTGCTCCTCGCCCTGCTGCCGCACGATCCGCAGCAGCTCCTCCGGCGTGTAGTCGCCGAAGGTGATGGTGCGGGAGAAGCGCGAGGCCACCCCCGGGTTGACGGCCAGGAAGCGCTGCATCTCGGCCGTGTAGCCCGCCACGATGACGACCACGGCCTCCCGGTGGTCCTCCATCAGCTTCACCAGCGTGTCGATCGCCTCGCGCCCGAAGTCCCGCCCGGAGTCCTCCGGCGACAGCGCGTACGCCTCGTCGATGAACAGCACCCCGCCGCGTGCCCGTTCGAACGCCTCCTGCGTGCGGATCGCGGTCGCGCCGATGTGCTCGCCCACCAGGTCCACCCGCGAGACCTCCACCAGGTGCCCGCTCTCCAGCACCCCCAGGGCCGCCAGGATCTCGCCGTACAGGCGGGCGACGGTGGTCTTGCCGGTGCCGGGCGAGCCGGTGAAGACCAGGTGGCGGCGGACCGAGGCGGCCTTCAGGCCCGCCCGCTGCCGCCGGCGCCCCACCTCGATCATGTTGATCAGGCTGCGCACCTCGTGCTTGACGCTCTCCAGGCCGACCAGCGCGTCCAGTTCGCCGAGCACCTCGCGCGAGGGGCGGCCGGCCACCGCGGGCGCCGCCGGCGCGGCGGGCTGCGCCGGGATGTCCGCCAGCAGCCCCACCGCGGACGGCGCGGTCCGCACGGCGCTCACCGCGCGCGCCGGCACCGGCGGCGGGGCCTCCTCCCGGCTCTCGTCGCTGGTGCAGTCCTCGACCACGGGCCCGTCCTCGGCGAACTCGTACCCGCCGCGCGCACACCGCTCGGTCCGGCAGCGCGTCAGCGTCGTCCGGCAGCCGTCGATGACGTGGAACCCGTACCCCGCGCTGCCGGTGACCCGGCAGTCGTGCACCGTGCCCCGGCCGCCCGCCGAGATGTAGAAACCGGCCTCGACCGGCGAGGACACGGTGCACCGTTCCACCGTGGGGTCTGCTCCCTTGGTGACGATGACACCGGTCTGGGTGCCGTCGATGGTGCAGTTGGCGAGCGTGCCGCCGCTGCCGTGGTCCCGGAACCACGCGCCGGTCGCCACGTCCCGGATGCGGCAGTCGTCCAGTTGCACGGTCGCGCCGTCGCTGACGGAGACGGCGGTGTTGCGGATCTGGAAGAGGTCGCTGTCCACCACCTCCGCCCGGGAACCCCGGTCCAGGACGAACAGCGCGTCCGGCACGTCGTGCACCCGCGTCGCCTCCAGGACCGCCGTCGCGCCGTCGCTGATCCACACCGCCGGATAGTCGCCCGTGCTGTCGTGGATCTCGCAGTGCCGCGCGTCCACCCGCGTGCCCGGGTCCCAGACGGACAGTCCGTTGCGGCCGAACCGCCGCACGGTGCCCCGGGTCAGCGTCAGCACGGAGCGGGACCGCAGGTCCACGGCGTTCTCCGGGACGTCGTGGATGGCGCAGTCGGTGAGCGCGAGCACCGCGTCGGTGTCGAGCGTGACGCCGTCGGCGGTGGTGCGGTGCACCGTGCAGTGGGCCAGGTGGCCGCTGGCGCGGGCCGCCACCTGCACCCCGGCGCCCTTGATCTCGTACAGCTCGCAGCCCGCCGCCTCCACGGCGCTGCCGTCGCCGTTGACGGACAGCCCGGCACCGGAGGCGTGGTGGATGCGGCAGTCGCGCAGCCGCGGGCGCGCGCCCCCGCGCACCGCGAACCCGGTCTGCCCGGCGGCCACCACCTCGCACTCCTCGAACGAGCCGCCCGCCCCGTCCAGGACGCCGAAGCCCACCCCGCCCGGGTTGTCCACGGAGCAGCGGCGCACCGTCGGCCGCGCGCCCCCGCGCACCTCGATGCCGACCGCGGACCGCGTCACCACCCGCAGGCCCGTCAGCTCCGGCGCCCCGTCCTCCACCAGCACCGCGGGCGAGGCCGCGTCCCGCGCCTCCACCAGGAGGTCCGAGACGACCGCGGAGGCGAGCACGGTCAGCGCGACCCCGTCGGCGGGCGCGATCCGTACCGTGCCGTGCGCCCCGTCCACGCCGCGCAGCGTCACGGCCCGCGTCACCACCAGGTTCTCCCGGTACGTGCCCGGGGCCACGGTCAGCACGTCGCCGTCCGCGGCGGCCTCCAGCGCCGCGCCGAGGGAGTCGTACTCGCCCGTGCGGCGCCGCCACCGCGACGTCCCCGCGTGCGTCACCTGGACCGAGCCCTGTGCCATGGCGTTGACGTGCCCCCACCTCGTACGGCTGTTGACGGCCCGGCGGTCGTACGTCCGCCCGTGTCCGCGTACGTGTTGCCCGGCGTACCGGCCCAGCTGCCGGCCGCTCCACCGTAGCGTGCCCATGGGACGGCGGTTGACATGGACGGGTACCCGGTCCGGGCCCGGGCGCCGGCACCGGAAGAGGTACGCCGACGGCACGGCACCGGCTCCGTCACCCATCGGACGCGGACCGTATCGCGCCCCTCCCTGCCTGGCCCCCGTCCCGGCGGCGGACCGACACTGAACCTCCGCCCGAGGGAGGCCCGTGATGGATCACCGGCTCGTCGGCCACCTGATGAACACCCACGTCGTCAGCGCCCGCTACAACACCTCCTTCAAGGAGGTCGTCAACCTGCTCGCCCACCACCAGAAGACGGGCCTGCCCGTCGTCGACCGCGACGGCAAGGTGCTGGGCGTGATCTCCGAAACCGACCTGATGTTCCGTCAGGCCGCCCGGGACATGCTGCAGAACCGCTGGTACAACCGGCGCCGGCTGACCGGCAGCGCGCGGGCCGCCCGCGCCCGGCAGCGGGCGCTGCGCGCCGGGCAGCTGATGACCTCCCCGCCCGTGACCATCGGACCCCACCAGTCCGTCGCCGAGGCGGCCCGGCTCATGGTGACCGGCCGCATCGACCGGCTGCCGGTCGTGGACGCCGAAGGCCGGCTGTGCGGCCTGGTGACCCGCACCGACCTGCTCAGGGTCTTCCTGCGCCCGGACGAGGAGATCCGCGAGGAACTGGTCACCGACGTCCTGGTCCGCACCCTGGGACTCAAGCCCGGCGTCATCGGCGTCTCCGTACGGGCGGGCGTCGTCACGCTGTCCGGGCGGCTGCCGCGCAGCGGCGAGGTCGCCACGGCCGTCCGCCTCGCGGGCCGGATCGACGGCGTGGTCGCGGTGGTCGACGAGCTCGGTTACGAGGCGGACGACACGGCCGAGCAGCCGGGGGAGCAGACGGTCAGGGACCGGGCGGAGGAGTGGCTGCGGCAGTTGTGAGGATCCGGTCGCGATGACGAGGACGGGGGCAGCCGGGGACGGCGTACAGGCCGCCGGGGACGGCATACAGGACGGCCCGCCCCGGCATCGGCCCGCCCCGGCCCCGGCTTTCCGGCCCCGCCGCCCCGTCGCGGCCCCGGCCGCCCGGACCCGCCGCTCAGCCCAGGATCTCCACCGGGTCACCGACCCGGATCGTCCCCGCTCCCCGCGGAATCAGGTTCTGCCCGAAGACGAGCTGGTCACCGAAGCGGCGGTGGCGGGCGAGCGTGCGCAGCGGCTCCTTGCCGCGCTCGGCGGTGTGCTGGTCGGTCGTGGTGACCACGCACCGGCCGCACGGCTTGACCACCTGGAAGGTGACCTCTCCGACGCGGATGACCCGCCAGTCGTCCTCGGCCCACGGCGCCGTGCCGTCCACCACGATGTTCGGCCGGAAGCGGTTCATCGGCAGCGGTCCCTCGTCGGCGTGATCGCCTTGGGCGACGAGGGAGTTCAGGGCGTCGAGCGACGCGGTCGTCGTCACCAGCAGGGGGAAGCCGTCGGCCAGGCTCACCGTGTCGCCCGGCTCGGAGAAGGCGGGGTCCACGGGGCGGTCCCGGGCCGGATCGGCCAAGTGGACGAGCTCCGCCTCGATGCCCAGGTAGGCGCTGACCCACTCACAGGCCGAGCGGTCGGCGGGGGTCGTCTCGACCTTGTCGGAGAACAGCGTGATCGTCCTCGTGGGCCCCGGCGGCGGCACCTCGGCGGTCAGCGGCGGCATCCCCGGAGCGGTGAGCCGGACGGCGCCGTTCCCGGCGTGCTCGGCCCGCACGAGGGCCAGCCGCGGCTGCTGACGCTGGGTGAGCTGCCGGCCGGCGGCGTCGGCCAGCATCCAGCGGCGGTCCCCGGCGAGCCCCCACGGTTCCACGACCGCGTCGACGGGGGCACCTCCCGCGAGGGACTTGACGGGGTACACGTGGATCGAGCGGAGCGATGGCATCGGCATGAGCACATCCTGCCATCCGAGTCGAACCTGCGTGCGATCTGCGGAAGCGGGTGTCGAACGGGTCGCGGATGCGCCCCACCGGGACCTTGACGCCCCCTCAGCCTCCCCGCCGCGGAGGCGCATACCGGCCGACGCACCACGGTCGGCGCGGCTCGCCGGCACGGATCAACCGGTGCGCGGCGGCAGGCGCGGACTGGTGGGCGGCCCGGCGTGTGACCGGCCGGTATGGGAACCGGCCCGGCCGCGGGGGCGCCTCGTGGGCGTCCGGTTCCCCGGACGTGCGGCCGGTGTCCGGCCGCCTCGTCAGGTGCCCCCGCTCGTCACGTCGGCGGCGCCACGCCCCCCGCTGCGCCGCCGCCGTCGATCAGTAGCCGCGCCCGGGGTGCTGACGGCCGTACGGATCGTCGTACGGCGCCGGAGCGGGCGCGGGACGCGGGGCGACCGGGGCCGCCGGGCGCATCGCCTCGTACCCCGTCGCCATCGACTGGCGCTGCTGCGGGTACTGCTGCGGCTGCTGCGCGGGGTAACCGCGCGGGGCGCCGGCCTGCTGGGGGATGTACGGCGCCGGGGCGTGCTGCAGCGGGGCCGCGGGCTGCGCGGCCTGCGGGTAGCCCTGCGCGGGTGCGGTCGGCTGCGACGGAGCGGCCGGGAGTGCGGGCAGCGACGACGGGAGCGCCGGCGGGTACGAGGACCCGGTGTCGTACGGGAGGGAGACCCGGATCGGGGCGATCTGCGGCTTGCCGCGCTCGGCGACGAGCCGGTCGTAGATCGGAGTGTCCGGGAAGGACGACGAGGCGTAGTGGCCGCCGCCGTAGGTAGAGCGGGGGGAGGTCATACGTCATAAGTTAAGCCCACCGTGTGCTGGTTGGGGAGCCTGGAGTGAGGGTTGTTTCGCGTGTTCTGAGTGGCCGTGAACCCCTAATGTGAGCGAACTCGGGAAAATCGGTCGCGAACACCCGTAGGAATCGTGTAAAGGCGACGTCTCGCGCGGGGTGAATGGAACCTGTTCATGCCAAGTGGGCCGGTTTGCCGGGGCGGCCCGGACTTCTCGGATTCGGGGCGCTCGCGAGGTCTCGGGGCGGGTGCCGGGTCGGAGGTTTCGGGGCGCGGCGGGGGCGATCGCGTTTCTCCCGAGATGAGGCGGTCGCACGTCAACGGCGCCGGTCGTCCGAGCCGCCCGCCGCCCGTCCGATCCCTCACTGGTGGTGCCGCCCGTCGCGGGAGCGCGTGCCGGGGCCCGGGCTCATGGTGCCGGGTACGTGCGCCCCTTCCACGCCGCTCCGCGCCCCCGGTAGTGCTGGACGGCCGAATCCACGGTCATCAGCACGTAGAGCAGGGCGGTGAACGGGAGGAGCGGGGCCGTCCACAGGGGCTGCCGGTAGTACCGCAGCATCGGTACGTACGTACCGGTCATCACCGCCCAGGCCGCCCCGCCCAGCGCCGCCGTCACCGCCTCGCCACCCGCCAGGCCCGCGAAGAACGCGACCGGCGGGACCAGGTAGACCAGCGCCAGACCCACCACCGTCCCCGCCAACAGCACCGGCTGGTAGAGCAGTTGGGCGTATGCGCTGCGGGACACCATGCGCCACAGCTGGGCCAGGCGCGGGTACGGGCGCACGCTGTCCACCCGCTCCGCGAGCCCCAGCCAGATCCGCCCGCCGCTCTTCTTGACGGCCCGCGCCAGCGTCACGTCGTCGATCACCGCGTGCCGGACGCTGTCGGGCAGGCCCGCCCGCTCGGCCGCCGCGCGCCGCAGCAGGACGCAGCCCCCGGCGGCGGCGGCCGTCCGCGCCCCGGGCCGGTTGACCCGGCGGAAGGGGTAGAGCTGCCCGAAGAAGTACACGAACGCCGGGACGATCAGCCGCTCCCAGAAGGTCGCCACCCGCAGCCGCGCCATCTGGGACACCAGGTCCAGATCCGCGGACCGCGCCGCGGCGACCAGCTCGCGCAGGCTGTCCGGTTCGTGTGCGATGTCCGCGTCGGTCAGCAACAGGTACGCGAACTCCCCTCGCTCCCTGGCCAGGGCCATGCCGTGGCGCACGGCCCACAGCTTCCCCGTCCACCCCGGCTCGGGGTCCCCGGGCGTTCCGACGGTCAGCGGCAGCCCGCCCCCCGTCGCGGCCAGCGACCGCGCCAGGTCCCCCGTGCCGTCGGTGCTCCCGTCGTCGACGAGGAACACCTCCGCCCGGCCCGGGTACTTCTGGCCGAGCAGGGACGGCAGGCTCGTCGGCAGCACCTCGGCCTCGTCCCGGGCGGGAACCACGATCGCCACGGAGGGCCAGTGCGCGGGCTCCGTGCGGGGCGGCAGCCGTACGTCCGTCCGCCAGAAGAAGCCCTGGCCCAGCAGCAGCCACAACCAAGCCAGCAGTGAGCCGGCGCTGATCCATCCCATCGCTTCCACGGGCCGCAGTGTGCCGCACGGCCGCGGGGCGGGGGCGGCCCCGGGCGGCCGTGTCGGCCATGACCGCCGCTGCCGGGGGCCGGGCACGCGCCTGCCCCCCCGGGATCGGTCCGGGGGACGGGGGTGCCCCCGTCGATCGCTGTCCTGTACGAGTAAAGTGTCCGGGTGAAGATCGCGCTCATGGACTCCGGAATGGGGCTGCTCGCGGCGGCGGCGGCCGTGCGGCGACTGCGGCCGGACGCCGAGCTGGTGCTCTCCCAGGACCCCGACGGCATGCCCTGGGGACCGCGTACTCCCCACGACGTCACCGCGCACGCGCTGGCCGTGGCCCGGGCCGCCGCCGCGCACCGCCCCGACGCGCTCATCGTGGCCTGCAACACCGCCTCCGTGCACGCGCTGCCCGCGCTGCGCGCCGAGCTGGAGCCCGCGCTCCCGGTGATCGGTACCGTGCCGGCGATCAAGCCCGCCGCCGCGGCGGGCGGCCCGGTCGCGATCTGGGCCACCCCCGCCACCACCGGCAGCGCCTATCAGCGCGACCTGATCCAGAAGTTCGCCAATGGTGTGCACGTGACCGAGGTCCCCTGTCCCGGCCTCGCCGACGCGGTGGAGCACGCGGACGACGCGGCGATCGACGCCGCCATCGCCGCCGCGGCGGCGCGGACCCCGAAGGACGTCCGGTCCGTGGTCCTGGGCTGCACGCACTACGAACTCGTCGCCGAACGGATTCGCGCCGCCGTCCAGCAGCCGGACGCCCCGGAACTCGTCCTGCACGAATCGGCCGAAGCCGTCGCCGCCCAGGCGCTGCGCCGGATCGGTGCCGCCCCGGCGCCGGAGGCCGCCCCCAGCGACCGGCTGACGGCGATCCTCAGCGGCCGTCCGGGCACGTTCCCCGCGGTGGCGCTGGCCTTCCCCGAGGGGCGGATGCTGGTCGGCGGAGCGGCCCCGGGCGGGCGGTCGGCCGCCGGTTTCCCGGAGCGGGCGGCCTGAGACCCCTGAGACCGGCGTGCCCTGCTGACGGGCCGATCGCCCCGATGTGTGCCCTGCTGACGGGCCCGTCGCCCGGACGCATGCCTCGCTGACGGGCCGGTCATCCGGACGCGCGCCCCGTCCGGCCCGTCGAGCCTGGCCGCCGGTTCCCCGGAGCGGGCCGTCCGAAACCGGCGTGCCGCGCGGTACCGAAGGGAATGAGCCACCGGCGTAAGGGGCCACCTGCCGGCGCACCGGCCCGCTGTCCGCTGGTGGCGACGCGACACCCTGCCAGGACGCTCGAAGACGCGTACGCTGCATCCCATGAGGGACCACCCCCACGAGGGGGCAGCAGCCCCCGACCACCACGGCAGCACCGAGAGCCCCGACGTCACCGGTAACCACCCGGACGCGCCAGGTCACGGCTGTGGCGACCTCCCAGAGGTATGGCACGGCCGGGCCACCAACCGCGTGCAGTGGCTGCTGGCGGCCGTGGGCGCGGCCTGCCTGGCGCTGGGCGTCGAACTGGCCGTCGACAACGCCTGGACCTCCGGCCTCGCGCCGCTGGTGATGGCCGTGGTCGGTTGCGTGGCGGCCGGACTGCTGGTGCTCTTCGGCACCCTCGCCTTCGTCCATGTGGCCGTACGGGTCGACAAGGACTCCCTGGAGGTCCGGTGCGGCCACATCGGGCTGCCGCGCCGCCGCATCCCACTCGATCACGTCGTCGGCGCCGACTTCGCCCCCCGGGTCACGCCCCGCCACTGGGGCGGCTGGGGCTACCGCTGGCGTCCCGAGCAGGGCACCGCCGTGGTCGTGCGCCGCGGCGAGGCACTGGTGCTCCGGCTCGGCGACGGCCGCAGCTTCACCGTCACCGTCGACAACGCCGAGGCCGCCGTCCGGTGCATCCGCGGTCGCCTGGTCCGGCGCAAGGGACGCACCTCACTGGGGTGAGGCCACCGGGGTACAAGGCCGGGTCTTCGCTGTCTCGGACACCACCGGCGGATCCCCGGCCCCGTCCACCGAGGAGCGAGGGCGGCTGTTCACGGTGCCGGACACCGCCGGCGGACCCCGGCCCCGTCCACCGACGCGCGAGGTCGCCTGTTCACGGTGCCGGACGCCACCGATGGATCACGACTCGGGTGCCACCCGCACGGCATTCCGCTCGAACCACGTCGGCTCGTCGCCGAGCGCCCGCTCGATCCGCATCCGGGAACCCTCGGGGAGCCCCGGCAACTCGTTCAGCGAGAACCAGGCCACCTCCAGGGACTCGTCGTCGTTGACGCGCGCGCGGCCGTCCACGGCCCGGCACCGGAACGTGATGTCCATGAACTGGCAGCGGTCCTTGTTCGGGTACTGCACGGGATCCAGCGTCTGGACGAGGACCACGCGCTCCGCCTCGCAGTGCACGGCGGTCTCCTCCCAGACCTCCCGCTCCACGGCCGCGGCGGGCTGCTCACCGGGTTCCGGGATGCCGCCGATCAGTGCCCACTCCCCGCTGTCCGCCCGCCGGGCCAGCAGCACCCGCCCGTCGTCGTCGAAGACCACGGCGGTCACACCGGGCAACAGGAGGAGCTGATGACCCGCTGAGGCGCGGATCGCACGAATGAAGTCGGGAGTGGCCATGAAGTGACCCTATCCATGTCGTTTCCGAGCATGACGAGACAGAGGAAGCGGAACACGTGGACGGGGCGCGCGGGGTGCCGTCGGTCCTCGCGGTGGTGCGCCTTCACACCGCCGCCGCCTCGCTGGGGCGTTTCGGTTCCGGTCCTGTCTGCTTCCGACCGGGACGAACGACCGGGGAGCCCCCGTTTCCGATCGGGAGGCGGCCGAAGTCCCGTTTCCATCGGGACCGCCGGTTGTCGCCCGGGCGCGCGCTCCTGGGACCGATGTGCGTTGACCCCATCCCTCGGCGCCGGAGTATGGGGTCACCGCACATCGGTCCGGACGGTGACCGCTGCCTAGGGTGCGGAACATGACCATGTTCGGCACCGGGACACCAGGCCCGGTACACCTCGACCTCACCGGCCGCACCGCCCTGGTCACCGGCGCGGCGAGCGGCATCGGGCGGGCCTGCGCCCTGCGGCTGGCGGCGGCCGGGGCCCGGGTCCTGGCGGTCGACCGCGATCCGGCGGGGCTGGCGGAACTGGCCGCCGGATTCGCGGGGGACGGGGAGGCGACCGGAGCCGCGCCCGACAGGGAGGCGACCAGGGCCGCACCCGACAGGGAGGCCGCCGATTCCGCTCCCGGTCGCGAGGCCGCCGATTCCGTACCCGCCCAGGACGGCCGGGAAGCAGCCGCGCCCGCCCCGAATCCGCGGCCCATCGGATCCGTCCCCACAACGACCTCCTCCGGGGCCCCCGCCCCCTCCGCACGCCCCGTTCCCCCCACCCCCCGGGGCCGGATCGAGACCCACGTCCTGGACCTGACCGACCTGGACGCCGCCGAGCGCGTCGCCGCCGGCGCCGACATCCTCGTCAACAACGCTGGAATCCAACTCGTCCGCCCGATCGAGCGGTTCCCGCCCGAGGTCTTCCACGACGTGCTGACCGTCATGCTGGAGGCCCCGTTCCGGCTCGTGCGCGGTGCCCTGCCGCACATGTACGCGCAGGGGTTCGGCCGCGTCGTCAACATCTCCTCCGTGCACGGGCTGCGCGCGTCCCCGTACAAGTCCGCGTACGTCGCCGCCAAGCACGGGCTGGAGGGCCTGTCGAAGGTCACCGCGCTGGAGGGCGCGGCGCACGGGGTCACGTCCAACTGCGTGAGCCCCGGGTATGTGCGGACGCCGCTGGTGGAGCGGCAGATCGCCGATCAGGCCGCGGCGCACGGCATCCCCGCCGCTCAGGTGGAGGCCGAGGTGCTGCTGGCCGACTCCGCGATCAAGCGGCTGGTCGAGCCGGCCGAGGTGGCGGAGGCCGTGGCCTACCTGTGCACACCGGAGGCGTCCTTCATCACGGGGGCGTCGCTGCCCCTCGACGGCGGCTGGTCCGCCCACTGAGGCCGGGGGCGGCCCGCCTGCTCTCCGACCGGACCCGTCCAGAGGGCACGCGCCCGCCTCGGCCTTGCGCACACCGCTGAGGTCCGACGGCTGGCGCGCCCCACCGGCCCGGAGATATCTGTGAGGACCATGTCCCCGACCCGCCCCCTGCCCGAGCCCCGGCCGCACCTGAATGCCGACGCCGCCTCCCCCGAGACCCCCTTCCTCTCCCTCCTGGCCGCGGGCGCCCCGGCCGAGGAGTACGAGCGGGCGGTGCTGCGCGCCCGCGCGCACGGCGCCTCTGCCGAGCAGCTCGCCGGGCTGGAACGGGCCAAGCTCCTCGCCCTGCGCGTTCGGACGGAGCTGGAGGAACGCAGGCGGCGCGAGACGGAGCTGTCCGCGCTGTACGCCACCGCCCACGACCTCGCGGGCCTGCGCGACCTGGACGCTGTGCTGCGGGCGATCGTGCGCCGGGCCCGTTCGCTGCTGGGGACCGAGGTGGCGTACCTGACCCTGCACGATCCGGTTGCCGGGGACACGTACATGCGGGTCACGGACGGTTCGGTCTCCGCCCGCTTCCAGCAGTTGCGGCTGGGCATGGGGGAGGGGCTGGGCGGCCTGGTGGCGCAGACGGCCCGCCCGTACGTCACGGACAACTACTTCCTCGACGACCGCTTCCGGCACACCCGCACCATCGACACCGGCGTCCGGGACGAGGGGCTGGTGGCGATCCTCGGGGTGCCGCTGCAACTCGGCAGCGGCGTCATCGGCGTCCTGTTCGCCGCCGACCGGCGCGAGCGGACCTTCGAGCACGGCCAGATCGCGCTGCTCGCCGCGCACGCGGCACACGCCGCCGTGGCGATCGACACCGCCAACCTGCTCGCCGAGACCCGCCAGGCCCTCACCGAACTGGAGGCGGCCAACGAGATCGTCCGCGACCGCAGCGCGGCCATCGAGCGCGCCTCCGGCATCCACGACCGGCTCACCGAACTGGTCCTGCGCGGCGGCGGGGTGCGGGACGTGGCCGAGGCGGTGGCCGGCGTGCTGAGCGGCGAGGTCGGGTACGCGGAGGCCTGGCAGGCGCCCGCCGCCGCCCTGGACCGCTCGCGGGCCGACGGCCACGCGGTACGGGACGGCGCCGACTGGGTCGCGGCGGTCCACGCGGGCGACGAGGTACTGGGCGCGCTCGTGCTGCGCGGCCACCCGGATCTTGACCCGGTCGACCGGCGGACGCTGGAGCGGGCCGCGGTGGTCACCTCCCTGCTCCTGCTCACCCGGCGCTCGGCGGCCGAGGCCGAGCGCCGGGTCCGCGGCGAACTGCTGGACGACCTCCTCGACGCCCCCGAACGCGATCCCCATCTGCTGCGCGAACGCGCCACCCGCGTCGCCGCCGACCTCGACGCCCCGCACGTGGTCTTCGCGGCCCGGCTGGACGCGGACGCCGATCCGGCCCCCTCCGCCCCGTCCCACCGGGTTCACCCGCCGCACGGCGGCCCCGCGCCCGACCTCGCCGGTGACCCGTACGGGGAGAGCGGGCCCGAGCACCCGGGTGCGGGAGGCGTCCCCGCCGACCGAGACCCAGAAGCGCTGGGAACGCACACGCACATGCATACGCACACGCGTACCGACCGCCCGGGAAGATCGTTCGACGGAACCGGAGCCGACCGTCCCGGTACGCCGGCCCTGCCGTCCCGCGCCATCCCTCCGCGTACGCCGTACACCGCCCACCCGCGTCACCCGTCCGCCTCCCGCGCCACCACCGCGCCCTCGGACGCCGGTGCCGACCGGCAGCGCCTGTGGTCCGCCGCCGCGCACCTGGCCGCCACCCGCCGCGGGCTGGCGGCGACGCGGGACGGCGGGGTGGTCCTGCTGCTGCCGCTGGGCTCCGAGGGGGCCGAGGGTTCTGAAGGCGGTGCGTCCGCCGCCGCCCGGGAGGTCGCGGCGCACCTCGGCGCGGCGATGAACGGGCCCGTCACGGTCGGCGCCTCGGCCCCGGTTCAGGCCCCGGCGGCCCATCCCGCCGCCGTGGCCGCCGCCTACGAGGAGGCGCGGCGCTGCCGGGAGGCGCTGCGGGTGCTGGGGCGGGCGGGACAGGGGGCGGCGGCCCAGGACTTCGGTTTCCTCGGGTTGCTGCTCGCCGACGCCCGCGACGTGGACGGTTTCGTACGGCGAACGGTCGGCCCGGTCGCGGACTACGACGCGCGGCGCGGCACCGACCTGATCCGCACCCTGCACGCCTATTTCGCCGCCGGCATGAGCCCGGCCCGCACCAAGGACGATCTGCACGTCCACGTCAACACGGTCGCCCAGCGGCTGGAACGGGTCGGCCGGCTGCTGGGACCGGACTGGCAGTCCCCGGCCCGCGCCCTGGAGATCCAGCTCGCACTGCGGCTGCACCAGCTCTCGTCCGCCGTGGCGCGCTGAGCGCGACGCGTACCGGTAGTCGTCTCCGAGAGCGGACGGCGGGGAGCGTCTGCCGTGGTGCGCTGAGCCCGGGGCATACCGGTAGTCACCTCCGGGCGCGGATCGTGAGGAGCGTCTGCCGTGGCACGGCTACCGGTACGTACCGGTAGCCGCCTCCGCATGCGGACCGCGAGGACCTGCGGCAGCGTGGATGCTGCTTACCCGTGCAACGGAGCAAAGGAGTGCGTCATGGGCGGCGAGAGCGCCAAGGACAAGATCATGGGCAAGGCCAAGCAAATGAAGGGCAAGGCGTCCGGTGACAACCGGGCGCGCGGCGAAGGCCAGGCCGACGAGGCGAAGGGCAAGGCCAAGGGCGCGATGGACAACGCGAAGCAGAAGGCCCAAGGAATGCGGGACTCCTTCCGCGACCGCGACCAGTGACCTCCTCGCCGCCGCGCCCGGGCCCGGAACGGACCAACGGTCCCTCCGGGCCCGGGCACGTTGCGAACTGACCCACGGCCCCGGCCCGCCCGTTTGCGCTTGCGAGCCGCTCCGAGCGCAGCCCAGAGCGCCGACCAAGCCCCCGTCCGGCACCGACATTCCCGCCCGCCACTGCCTTCCGCCAACGCTCCCGCCCGCCACCGGCTCCCACCCGCCAGCGGCCTCCGCCTGCCCCGGCCTCCGTCCGCCCCCTCTCGCCGACGATGCCGCGGAGCAGCACGCCACACCGCCCCGCCCTCACCGCCCTCCTCACACCGCCCGCGCCCCCGCCGGCCCGTCCGCTTCCCCGGACAGACCCGAACCCGCCTGATCAGTGTTCCCCCGACCGGTCGGCTCGGCGTCCCCCGGACCGGCCTCCGCAGCATCCCCCGAACCGGCTTTCTCAGCATCCCCCGAACCGACCTCGGCCAGATCCCGGTTCCTGGTCTCCCGCGCGACGCCCACCGCGATCAGCGTCAGCACCGCCGCGATCACCACGTAACCGGCGATCGGCGCGGATCCACCGTGGTCGGCGAGGAGCGCGGTGGCGATCAGCGGCGCCGGCGCGCCCGCGACCAGGGACGAGAACTGGGCGCCGATCGACGCTCCGGAGTACCGCATCCGCGTCGCGAACATCTCCGCGAAGAACGCCGCCTGCGGCGCGTACATCGCACCGTGGAAGACCAGCCCGACGGCGACCGCGACCACCAGGAGCCCGAAGTCGCGCGTGTCCACCAACGCGAAGAAGGGGAACGCCCACACGCCCACCCCGGCGGCCCCCAGCAGATACACCGGCCGGCGGCCGAAGCGGTCGGAGAGCGCGCCCCAGACCGGGATGACCGCGAAGTGCAGGGCGGAGGCGATGAGGACGGCGTTCAGCGCCGTCTGCTGGGACAGGCCGCTGTGCTCGGTGGCGTAGACGAGGACGAAGGCGGTAACGACGTAGTACGAGATGTTCTCGGCCAGCCGCGCGCCGATCGCGATCAGCACGTCACGCCAGTGGTGACGGAGAACGGCCACCAACGGCAGCCGCTCGACGGCGGGTTCGCCGGCCCGGCGTTCCTCTGCCTGCGCCAAGGCGGCCTTGAAGACGGGCGACTCGTCCACGGACAGCCGGATCCACAGCCCCACGCCCACCAGCACCCCGGACAGCAGGAACGGCACGCGCCATCCCCACGCCACGAACGCCGCCTCGGGCAACAGCGCGGTCAGCGCCGCGAGCACCCCCGTCGCCAGCAACTGCCCGGCGGGCGCCCCGGTCTGCGGCCACGACGCCCAGAACCCGCGCCGCCGCGCGTCCCCGTGCTCCGACACCAGCAGCACCGCCCCGCCCCACTCCCCGCCCAGCGCGAACCCCTGCACCAGCCGCAGCCCCGTCAACAGCAGCGGAGCCACCGACCCCACCGCCGCGTGCGTCGGCAGCAACCCGATCGCGAACGTCGCCGCCCCCATCATGAGCAGGCTCACCACCAGCAACTTCTTACGCCCCAGCCGGTCCCCGTAATGCCCGAAGACCAGCGCCCCCAGAGGCCGCGCGGCGAAGCCGACCGCGTAGGTGAGGAAGGACAGCAACGTCCCGACGAGCGGATCGGACCCGGGAAAGAAGAGCTGGTTGAACACCAGCGCGGCAGCGGACCCGTAGAGGAAGAAGTCGTACCACTCGACGGTCGTCCCGATGAGGCTGGCGGCGACGATCCGTTTGAGGCTGGCGGGGGCTGGGGGAGCGGTCGCGGGGGTGGATATCGGCACCACTTCCTGGCGGTCGGCGGGGACGTTTCCGTGTCGCCACACCGTATGAACGCGCAGATCAGAGGCCATATGTGGCGGGACGCCATAGTTCTGGGCGCGGAGGTGCGCGCGGCCACCATGGGGCGGTGACGGGGCTCTCCGACAGCTTCGACGAAGCCGCGAAGAGGGCTGCCCGAGTCGCACTGTTCCGGCGTGTTTTGGAGGTGACGTGCTGACTCCCGTGCTGGTTCGGTGCCGACTAAAAGCCCACGTCATCACCTCGTGTTCACCCCTCCCGTGCTGATTTGGTGCTGACTGCGCTGCGTTGAACTCGGGCATGTGGGGTGGATCGGGCGGTCTCCCGCTCGCTTGCCGTGCGACTCCGCCGATGGTGGGTGGCCGGTTCCCGGGCTCCTACCGGTCTGCCTCTGATGCCCGGTGCGGCTTGACCTTGCAGATGTCAGCTCTAGGCTGCATGTGATCTTGCATAGGTCAGCGTGACCTCGCATCGGGGGGGGCGGGGTTAGCCGTACATGGCGCATGCATGAGAGGTCCTTGAGGGCGGTTCCGCGGGGCCGTCGGCGGCCGGGTCCGAGGTGGCGTACGTCGCCTCGGTCGGGTCGGAGGTACGGCGCCCGCCGGCGGACGTGTGGGCGGTGCGGTTCGAGGACGTCGCTCCCCGTACGCGCCTTCGCCCCGTACCGCGGCCCGCGGGACTTTCCGGGCGTGTGGTGGTCGGCGCGGTGGGCAGGTACATCGGGTACGTGTCCTGACCGGAGCGGGAACACGTGATGCCGCTGGAATTCGATCCGGCGGTGGCGGGCAGCTCCTCGCAGGCGTTCTGGCTGTTCTGTTCCTCTCAGGGGGCAAGTCCATCACGCACGCGTCGGGCTGCTTCGCCCGCCGGGGCGACGGCTCGGCGTTCGTCGTCGAGTGCCGCCCGGCCGAGCGCCGCCGAACGGACTTGATGAAGGTTCGAGGCGACGCAGGCGGTGTGTGATCAGGCGGGTGGCATCGTCGGCGGGGCCGAGGTGGGGTCGTCTTCCGGCGCTAGTCGAGGCGGTGGTGGTCGAGGACGTGTTCGGCGGTGCGCAGCAGGGGCTGGTTGTGGCGGAAGGAGTGGGCGCGCAGCCGGGCCAGGGCGTCGTCGGGGGTGAGGTTGTCCTTGGCGGCGAGGATGCCGGCGGCCATGTGGACGGTGGGCGGGTAGCCCTGTGGTCCGCGCTGGGCGGGGCGGGCGTGGGCTGCGATCAGGTGGGGGTGCTCGTCGAGGGTGAGCAGGGCGAGGATGCGGGCGTAGGCGGTGGCCCGGTCCTGGTCCACCGCGGTGAAGGGGGTGGGGGTGCTGCGGTAGAGGTCCATGGCGCCGATGAGGAGGTTGCCGATGGCCAGAGGCAGGGCCAGGACGCGGCGGGCTCCGGTCTCGCAGGCGGTCGGTGTGAAGGCGGGCCACCGCCCGGCCGCCTGGTGCAGGTCCGCTTCGATGAGGTGGTGGTGGACGTAGGCGTCGGTACACGGCCCTTCGCCGGTGACCAACTGGGCGTCTTCCACGGCCCGGGCGCGCTCGTCGGTGGCGCAGCCCAGCACCCGCAGCTCACCGCTGGTGACCACGGTGGCCCCGCCGAAGTCGGCGTTCAGGTCCTCGACGCAGGCTCGGCAGGCGGTGTGGAGCGTGACGGCATCGGTAGCGCCCACGGCGCCGATACGCTGCCACGCCGCGTCATGGTGCTCGGGGGTCATAGGACTGTCCCTTCCGTTGGGTTGCCCCGGGCACCTGGACGGGTGGACAGATGTTGCCGCCGGGGACTGGGGCGGGTGCCGGCTGGAGCCGCGGGCACGGCTTGTGGTCAGGGACGCTGGACGGTGGAGGTGTCGAGCGAGCCGTCGATCAGGTGCCGGCACAGCGCGGTCAGGGACTGCCGGTACGCGCGGGCGTGCCGGCGCAGGGCGTCGAAGGCGTCGTCGAGGGTGGTGTTCCAGCGTTCGGCCAGGATGCCCTTGGCCTGTTCGATGCAGATACGGCTGGACAGGGCGGCCCGCAGCTGGGCCCGTTCGATGTTGCCGTGGGCGATGGTGCGGTGCTGCAGGATCGCGATGGTCGCCACGTCCGCCAGCGCCTGCGCCACGCCTGCGTCGGTTGCGCTGAGGTCCTGTTGGCGGGTGTCGAAGAGGTTCAGCGCGCCCACGATCTGCTGGCGCAGCCGCAGGGGCAGGGCGTGGGTGGTGGCGAATCCGGCCTGGCGGGCGTACTCGGCGAAGCGCGCGAAGCCGGCGGTCTGCGCGGGGGAGTTCAGGGCGATGTTCAGCCGGGCGGTGCCGCTGCGGTGGCACTCCACGCACGGCCCCTGGTCGGCCTGCAGGGCGAACAGTTCCAGCAGCCGGGTGTGTTCGTCGGACGCGGCGATCAGCTGGAGGCTGCCGCCCGGGTCGGCGAGCATGACGCCGACCGCCGACACGTCCAGCAGATCGTTGCACCGGTCGCAGAGCCGATGCAGAAAGTCGATCAGGTCGAAGTCGTCGACCAGCGTGTCCACGGCGTCGACCATGGCCGCCAGCAGTCGTTCCTCACGCCTCATGGCCCTTCAGTCCCTTCACCGGAAATCTCCGGCCCGTTTTCATCATTGCGGAAGCGCAACCGCCGAGCCACCACGTCCTCGGCGGCCTCCACCACGCTCCGCAGGTGCCCGTAGGCGTAGCCGCGCAAGAGCAGCAACGCCCGGGCCAGCGGCACCCCGGCCTGCACGCTGATCATTCCGGTGGCCTGGTGGACGACGGCCCGGTACAGCTCCGAGCCGCTGTCGGCTCTGGCGAACGCCTCCTGCTGCGGGCCGCCGTGCAGGAACACGGCGGTCAGGGCGTTGGCCACCAGCCAGGCGTCGGTCAGCGTCGTGTCCGGGAGCGGGCCGGACGCCGCGCGCTGCAAGGTCAAGGTGCCCAGGCACGCGGAGCCGACGTGCAACGGCAGGCAGAAGACGGCCCCGATGCCCAGCGCCGTGGCCTCCGGCAGCAGCGCGGGCCACCGGCTGGCCGCGATCCGCGACAGATCCGGCACCAGAACCGGCGCGCAGGACACCATCACCTCGGGCCCCGGCCCTTGGCCCAGCGTGAACTGCAGATCTTCCAGCCGTGTGCTGGTGCCCTCGGTGCACCACAGCGGTTCGCTTTGGCCGTCGGCCGTCATTACACAGGCGGCGACGCCGTCCACGCCGAGGAGCTGGGCGCACAGGTTCGGGTCGGCGCCGACCAGCCTCCTGTCCCCGGTGGCGGGCTGCAGGCTCCTCAGCACGGCAGCCAGGTCACGGCCGGTTTCCACCGCTCTCACCTCCCGGCACGGCCTCCGGTCGCGCGCGAGCGGAGGCCCGTCGTGACGGGACGTACTTCTGGTGCTTTCCACTTTAGGGATTTCCCGGCAGCCGGCGGCGAGCGGGCGGTGTTGGAGGCCGCCGCCTGCGGGGTGAGGCGCTGCGGGTGCGGCTCGGACAGGTGATCGCCTCGGTCGGCGGCCGGGGAACCAGTACCCGGCGGTCGGCACGCGGTCGCGATGACGGCGCAACCTCGGCTTCGCGGCCGTCCGGGCCTTGGGGAAGCGCCGACGGGCGGTGTCCCAGGGCTCGGGCCGGGTGCCGGGAGCGATATCCGGGGCAAGACGGTGCCGAAGTCGTCCGGTGTGCCTGCGCGGCAGGTGGCCTGTCCGTGGGCGAGTCTGCCCGGTCAGCCCCGCTCCCCTCGCAGCACGGGTTCAGCCACCGGATCGCAACCCTCCTTTGCTCCCGCAGCGGGGCGTAGGGTGGGAGTTACAGCTGCCCGAAGCCACGCCGCTCGTCCGCCACCCTGACATTGGCTTCCGATCAGGCAGCGTCGGCGGTGAATGCCGGAGATCGGACACGCGAGATGTCCGCACCCAAGCAGGCCACCACCCCGCTTGTCACCCCAACGAGCCCGCCGTGAAGCCCCCACGGCTCCAAGCGATCGTCCTGGCCGCCCGCTTCGTGGGCCACACGCAGCCGGCCCAGCACCTCGGCGAGGCATGCCGGACCGCCCTGAACAAGGCGTATGCGGTGGGGCTGACCCTGGCCGTGGACGCCGCCCTCGCACAGCGGGTGTCCCTGTGCGCGGCCGGCCCACTCGCCGCCCGCGGCGAGACCCTGCAGCTCAGCCTCGGCGAAGGTCCGTGCGTCCAAGCCCTGAACCAGAGGGCGCCGGTACTCGCCGAGGACCTCGACGACGCGGATACCGTACGGCAATGGCCCTTCTACGCCGAACAGGCCCGGGCCCACGGCATCCGCGCGGTCTTCGCCCTGCCCGTCCTGAGCGGCCCCGACCCGGCGCAGCAGCCCGGACTCGTCCTCTCCCTCTACCGCGACCGGCCCGGCCCGATCCCCGAGCCCGACCTGCACCTCGCCCAGGACCACGCGGACGCCGCCGACCTCCTGCTCCTGGCCACGCCCACGCCGAGTGAGGAAGACCTCGCACACACCTGGCTCCTGCCGGCCGAAGCGGTCGTCCACCAGGCCATCGGCATGATCAGCTACCGTCACGCCGTGGGTACCGGCCAGGCCCTGGCCCTGCTGCGCGCCCACGCCCACACCCGGGGAATGGACCTGTCCACCCTCGCCCACGCCGTGGTCCACGAACACCTGACCCTGCCCCGCCTTTCCGGCCCCCCACCACCGTGACGCGACCCCCCAGCCGGCGCACACCGGTCGCCCCGCTGGATGACGGCGCCGTACGTCCGACTCCGCCGGTAACGCCGGAGGGGGGAATCAACCGGCGTTCAGCTGCCGGGACTTGAAGGGAGAACCCTGTGTTGGTCCCGAAGGGACTGGAAGGCGGTCGGCGACCGTGATGGGGGCGTTCCTGCCAGGCCGCCGAGGCCCTCGACGTCAACGACAGCAGCCGCCAGCACGTGCCGAGGACGGCGCTCGGCTGCCCACGGTGGCGACAGTGGCGCGTGCCGAGCCCATGAAGCACTCGTCGATGGCGCCTCCACCGAGGAGTACCCGAGAACGCGCCTTCCGCCCAAGGCCGCGGAAGACGGCAGCGCGCGGCGGCGGGCAGAAAATCGCTGTGCGGGCCGGTCACTGCGCGCTACGCTGAGTAGTGCATCGTGAGGCCGCCCAGGCCGTGTGGAACCGGCCGCAGAGGCGGCCCCGGACGGGCCAGATGGAGCCGAGGCGAGAAGCAGTCCCTGTCAGCGGGCATATCGCGGTCCCCTGTGGCCGGACTCCTTCTCCCACCGCCGAACGCGCGCCCAGCCCCCGCTCCCGTCGCGGAGGCGGGAGCCTGGCCGATCGGCGGCCCCGACGTGGATATCACCGAATCTCAAGCGCGCGTCGCCGAAGCGATGCGCGACCTGGTGCACCGCACCACCGACTTCGACCCCCTGGAACTGCTGCACGACCTGACCGCCCACGTGGCAGAGCTGCTGCCGGTGGCCGGGGCCGGCGTCACCGTCCTGGACGAGATGAGGCGGGTGGAGTACGCCACCGCCTCCGACGAACGCTGCGGGCACCTGGAACAGGTCCAGATCGACCTGAACGAAGGACCGTGCCTGGAGGCCACCCGTACCGGGGTTGCGCTGGCGGTCACCTCGCTGACCGGTCCGCCGGCCCTGCGCTGGCCCCGCTTCGCCGGGCACGCCCGGCGCGTGGGCATCAGTGCGGTGGCCGCCGTCCCGCTGCGTTCTCCGGCCCTCACCATCGGCGCGCTGAACCTGATGCGCGACCAGGACAGCGATGCGGCGCCCAACGGCCCGCAGATGCGCATCGCCCAGGCCCTGGCCGACGCTGCCGCCAGCTGCTTCGGACACCGGCAAGAGGCCCGCGACCAGGCCGTCATGATCGAGCAGCTGACCATCGCGCTCGACAGCCGCCTGGTGATCGAACAAGCCAAGGGGGTGATGTCGGAACGGCTCAATGTCTCGGTGGACGAGGCGTTCCAGCGCTTACGCCAGCACGCCCGAGCCCGGCAGCAGAAACTCACCGCCTTGGCCGCCGACGTCGCCCAAGGCACCATCCCCACCGAACTGGCACCCAACTGAGGTATGGCCGGCCGGCCGGACCACGTCACACGGTAGCCTGCCGTGCCTGCCGTGCCTGCCGTGCCTGCCGTGCCTGCCGTGCCTGCCGTGCCTGCCGTGCCTGCGACGGAAGGTAACCCATGCACCGTACTGACCTGGACCTGCTGTGGGACCGACTGCAGGCCGCCGCCCGCGCCGGCCAGGGACTGGGCTCCCTCTCGCCGAGCTTCGCCGCGCGCCACCTCGGCTACGACGCCCTGACCCTGTGCCTGGCCACCCCGCGCGGACACCTGGAACTCCTGTGGAGCGACGACGCCGCCGGCCGGCTCGGCCCGGTACTGGACGACCTGCAGTACACCCTCGGCGAAGGCCCCACCCTGGACGCCGCCCGCACCGGCCGCACCATCACCGAGCCCGACCTGGCCGCCACCCCCGCCGACCGCTGGCCGCAGTTCCTGCCCGCCGCCGCCCGCACCCGCGTGCGCACCGTTATTGCCACCCCCCTGCGCCTGGGGGTCGTACCCGCCGGGGTCCTGACCGCCTACGGCACCGCCCCCGGTGTGCTCACCGCCAACCCGCGCGACAGCTTCGTCCGCTTCGCCCGCGCCGCCCTGTTCCTGCTCCTGCAGACCTCCCCCGCCCGGCTGCTCACCGGCGACCACGCCCTGGGCATCACCCTCTACCGTGCCGAGGTCCACCAGGCCGCCGGGGCCCTGTCCGTCCAGCTCACTCTCCCCCTCGACCAGGCCCTGCTGCGGCTGCGCGCCCACGCCTACGCCCACGACCGCGCCCTGCTCGACGTCGCCCACGACATCCTCGCCCACCGCCTCTACCTTGAGCAGGAGGACACCGCCCCCTGACCCCGCCGCACCGACCGGCGAAGGCCCCAGGCGACGCGGCGGGCCCACTCAGCCCGCCCGCAGCCCGCGCGGCACCGGCGGCGCGCCGCGACCTGCGACCGGCCGCCCCGGCCGCCCCGGCCGCCCGTGCGCGGACGGCAGCAGGCCGGGAGCCGCGTGCAGTTGCAGGTCGCCTCCAAGGTGCCGCAGCCGGTCCCGGGTGGCCACCACCAGGGCCGCCCCGGCCAGATCCAGCGCGGTCACCGCCGTCAGGTCCAGATGGACGCCGCGGCCGGGGAAACGCCGTGCAAGCTCCCCCAGGTACCGCTCCAGAACCTGGTGCGTGCGCGGTTCGATGGCGCCGCTCAGGCGCAGGCCGGGCGGACGCACGGTCCACCGCGCCCATAACGCGGCCGGAGGGGACGGCGATGGCAACATGATCGCTCCAGGGTCCGGGGAGCCAGAAGGAAGCTGACGTACTCAGGTAACAACACGTCCGCCGCAGCCGGTTCCGATTCTCCGCCCGGGCCCCGAAATGCGAGAAAACTCCGGAGCCGTGCCGCGGTCAGGAGGCCAGCGGGTCGGTGAGCGTCGCCACGGGCCGGGGATCGGCGGCTTGGGCTTCGGCGAAGGTGCCGTAGGCGGTGGAGCGGTCAAGGAGGGTGAAGTCCATGTCGCCGGCGGCGAATCGGCTGGTGTAGTAGTGCGCGGTGGCGGTCGGGGGTGAGGCCGGTGATCGAGACGCGGCAGGCTCCTTCATGCCGGGGGCCGCGGTGCTGGTGCTGAACGCGGGGCCGGTTGTCGTAGAGGAAACCGATCTCGGCGGTACCGGAGTTCTCGGGGGCGTCGATGATGGCGTTGTTCGACCGGGACGAAGGCGCGCCCCCGGTGGGAGGAGCACGACATCGCCCCGGAGAAAGAGGAACGTATCCTCACCGCCGCGCGGGCCGCGTCAGCCCTCGATGGCCCAGCGCGCTGAGCCACTGAAGACGCGGGCGACGGCCAGGGAGGTGAACTCCTCGATCTGCTCACCGAGATCCCGGGCCCGGACCGAGCCCCGGAACTCGGCCTCGGTGAGCTGGGTGCGCAGGCCGGCCAGCCGTTCCAGGACGCCGGCGCCGCGCCACTGGGTGGGGACCTGGAAGACCGGCTCCACGGCCTCGGCCGCCGCCTCCAACTCGCCGAGCATGAGCCGGGCCCGCGCCAGGTCGATGCGGGCCTGGGATGCGACGACCTGCGAGGGGTCCCCGTCAGCGTGCTCGGTGAGCAGGGTGAGCGCGCGGGCCGCCGAGTCTTCCGCGCCGGTCGCGTCGCCCAGCAGCAGGTAGCTGGTGGCGGTGCTCATGGCCACGCGGTCCGTGCAGAAGCCGAACTCGCCGCCGATGTCGTCGTGGAGGTCGTCGCGCAGGGTGTCGTGCTGCTCCGTCGACGCCCGGATGGCGGTGGTGGCGCGCTGCGGATCGCCCAGGTGGACGTAGGCGCGGGCCTCGATGACCGACGGGCGGGTGGTCGCCGTACTGCCCAGCCCCGTGTGAAGTGCTGGGCGGCGTGGACGTGGCGTACGGCTTCGGCCGGCCGCCCGTCCCAGTACGCCAGGAAGGCGAGGATGCCGCTCGCGTACGCCTGGAGCGGGGACCTCGCTGGACTGCGGATGAGCTCAGCCTTGGCCGCTGGTCGCTTCTGAGGCTTTGTGGGGAGCGTCCGCCGGGGCGGCCTGAATGATCCGGGGAGCGGGCTGGTCGGCCGCAGGGGTGTCGTCGGCCTTCATGGCCTTGGCTTCGCTCTTGAGGATGCGGGTCGCTTTGCCGGCGGAACGGACGAGGTCGGGGAGTTTCTTGGCGCCGATCAGAACGATGACGACGATGAGGATGAGGGCGAGCTCGCTGATGCCGAACATCGGGGGTGAATCTCCTGTGGGACTCGAACGGGCACGCAAGGACGCCGGGGCGGCGACGCCATGAATCTACAGCGCTGTAGAAGCCTGGGCCAGGGGGGTCATTGAGCCGCCGGCTCCCGCGGGCCGCCCCTGTGGGGTGGGCGCGAGCGTGGTGAGAAGGGGACGGGCTGAGAGATCGGGAGCACAGGCACCGGCGGGGTCAGGGTGATCTGGAGGCGCGGGTGTTGGCCGCCTCGCACGAGGTGCCGGGGGCGGTGAGCACGGCGTGGGTCCAGGAGCGGCTGGGGGGCGCGCGTGCCTGCTCCACCGTGATCACCATTTTGACGCGGCTGCCGGCCAGGGGCGCGGTGACGCGGGAGAAGGGGGGCCGGTCGTTTTTGTGGGTGCCGAGGGCCGATCGGACGCGTGCGGAGTCCGACGCCGCGCCGCGAGTCGCCCTGCTACAGATCGTCAACTGATCGACTTTCCCGGGACTGGTCGCTGAGCTGGTGCTGCGTAGGGTTTCAGGGAGGCGGCAGTGCGGCATGCGCGCACTCCGTCCACTGCCGCGCCGAGTGTTCAGGCGCATCCACGAGAGAAGGAACCCCCCCATGCGCGCCCTAGTGGTCGATCACGGCGAGGCCGGGCCCGTCCGGTTCGCCGATGTGGATGAGCCCGTGCCGTCCAGCGGCGAGGCGTTGGTCGAGATACGGCACATCGGTCTCAACTTCGGAGAGCTGAATTACGTGCACCAGTGGCCGGCCGGCGCTGTGCACGGTCACGACGCGGCCGGGGTCGTGGTGCGCGCCGCATCCGACGGCTCGGGGCCACCCGAAGGCACGCGCGTCGCGGTGGGGATGTCTCCCCACGCGTGGGCGGAGCGGGTGGCGGTCGGTCCCGCCTCGCTCGGCACCGTCCCCGAGGGCGTGGAGCTGGCCGACGCCGCCGCGCTGGGGATCGCCGGAGTCACCGCGTTGCGGGTGCTGCGCAAGCGTTCCGTGCTGGCGCGCGATGTCCTGATCACCGGTGCCAGCGGGGGCGTGGGGCACTTCGCCGTCCAGTTGGCGGCGCTGGCGGGCGCCCGGGTGACGGCACTCGTGGGTTCGCCGGACCGGGCCGCCGGGCTCCGCGAACTCGGGGCCGACAAGGTCCTGGCCGACCTGGCCGGGGCCGAGTGCCGGTTCGACCTCGTCCTGGACACGGTCGGTGGGCCGCTGGTGGCCCAGGCGTGGAGTCTCCTCGCCGAGGGCGGCACCATCCACCTGGTCGGATACTCCTCCGGGCAGGACACCACGTTCCCGTCCGGGTCCTTGTTCGGCTTCGGCGAACCCCGCTCCCTCGCCACCTACGGCGACATGACGCCGACCAGCGGGGA
This sequence comes from Streptomyces sp. NPDC003077, assembly GCF_040611095.1. NCBI lineage: Bacteria > Bacillati > Actinomycetota > Actinomycetes > Kitasatosporales > Streptomycetaceae > Streptomyces > Streptomyces sp. NPDC003077. The sequence goes on along the minus strand of NZ_JBEXNM010000020.1, from coordinate 18,240 downwards.
GTTGACGGACCTGCTGGGCCTCATGGCCGCCGGGAGGCTCTCGGCACCGGTCGGACTGCGGGGCGGCTGGCAGGACGTGGACGACGCCGTCCGGGCGCTGTTCGCGCGGAAGGTGCACGGAAAGATCGTTCTTGACGTGGTCTGACGCCCGTCGACGAGGAAGGAACGATGGACGTACTCGCGGAGGCCTTGCGTGTATCGGGTGCGCGTGGGGCGCTCGGCGTCGTACTGAAGGCCGGAGGAACCTGGGGCCTGTGGCTGGATCCCTCTCCGGGAGCCGCACTGCACGTGGTGTCCCGCGGCACGATGTGGCTCCACGTCCCGGGCGGCAGGCCCCTGGAGGTGCGGGCGGGAGACGCCGTCCTGCTGGCGCCGGGCACCGCCCACGGGATAGCCGGCGGGTCCGGTACGACGATGGCTCCCTGTGACCGGAAGGCGACGGATCAGGCCCTCACCGACGGCAGCGCCCTGCACCTGGGCTCGACGCCGGCGCAGACGGAAGTGCTCGTCCTGCGCTATGAGCAGGACCCGGAGGTGCGCACGCCGGTGCTCACCTCCCTCGTCCGGCCGATGCACGTCACGAGCGGGGAGAACGCACAGCTCAGAAGGACCGTCGAGCTTCTCACGGCGGAGCTCGCACAGCCGCAGATCGGCACCACCGCCGCCGTCAACAGCATCGTCGACCTCCTGCTCATCCAGTTCGTACGCGTCTGGCTGGCCCGCCACCCGGAGGAGCAGCCCGGCTCATGGCTGGGCGCGATGCGCGATCCGGTCGTGCGCGACGCCCTGGCATGTGTCCACGCCCGGCCGGAACACCCCTGGACCACCGAGTCCCTGGCCGCCGCGACGGCGGTCTCCCGAACGACACTGTCCAGGCACTTCCGGTCCGCGCTCGGGCAGACGCCGGGCGCCTACGTGACGCGGTGGCGCATGGACCTGGCGTCCGTCCGGCTCCGCGACACCGACGAGCCGGTCGAGTCGATCTCCGGCGCGGTCGGCTACGCCTCGCCGCACGCCTTCAGCCGTGCCTTCCGACGTGCCCGGGGCATGCCCCCGGGCGAGTACCGTTCCCGGCTTCGCAAGTGATCGCGGGCAGGCGATCACCGGCGACACTTGAGCACGAATGCGGTGCGGGCGGGTGGGTGGCGGCGACGCGCCTCAACCGGCTGCGACTGGTGGGCTCGCGTGGTGAGGTGTCGCGTATTCCTCGTTGAGGGTGGTTCGTTCCAGCGTCACCGTGTGTGGTCGCCGGGGGCGTATCGGCTCCAGGTCCTCCGGCTTCGTTGGCCAGGCGGGGGGCTGTCTTGTCGTGGTGACCGAGCGCCTTCGCGATGACGGAGTGCCTTCGCGATGACGGGGCCGGGGCCTGGGGGACGAGTGCGGCGGCGACCCGCGCCCGCAGGGGAAGGGAGTCGCCGTTGAGGGTCCGCCGGAGAATGGCGAGTCGGCGGTGCTGGTGCAGCGGTGCTTGGTCCTGGTTGACGACCTGGGGTGGCAGGGTGAGGCGGTGCATCCCAGGGTCTTCACGCGCCAGCGCGGAAACTCCTGGGCCGGGTGCCGGGTGGTCGGCTTCTCGGTGAGCCAGGCGACGAGGTCGCCCCGCTGGTCGTGTTCGATGGTGCGGCCTCGGCCGGCAAGTCAGGTGAGGAAGCTGTCGGCCTGAGTGATCTCCTGCTTCGCCTGCTTGGTCTGGGATCGTCCCAACGGCCCCTTCTCCGCCTTGCTCCGCGGGCGCCGCATCACCCACCGCTCCGGCGCGTTGCGGCGGCGGTACCGAACCTTGTGGAAGGCCGGTGGGCGGCGCCGGACCGGCCCCGCCGACGGCGGTGGCCCGCTGGTCCCGGGGCTCGGCGGTGGTCCGCCCACTGCCCACCCGCCGGCGGCAACGACGCGATCGTCTCCCACCGCGCGTCCGTCAACTCCTGTCGCCGCACCATGTCCCGCGCCTGCCCGACCCCGGCCATAGTCCACCCGACACGACAGGAGCCACCAGAAACGACCTGGTGGGCGCCGCGGTTGACCAGCAAGGTCGCTCGTGGGGGCGGCTCGCGCCGCCTTGTGGTGACGCCATGGGAGCGGGAAACGGAGCAGTGGCCACCGAACCGTTTCGACTCAGCTGAGTCGAAATGGTGAAGATGCCGGAAACGCACTTGTCCTCGGCCCGGGCCACACGACACAGTCACGTACTGCCTGAACGCGGCTGCCAATCCTTACCCCCATGTTCCGCGGCCTCACCCGCTGCCGGCTCTTCTGGTACGTGCCGCCCCGCGCAGCGGGACGGCACCAGCGGGACGGTCATCCCGGTGGCTGCGCCCATCCCTCAATCCGGCTGAAGAGAGGGCAGAGCATGCCGACCACAACGCGATGGATACTGGCCTTCGACGCCTCCTGCGAGACCTGTACGACGGTCTCGTCGGCCGTGGCACGGGCCGGCGGAGGTAAGTTGGAGGTGCTGCCGCTGGCCGACGCGGACGTGCGGCGGTGGCGTGAGAAGGCGATGGGCCCCAGGCCCGTATGGGCGCCGACCCTGCTGCGGGTGGCTGACGACAGGGTGCATGCCTGGACCGGGCCACGGATGACCCTGCAACTGGCACGGCGGCTCGGGGTACAAGCGACCGGCCGGGTGCTGATGGCATTGGGCGAGCTGCGCCATGCGGCCCGCACCGGCCAGCCGCTGAACACCGCGGACAAGGCAACGCGGCAGCGGCACACCGGGATGAGCCGCAAGCGCTTCCTGCTGTTGGCGGGCGGCGTCGGCACAGCAGTCGGGATGGCCGTGACCGGACAGACCCCGGCGTTCGCGCGCTCGGCGCAAACGGAGGCCCGAGCGTGGGTCGCCGCGCACCGCGACAAACTGCCGCGTACGTACGCCGAAATCGCTCCACTCCCGTCGGCGGTGCGCCAGGCGGTACTGGTGGAACTGCCTCCAGCGGAGCGCAGCCGGGTGTGGACCGAACACCTGGAAGCGTTCCGGTCCGCGCATCCGGCGCTGACCGCGCAACAGCACCGAGTGGTGCGGGACGCCCTGGACCTGGCGCGCTCCGAGGCCACGTTCGCGGGCGGTCAGCCCAGTAAGGGCTCAGCGCTGCAGCGCCGCATCACCGCCATCGAGACAGCGGCGAAAGAGGCGTTCGGCATCGCGGACAGCGCCGCACTGCTGGTGACCCTCGGGCCCGCCGGCAGCGCCCCGGACGCCCACGGCAACTCGACGGCCGCACCGCAGGCCACGTGCAACTGCAGCACCACTTCGGTGTGGTGCACTGTCTGGGAGGGGCCGCACTGCCAGTGCTGCTTCTGCAGTGTGACCTCGGGCTGCGGCTTCCTCGGCATGTACCAGTGCAACGGGACCTGCACCAAGTAACTCGTCCCGCACTCACCGCTGTCGGCCCGTCTGCCTGGAAGCGCCGGTCGACGGGCCGGCGGTCAGACATCAACGCGGCCATCATCTGGTTCGAGGACGGGGTACCACGATCCCGTAGCCGATCGGCCAGAGATTCGCACCATGCACCATGCCATCCGCCCACCCCCCCCGGGAGGCTGCGACACTGCGCGGATGATCACCCGCAGAGCCTCCCCTGGCCAGGGCCGGACCCGCGTGCCCACCACTTCGTCACCCAGTACGCGGACACGCGCGAGCTCGTCGAGGACCTGGTCATACCCGACGGCGTGCCCGCACCCTGGCCGTCGCCGCGATCGTCATCTGGCTCCGCCACACCGTCCAAGAGCCATCAGAAACAACCTGGCGGCCGGACAGGTTCTGCATCCGCTCCGCGCCGAGTGCCGCGGTCGCCTTCTCCTGGCGTCGGTCCACGGGACCGGCGAAACGGGCGACCGCGGCGCGCTCTGTGGGCGTGAGATCGTCCATGTGCGGAAGGCCCACGCGGCCGGCTGACCGCGACCGGCTGCGTAAACGGTCCGATGGGAAGTGCACCGCGCACCTGTGACCAGGCCGTACAGCGGCCGGGCGGAACCGAGGCGCCTCCGGCGGCTGTTGGAATCGTGTGACGAGAACCGAAGAGCCCGCCGGGGCACCGCTGTCGATGGACGGTGGAGAAGTCCCTAGTCCACGAGCCCCGCGTGGTGCGCCAGGATCGCCGCCTGGACGCGGTTGGTGAGGGAGAGCTTCGACAGGATCCGGCTGATGTGGGTCTTCGCGGTGGCCTCGCTCATGTGCAGGGCGGCGGCGATGCCCGTGTTGGAGAGGCCGCCGCTCAGGGCGATCAGGACCTCGCGCTCCTTTTCCGTCAGGGCCTCCAGGCGGCTGCGGGCCTCGGACCGGCGGCGCCGCCGCTCGGCGGAGGGGCCGCCGTCGTCCTCGGTGAAGCGGCGGATGAGGCGGCGGGTCACCTTCGGGGAGAGCATCGCGTCGCCGCGGGCCGCGCTGCGCACCGCGGCGATCATGTCGTCCGCGGTGGCGTCCTTCAGCAGGAAGCCGACGGCCCCGTGACGTAGCGCTGTCTGGACGTATTCGTCCAGGTCGAAGGTGGTCAGCACGACGACGCGCGGCGGGCGGGGCGAGAGGGTGAGGCGCTCCGTGGCGGTCAGGCCGTCGGAGCGGGGCATCCGGATGTCCATCAGGACGACGTCCGGGTCCAGGGCCGCGGCCATCGCCACCGCCGTATGGCCGTCCGAGGCCTCGCCCACCACTTCGATGTCGGGGGCGGACGCCATGATGGTGCTGAGCATGGAGCGCACCATCCATTCGTCGTCCACGATCAGGACCCGGGTCGTCGTCTCGCTCATCGCACGGCCTTCATGTGGGTGGGCTGCTTCTGGGGTACGTCGTCCAGCGGGATCTCGGCGGCGATCTCGAAGCCGCCGTCCGGGGTCGGGCCCGCGGTGAGCTCGCCGCCGACGAGCCGTATCCGTTCGGCGATGCCGAGCAGGCCGTGGCCGCCGCTGGGCAGACCGGAGAGGTTGGTGCCGACACCGTGCTGGTTGGTCACTGTGAGGCGCAGCAGCCGGCGCGTGCGGTGGACCCTGACGCGGGTCTCGGCGTCGGCGGCGTGCTTGTGGACGTTGGTCAGGGCCTCCTGCACCACGCGGTAGACGGCGTGCTCGATCAGGGCCGGCAGCTCGGGTGGACGGGCGGTGCCCTGCTCTCCGGTCAGTTCCAGGGTGGCCGGCGTCCCCAGGCCGCGGGAGTCGGCGATCAGGGTCTCCAGCTCGGCCAGGCCCGGCTGCGGGGCGAGCGGGGCCTCGGATTCGGTGTGCAGGACCTCCACCAGTGAGCGGAGCTCGGTCAGTGCCTCGCGGCCGATGGCGCCGATCTGCTTGCCGATGTCGACGGCGGACGCGCCCCTGGTCGCCTCAAGCGCGGTCGCGTGCAGCACCATCAGGGATACGCGGTGGGTGACGACGTCGTGCATGTCCCGGGCGATCTGGGCGCGTTCGTCGCTGCGGGCCCGCAGCACCCGCTGCCGCTGCTCGCGCTCGGCCCGTTCGGCGCGCTCGCGCAGCTCGGCCGTGAGGCGGCGGCGGGCTCCCGTGTACAGGCCGAGCAGGGCCGGGAAGACGCAGATGCCCACGCTCATGAGCGCCGCGTCGAAGCCGCCGCCCCGCCAGATGGGCGGGGCGACCACCGCGACGGCGACCGCGGAGGCGACGGCGACCCGGCGCCGTGAGGAGGTGCGGTCGGCCAGGGTGTACTGCGCGAACGCCACGGCGAACCAGGCCGACAGCACCACATAGGCGCCGAGCGCGGCCGGCAGGAGCAGCGCGGGACGGCGGCGGCGGAACCATGCCGCGAGGCCGACGAGCAGCCCGACCGGGATCGCCACGAAGAGCGGCGGGTGCGCGGGAAGGTAGTCGAACCGCGCGTGCATGCCGTCGATGGTGGCCGTGGCCGCGGCGAGGGCCGGCGCCACGAGGGCACCCGCCGCGGGACGCAGGCGTTCCCGGTGGTCCGTGAGGCGACTGTGCCATGTCATGGCCGCAGGCTAGCCGCGGTGCGGGAGGGCACGCGTCGATCGATAGGTGTACGCGGCGTCGCCCGGCCCGCTACTTTCCGCCGAGAAGGAGAGCGAGGATCGGCGGATGCCCGGCCGGCGCGGCGATCGCCACGCTGACGGCATGCCTGAGATCACCGAATCCGCCGCGGCGGGGCGCCGCCGCCTCCGGGTCCTCGACGGGCGGATCGCCCGCGACCTCCGCCGGCCGCGCAGACGCCCACCACAGCCGCACCCGACCGCGGCCCGACGGCCGCAGGGCCGGGGGTGACGGCCGTGTACGTCGCCGCATCCGGACTCGACCTCGCGCTGGGCATCTTCCTGCTCCCCGCCTGGCTGATCGCCGCCGTCACGACGGGCCTGCTGCCGGGCCGCCGCACCGCCGGCGGCAGGCGGTGGATGTCCCGTACCGCGCTGGTGCTGGTGTCCGTCGCCCTGCTGCTCACCGCCGCCAGGCTCGTCGTGTACGGGCTGCTTGCCCTCCACGGGTGGGTGTTCGTCGCCGACCGGCGGCTGTTCACCACCTTCGTCCTGCTGCTCCCGGCCGTGATCGCCACCGTCGTCTGGACGGTGCCGTGGCTGGTGTCCGCCGCGCGGAATGGGGCATCCCCTGCTGGAGCGAAGCCGAGAGCTCGGGGAAGGCTGCCCGATCCGGCTGCGCCGGTGCCGCCGGAGGAGCAGGCGCGCGCCTGGTCCCCGCGCCATGTCGTGCCGCCCCGGCTCGCGGCCTTCGGCGGCCTCGGCTGCTTCGCGCAGATGTTCCTGCCTCCGGACCGGTCGTTCTGGATCAGCCTCGGCGCGTACGCGTTGATCACCGCCGCGGTCGCCGGGCTGCTGGTATGGCGCGCCAACGCGCGACGGCAACGCCTGCTCACCGGCCGTGGGATTCCGCGGCGACGGGCGGTGGCGGTCCGGCTGGGCACGGCCGTGGTGGCGCTCGGCACCGTGGTGGGGCTGGTCGATCACGGGATCGCCGGCAGCCGGTTTCCGCACACCTTCTCGATGATGCGAGGCGAGGCCGACTGGGGCGGCGGTACCGCCGGGCAGCACTACGGCATGGCCGGGGGCCACCACACGGCCCCGGGCACCGGCGGCGCCGGCGAGGTCTCCGCCGACACACTGCGCGGTCCCGGGAGCGGTACGCCCGACCGGCGCTTCTCCCTCACCGCACAGGCCAAGAAGGTGAAGCTGGCCTCCGGCAGGACGGTCGACGCCTGGACGTACAACGGCCAGGTCCCCGGCCCGCAACTGCGGGTCGCCGAAGGCGATCTGGTCGAGATCGAGCTGCGGAACGAGCTGCCCGGCAAGACCCCCGTCACCATCCACTGGCACGGCGTCGACGTCCCCAACGGCGAGGACGGCGTGGCCGGCGCCACCCAGGACGCGGTACTGCCCGGCCGGTCCTTCACCTACCGCTTCCGCGTGGAGGAGTCCGGCACCCGCTGGTACCACTCCCACCAGGCCGCCTCCGAGCAGGTCGACCGCGGCCTCTTCGGCGCCCTGGTCATCGAGCCGAAGAAGCGGACCCGGCCGGTGGACAAGGACGTCAGCGTTCTCGCCCACGACTGGCGGACCGACAAGGGCACGGTGCCCGCGCTCGGCACCTCGGACGAGCTGGAGCGGCGCCGCGCGGTGCCCGGCGAGAAGGTGCGTATACGGCTGGCCAACACCGGCGGCGGAACCCGCGAGTTCGCCATCGACGGCGTTCCGTACAAGGTCACCGCCCTGGACGGCACGGACGTGCACAAGCCGACCGCGCTCAAGGGCAAGAGGCTGGTGCTCGGTGGCGGCAACCGGATGGACGTCGAATTCACCATGCCCGACGGCCCGGTGCGGGTGACCGACGGCAGCGCGCCGGACGCGGGCATCGTGTACTCGCCGGACGGCAGGGGGGAGTTGACGGCGGATCTGAGCGGCCCCGAATTCGACCCGTACGGCTACGGCAGCCCGAAGAGGACGGAATTCGGCCCGGACAGCGACTTCGACCGCGACTACAAGCTCGTCTTCGACGAGTGGCTGGGCTTCTACGACGGCGGTTTCGGACTGAAGCAGACCATCAACGGCCGCGTCTTCCCGGACACCCCGATGCTGATGATCAAGGAGGGTGACCTGGCCCGCACCACCTTCGTCAACCGCGGGAACGAGGACCATCCGATGCACCTGCACGGCCACCACATGCTGGTGCTGGGCAAGAACGGCAAACGGGCCTCCGGCAGCCCGATGTGGCAGGACACCGTGCTCGTCCGGCCGGGCGAGGAGGTCCAAGTCGCCTTCAGGGCCGACAACCCCGGCATCTGGATGGATCACTGCCACAACTTCTGGCACAGCAAGCTCGGCATGGTCATGCACCTCGCGTATCACAACGTCACGACGCCGTACGAGATCGGCGGCCCCGTCGGCAACAAGCCCGAGTGAGGAGCCCTGAGCGCCGGCACCACGGCCGCCCCGACCTCTCCCAGCGCGTCGGGGATCGCTTCCACCAGGACGTCGCGCCGGTCGGGGGGCCGTGGTGCGGCGCACGTATCCCGCACGCTCAAGGCGATCGGTCAGGCGGGGCGCCGCGCCCGTTGCGAGGTCCGCACCGACCGAGAGCTCACCCGAAGCGAGCCCGCCCGAGGGGCTGATGCGGCCGAGCGCGTACCACTCGGACGCCTGGAGCCCCGCAGCCTCCGCGCGCCATGGCGCGCGGCCCTTGCTTGATCTCCGCGCACGCGCGGATAGCGCGTGTGCGCAGTTACCGCACAAGTGCGGTCATCGTGACCGCCGTCGCCACCCATCCGCCACCACCGAACGGAGAGACCTCACCATGAACCGTAAGCTCGTCAAGCGCGCCGCCCTCGTCTCCACCATCGCCCTCGCCCTCGGCGCGACCGGCACCTATCTCTATCTCGACGCCACCTCCGACGTGCGGCGCACCGGCGCCGAAACCTGCGCCGAGGTGATCCCGGCCGACGCCGACCGCCGCGACGGCAAGGCCGTCTGTGCCACCCTCGACGCCCTCGCCGACGCCTGGGAGCGCGGTGACGCTAAGGCGTACGGCCGCCAGTTCACCGAGAACGGCACCTACACCACCTACATAGGCAGCCACTACGAGGGCCGCGCCGACATCACCGCGAGCCACCGCGCGCTCTTCAAGGGCTTCCTCAAGGACAGCAAGCTCGCCGCCAGATACCTCGACATGCGCTTCCTGACCAAGGACGTCGCCGTCCTCACCAGCCGCGGCGCCGACTACACCGGTGACAAGCCCGGCGCGGACGAACTCTCGAAGGTGACGACCTTCACCCTGGTCCGCGACACCGACGACACCTGGCGGATCGCGGCCTTTCACAACGCCGAGCGCAGCAACGTCATGGAGCGCTTCTCCTTCCTCTGGGCCCCCGACACCGCCCCCAAGGCGGAAAAGTGACCCGCGCCCTGATCACCGTCGCCACCTCGGCCGCGTCGCGGTCCCGACAGCCCCGGCGGTCCGGCGTTCGACAGCCGCACCCGGCGGCTCGGCCCTGGAGGCCATGTGCCGCGCACCGTGCGTCGGGATGGCGTCAGGTGATTTCCCGAGCCCGATCGACGTGGCCCTGGGCCTTGGTGGCGCCGGATCGGGGCACGCCGTAGGTGCGGCGCGCGACGCGCCACCACAGGGCGGCCGAGACGAGCACGACCAGCACCGCGATCGGGGTGTAGTTGAAACTGACGGCCGTCACCGGGCTGCTCTGCGGCAGCATGAACAGCACCGTCACCCCGGCCGCCCACACCACCGCCACCCAGCCGATCAGCCGGCTCCAGCGCCCCAGGTGCCAGGGCCCGGGAGTGAACCTGTGGGGGTGACGCAGCCGCAGGTACACCGGGATGGCGTAGGCGGGGGTGAATCCCACGACCGAGATCGCGGTCACGGCGGTGAACGCGGTGGCGGAGTACAGGGAGGGCAGGGCGAGGACGAAGGCGGCGCCGACCGCCAGCCAGACGGCCCGGGCCGGGACGGCGGTGCGCCGGCTGACCCGCCGCCAGTGGGCCGAGCCGGGCAGCGCGCCGTCCCGGGAGAAGGCGTAGATCATGCGCGAGGCGGAGGCGGTCAGGGCGTAGCCGCACAGGACCTGCGCCACGATGATCACCAGTAGCAGGGCTTTGGCGGCGGCCGGGCCCAGTGCGTCCAGGAAGATCTGGGCGGCGGGCACGCCGGTCGCGGTGGCCAGGGTGCCGGCGTGGTCCTGGATGGCGAACAGCAACGCCGTCAGCAGGATGCCCCCGGCGACCCAGGACACCGCGACCGACCGCACGATGCCGCGCGCCGCGGCGACGGACGCCTGGCTGGTCTCCTCGCTCAGGTGGGCGGAGGTGTCGTAGCCGGCCAGCGCGAACACGGGCAGCAGCAGGCCCAGCGCGATCACGTACACGGGGCCGGACCAGCCGGTGTTGTTGGTGAACTCGCCGAACACGAAACCGGCCGGCTGGTGGTGGGAGGGCAGGAGTGCCAGGGCTGCGATGATGACGACGGCCCCCACCAGGTGCCACCACGCGCTCACCGACGTCAGGACGTTCATCAACCGGGCCCCGCGAAGGTTCAGCAGAGCGTGCAGGAGGAGGATGGCCGCGTACAGGGTCAGCAGGGAGCCGGGGGACGGCTCGAAGCCCCACTGCAGGTTCAGCCACGCGCCGACGAATCCGGCGATCCCGTAGTCCTGGGCCGCGATCCCGCCGAGCAGGCCCATCAGGTTCAGCCAGCCGGTGTACCAGCTCCATCTGCTGCCGCCGAGCTGGCGGGCCATGTAGTAGAGGCCGCCGCTGGTGGGGTAGCGGGAGGTGATCTCGGCCAGCGCCGCTCCCAGGCACAGCACCAGCGGCCCCACCGCCAGCCAGCCCCACATGATCACGCCGGGGCCTCCGGAGTTCAGGCCGTAGCCGAACAGGAGCAGGGTGCCGGACATGATGCTGATCACCGACAGGGACGCGGCGAAGTTCCCGAAGGGGCCCATGCGCCGGTGCAGTTGCTGGGTGTAGCCGAGGTCTTCGAGGATCTGCTCGTCGTTGAGCGGCTCACGCCGCCGGGATGCCGGAGTGGGCATGGGGGATCTCCGTACGGAACCGAACTGCGGGGCGTCGGCAAGTCGTCAAGAGGAGGGGCGAGGGTGACCGGGCAGGGGGGCGGCCCCTTCGCACGGGGCCTGGGCCGTCTTCGGGTGCGTGCCGGTGCGAAGCGGGCAGCGATTCCCCCTGGGCAGCCGCCGCGCGTCCGGCCCTTTCCGGGCGGGGCCGGACGGGCACCCTCCCGGGCGGGGCCGGACGCACGCGGCGGCTGCGGGGTCAGATCTGGGGGTGGAGGTAGAACGTCTCGTTGTCGGCCGGCGTGCCGTCGTTGTCGGTCTGGTAGGGCCACTGGATGAGCCAGGTCCCGTCTCCGGTGCCGTTGCGGTTCACGTTGGCGAACCTGTCGGTGCCGTTGTCGCGCAGGACGGTCAGGTTCGGGAAGCGGGGCTCGGGGTGCTCCAGGGTGAAGTTCTGGGTGTCCGCCGGGTAGCCGCCCGGGTCGGGGCTGCCGTCGCGGGCGTGGCAGGCCCAGATGTTGAGGTAGTCGCCGTCCCGGCTGCCCTGTCCCCGGTTGACGTCGAGGCACTTGTTGCTCTTGGAGCTGACGATCCGGTAGAGGGGCCGCCCCGAGTCGCCGTTCAGGCCCAGGGGGTAGAGCTTCCAGCGCTGGTTGGTGCCGCCGTTGGCGTGGTAGATGATCACGTGGGTGCCGTTGCTGTCGTTGCCCTGGTACACGTCGAGCAGGCGGTCGCTGTTGTCGGCGTGGATGGTGAGTTCCTGGGGCCCGGCGGCTGCCCGGAGCCCGGCGAAGATCACCGGCCAGTGGTCGCTGCCGTAGTTCGCGTTGACGGCGGCCTGCCAGTTCTCGGTCTCGACGTTGGAGACCAGGTAGTCGAGTTCGTTGCCGCTCCGCTGGGTGGCCTGGCCGCTGTTGTATACCAGCGCGTCGGCGGGGATCCCGTCGTTGACGATGTTTTGCGGCGCGCGGTTGAAGTCGCCCAGCACCACCCAGTTCTGGATGACCTCGTCGAACGCCCGGTCGGCGACCCGCCGCACCAGGGAGGCGGCGTCGTTGGGGGCGCCGCCGTTGGACGCCGCGTGGGCGGAGGCGAACAGGACGTTGTCGGCCTCGTTGGTGACCGCCAGTGCCGAGCGGTAGACGCCGGGGATCTCGAAGACCTCGTTCGGGAGCCAGGCGGTGACGATGCCGAGGTTCCGGGACGGCTGGTTGAGGATGTAGAGGTAGCGGAAGCCGCCCTGCCCGATGGGCCACAGGTAGGAGCGGACGTTGCCGTTCTGCCCGAGCGGGAAGGCGCCCGCCGGCGCCGCGTTGGGCACTTCCTGCAGGGCGACCACATCGAAGGAACGGGCGAGATTCTGCGCTCCGGCCCAGCGGTCCGCGCCGACCTGCATGTTCCAGGTCGCCATCCGGTGCGTGTCCGGCGGGGCGGCGACGGCCTGACCGCCCCCGGCGACCAGAAGGGCGAGGGTGAGGGCGCCGGTGGCGAGCAGAGCGACGAGACGACGGAGGCCGCGTTTCCCGGCCCGGTACGGGGATCGTTCGGTTCTTTCTTTGTCGATGAGGGACATATGCCGGAGTGTCCAACTCCCCGAAGAAAGCTGGTAGTTGGGAACGCGTCAATGCCTGTGGCGGACGTGTGGTGTGCTTCGGTCGAGCGCTGTCCGGTCGGGAAAGGCCTGCCGATACACCGTGCCAGGGGTGCGGGGCCGTCCCGGTGCGCTGACGGAATGACGGGGGCGGAGGTGGGGCGGGCGCTCGGGGCCCTGCGGTTGGTCGGGGTCCGGTGGTCTTCCGCGGCGGCGCCTTGCGGGGAGGGCACCGTTCTGAATTGGCGGCCACCGTGGCCCGGAGTGGATCGGCCGTCGCGTCCGGTGGTCCTGGCCGAGCCAGGGGCGGTGCTGTGTGCGCCGCGGTGCGGCGGGGTGGGCGCGTGCGCGCTCCGTATCGATGGGCGCGAAGTCTTGTTTCGGTTGACGCGAGGCCATGTGTTGTTTTTCGTTTGCCGTGAGAAGTATTCCGGTGAGTTGTCGGAATGCTTCGGTGCGACTTCTCCCCGCGCTGGAAGAGATTCCCTGGAGCCGTTGCCGGTGAGAATCTCGTGCACTCCGGTGGCTGTATCGCTTCCTTTCGGATCGGCCGCACCGGTGCCTAGGTAGCCCGGGATATATGGGCCTATCGGCTGACAAGGATGGTGACTTGCCGACACGGAATCAGGCCCTTACCGAATCCCTGGCACTGGTCCGCGCCATTACCCCGTTCCACCGTCCGCTCGATCAAGCCGTCACTCAAGCGGTGCCCGCCGCCGCGTTCGACGCCGTCGTCCCGGCGCTGGTCCTGCTCGCAGGCAATGGCGTCAAGAATGTCTGCGTCGGCGTGATGAACGCCGCCGCCCTCGTGTTCGTCCTGATCGCCCCCATCGCCTGGCTGCCGGCCCTGCTCCTCATGGCCGGGCCCCTCCTCGGCGGCCAAGTCGGCGCCCGAGTGGCCCGGCGCGGGCCCCGCGCTCCTGCGCGTCTGCGTGGTGGGCATCGGCCTGACCGCCGCCACTGCGCTCATCCTCCGGTGCTGGACGTGACCGGGGCGCCCTGCGAGCGCGCCGTGACGTACGGCGGACGGGCCTGCCACGGTCCGGAAATAACCCCCAATAGAAGGGAGATGCGGCGAGGAATCGGCCATTCACGGCGGCTACCGGCCTAGTCGGGGCATTCACCTTCCAGATGGTCGGCACGGACAGTTATGTTCACCTCGCTCGGCCGCCCGGTCGAGCCGACGCTCGTTCGGTGAAGAGGAAGAGGAGATCGGCGCATGTCCAAAGTCGACACGTCGGGTACCTGGACCGCCATCAGCATCAACCCGCCCGGCCTTGAGGGCGTCAACACCGACAACGTCAAGTGGGGCACTCCGGCAGGCGGAGGAAAGAGCGGCTACGTCTTCGCCGGCGGCACGGTCGACGTGCTGCTGGACGGCACGGAGTTCACACTCGGGACGTTCACCCATCAGAATTTCCCGATCACCGGAATGCCGCAGAACGAGTTTGACGTCGACCTTTCGGCACGTGTCCTGTTCGAGGACCAGGTGCCGCACGATTTCAGCTTCCGTTTCCACCACAACGAGACGCCCAACGTCGGCCCGAACCCCGAGGACATCGTCGATCTGCCCACCAGGGTGTCGCCGGAGACGGTGACCATCGACAACACCGAATACGCCGTGGTGATCACGGGGTTCAAGCAGGGCGGCCAGATAGTCAACAAGTTCATCAGCCAGGAGAACGGCGCCAACAGCGCCGACCTCGTCGCCGTGCTCTCCCGCACCGGGCAGCCGGACGTGCACATCACCACCGTGCGCTTCAAGGGCGAGGTCAAGCGCACCCAGTCCGACGAGTTCGTGGAGGTCGTCAACCGGGGTACCGCGCCCGCCGACGTCTCCGGCTGGGTCCTCGGCGCCGACGACGCGGGACAGAACTTCACCTTCCCGCCCGGCACCGTCCTCCAGCCCGGTCAGCGCATCCGTATCCACACCAATGAGGTCCACCCCGAGTGGGGCGGCTACTCCTACGGCAGCGGACGGCCCATCTGGAACGACCGGGGTGACGCCGCCAGGCTCCGCGACACGGCCGGCAACGTCGTGTCCGAGTACGCCTACGGATCCGCCGCCAAGCCGTAACCAGCGGCCCCGCCCCGCGACCGCCGTCGAGGGCGTCGACGGGAAAGAGCCTTCACCGGCTCACCGGCGCCCTTCCTTGCCCCGTGGTCCATGCCTTCTGGCGGCACCGCGCAAGGAGTCGGCGGGGAGGGCGGAGGCGACGGCGTGGTGTGGGGAGGGGCCGGTCAGGGGCGGGGCCGGGGCGGCGGGTCAGGGCGCTGTGTCGGCTCCGCTCGGCACGGCGCCGCGCGTGGCGCGGGTGGCGACATCGCCAGGGGATAGGGGGCCGTACCGAGGGCGTCATCGAGGGCAAGGGCGAGTGCCCCGCCGTCCGGTCGTAGGACGTGCGGGCAAGGGCGAGTGCCCCGCTGTCCGATCGAAGGACATGACGGGTCGATAATCGGACGGACAGGTCGGCCCGGACCGCGCCCCCGCCCTCACCAGGAGCACGATGAACCCCCTCAGCACGGAATCCTCCACGGTCGGAACGTCGCTGCTGGAGGACTTCTCTTTGGAGATGACCGGCAAGGACGTGCCCCAGCTGGAGGAGGCCGCCGGACTCATCCCGAAAGGGACCCGGATCAACGTCACCTTCCTCGGCAACGAGAACCCGCGGATGCGGCTGGAGGCCGCCCGGGCCGTCAAACGCCTCGGCTTTCTGCCGGTGCCGCACATATCCGCCCGTCGCCTCGGCTCCCGGGCCGACTTCGAGCAGTTCCTCGCCGGGTTGCGGGCCGACGGCACCGGCGCCGCCGTCTTCGCCGTCGGCGGCGATCCCACCCGTCCCGAAGGGCCCTACGCGGACTCGCTCTCCCTGATCGAGTCCGGCCTGCTGTCCGAGTACGGCGTCCGGCACGTCGGCATCTGCGGCTATCCGGAAGGCCACCCGGCCATCAGCGGTGACGCGCTGTGGGCCGCCCTGCGGGACAAGAGCGCCGCCATCGCCGCCCAGGGCCTGGACGGCGGCGTCATCACCCAGTTCGGCTTCGACGTCGATCCCGTCCTGGCGTGGATCGAGCGGATGCGCGGCGAGGGCATCAGGCTCCCGGTCCGTATCGGAGTTCCCGGGCCGGCCGGTGTGCGGCGTTTGCTGTCCTATGCCGCGCGGTTCGGTGTGGGGACCAGCGCCTCGGTCGCCAAGAAGTACGGTCTGTCGATCGGCAATCTCATGCGCACCGCGGGGCCGGACGAGTTCCTGTGCGCCCTGGCCGAGGGGTACGACGCGGCACGACACGGCGAAGTGAAGGTCCACTTTTATACGTTCGGTGGTCTGAAGGCCACCTCTGAATGGATCGCACAGTTCAGAGAGAGTGCTTCCGCATGAGGGATCACAAATGCCGCGGCTCTCTTCGGACGTGTTCTTCGGGCGTACTCTCCGGACGTGCTCTCAGGGCACGCTTCTCGGACGTTCCTAATCAACCCCTGGTGCCCCGTCGTTCCGGGTGACCAAGGACGGGCAGGACAACAGTGAATTCTCCGCGCCCGGAAGCACCGTCCGGATGATCGCCAGAGTGCGGGCGGTGATGTCCGACCGGTCGGTGAGGACCCAGGAAATGTGCTGTGCGCCGAAGAAGGCGGAGACCAGCACCGTGGCGAGGGTGGTCGGGTCGGTCGTGGACGCGCTCAATTCGCCTTTCCGCGAGCCCTTTTCGAGCCATGTGGTGATCAGTCCGGTGTACGTCTCGAAGGGCGTGGGCAGTTCGGTGCCGATCAGCGCGCGTTCGATCTGCAGCCGGGCGCCGGCTTGCATGACGATGTCGTCGCGCAGGGCTATGGCCGTACGGACCAGGAGTTCGGCGACGGACGTGACCGGGGTGAGCCCCAATCCCTCGATGGCCCCGGCGGTCTCACGGATGCGGCCGTGGAACTCGTCGGCCACGGCGATCGCGAGGGCTTCCTTGTTCGCGTAATGGAAGTACACCGCGCCCTTGGTGATATCGGATAGTTGCGCCACGTCCAGGATGGTGACGGCGGGAAACCCCTTGTCCGCGAATAGCTGCGCGGCGGCGCGCAGAATGCGTGCCCGTGTGCGCATGGCCCGCTCTTGTTTGGGCTCCGGCCGCGCTGTGCCGGGCAGGCCTGAGGGGTAACCGGCGGGTTGTTTCATGATGGTTGATCCAGACTTGATAGTGACCTGCGCCGCGTTGATGTGGGCGAGGTTCTGACAAGGTTCTGAAAGGAACCTTCTCAAAGGTAGATGCACGGGCTGACAGGGCCGGTTCCGGGCCGGTTTCTCGAAGAGGGCGGGAGATTGGGTGCGGTGGTCATCGGTGGTGCGGGGCTGTGGCTCCGGGAGGCCGCCGCGTGCGGTTTGCTCCGGCCTCGCCTCTCAGCAGGTGGTTTTCCGTGTCGCCGAGGGAGCGGTGGGCGGCCGGGGCGACCTCGACGACATCAAGGCGTGCTGCCGGTGGCTGCGCGGTCGCACCGTCACCACCTCCGTATCCGCCGCCGACGTTTGAGACGGTTTGGGTGCCGGTCGTGTGAGTGCCGGAGGGGCGGGGGCCGACGTGTTGAGTCCCCGCGGTTCCTGAATGCGGCGGATGGAACGCTTGCGTCGTAGGGAAAAGAGGGTGCGGACGCGGCAGGCGAACGGGGGCCGCTCCATGCCTTCCCCCGTTTCCGGCATTCCCGCCCCTCGTAATCCCTGAAGGTCCTCATGAATACCTGCGCGAACGAACCTTTTCAATGAGTGCGGCAATTCCCGGACACTCTTTGCCACTCCATTGACTTTTGTTCGTATCCCTTGGGTCTGGTCGCCCGCCCCCGTCGCGATGCGTCGCCAAGCGGGCAATGCCTGGCGACTCCCGACCACCGGCTTCGCCAGTCGCCACACAGGAGGACGACATGAGCGCCAACGCACCGAAGACACACGCCGAACCGGTCACCATCGCCGGGCCGGGGATGACGGGGTCGGCCCTGGTCTCCGCGTCCCTCGACCAGGGCTACACCACCACCGTCTGGAACCGCTCGTCCGCCAAGGCCGCCCCGCTCGTGGAGAAGGGCGCGGTGGCCGCCGCCACGGTGGCCGAGGCCGTGGCGGCCAGTCCCGTGTCGATCCTCTGCCTGCCGGGGGACTTCCCCGCCTACTCGGCCCAGTGGTTCGGCCAGGTGGTGGAGCCGGGGCTGCCGGAAATGGCGCGCCAGGTGGACGAGCGGTCGTATGCGACCGGCATCTCGACGCTCCACGTCAACCGGCACGCCCTCGCCCACCTAGTGGCCACCGGCAAGGCCCAGGGGATCGCCCCCGACCTGGCGCTCCCCTTCCAGGCCCGCATCGAACGGCGGATCGCCCAGGGCCACGGCGCCGACAACTTGGCGAGCCTCGTCGAGGTGCTGAGGAACCCGTCCGCGTAGGACACGAGGCCGTATCGGGCGCGGTCGGCCCAGCGGCCGTCAGGGGCCGGCCAGCAGCGCCTCCCACGCGAGTGCCGCCTGCGGATGGCGGGCGACCAGCGCCGCGCCCACCGGGCCCGGCTCCGTCGTCTGCCACGTGCCGTCGCAGCCCAGCAGGCCGGCCACCGCGTCGCACGTCGCGGGATGCGCGGCGAGCAGCGCGGCACCGCGGCGGCCGGGCGCGGCCCGTGCCGGGCGCACCGCCGCCGGCTCGGG
>NZ_JBEXNM010000019.1:0-125862 GCF_040611095.1 Streptomyces sp. NPDC003077 | reverse complement strand
ATCCTCGGATCGAGGGGGCGGTCGGCTTGCCCGGCAACGGCACCGCTACGTCGCCGAGTCGGCTGGCGCACGCGCTTTGTTCGGCACCTCACCGCGTGAAGCCACCGGCCCCGAAGGGCAGTCGCGCCATCAGCCCATGACGTCACCCCAACCGGGCTGGATCATCGTCTGGTACGCCCATTTCCCCTGCTGCCGTACGAGGATGTCGACGTACCGAAGCTGTCGCTTCTCCCCGTCGACGGCCATGGTCGAGTCGCTGAACACCACGGCTATCGACGGGCTCAGGAACACCGGCGTGCGAACGGACTCCACGGAGAGTTCACCCTCCCCCGCTTCGCTCATCGCGTGGCCCATGCCTTCGAGGAGCCGGGCGCGGTCCCACTGCGCGGTGCGGCCGTCACCGTTCGAGTCGTCGCTGACCAGGTTGATCGGGAAGGCCGCCATGTCCGTCATGCGCTCGACGTCACGCCGGGCGCTGACCTCGTCGTACTCGGCGAACCAGGCTTCCAGGCTCGCGCGGTCCTCGTCCGACGGCGTGTAACCGATCTCGGGCAGGTTGATCAAGGGTCCCCCTACATCAGACATCAAGTTTGACTAGCTGCCATTGAACATAGTGGGCGGGAATCGTCTAGTCAAGCTTGAATAGCTATCCGCGTTCGATGCGCCCGCGTGCCGTTCGCGCCTGGAACGTGGCGCGACGCGCAGTTCGAGGCGCGGTCCGACACGTGGTTCACGCATGGTTCATGCGTGGTTCACGCGACGACGGTGAACGAGAAGATCGCGGCGGACCAACAAGCCTGTCCACTGGCGGGAGTTGGGACCGCGCGGCAAGGTGATGACCGGCGGGCGGTCCCTCGCGGCGATGCCCGCCGTACTGCCGGGATCTCTGGGAGGGGTACGCGATGCTGACGTCCACGCACCTGCCGGGCGGGCCGTGCTGGCTGGACCTGACGACCCCCGACGTCGAGGGGTCCGCCGCCTTCTACGGCGCCGTCTTCGGGTGGCGGTTGAGCCCGGCCCCACAGGGCGCCACGGACCACGGTCTCTTCCGTCTCGACGGCAAGATCGCCGCGTCCGTCCACCACGCCCACCACCGGGACGGCACGACGGCACCGGCCGCCTCGCCCGAGGACCCCGAAGCGGCCTGGACCGTGCACTTCCGCACCCCGGACGCCGATGTCACCGCCAAGGCCGTCGAGCGCGCGGGCGGCACGGTCCGCCGGGCGCCCGCCGACTTCCTCACCGCCGCCCGCACAGCCCACTTCACCGACCCCGGCGGCGCCCGCTTCGCCGTCTGGGAACCCCGCGACCTCCCGGGCCTGGAAGTGATCAACGCGCCCGGCTCGGCGAGCTGGATCGAGCTCTACACCACCGACGCCACCGCCGCGAAGGACTTCTACCGCGCGGTCTTCCCCTGGAACACCGACTGGGACCTCCCCCTGGGCGCCCATGTCTTCTCCATCGTCACCCCCACCGACGGCGACCGGACCACGCCCCACTGCGCCATCATGCAACTCCTCGACGACGCCGTCTCCGCCGGCGCCCGCTCCGAATGGCACCCCTATTTCGAGACCGCGGACTGCGACGCCGCCCAAGCCGCGGCCGAGGCCCACGGCGCCACCATCGTCGTCCCCGCCATCGACGTCCCCGGGGTCGGACGCGTCGCCACCTTCCGGGACCCGTTCCGGGCCCATTTCGCGGTGATGCAGAGCCCCCGGGGGTGATGGCCCCGGCCGGTCATACCGTGACTCCCGGGCGGCCGTCGCCCGCGCCCCGCCCTCCGGGCCGGTCGCTCCCGGACAGGTGTGTGTCAGTCCGTCGTTCAACCCGGTGCGCCTCCTCCTTACCGCGGCTCCACGCCTCCCCGGCTTCCCAAAGGGCGGCAGGCGACGCTCACGGACCACACGTCGTCCGCCTGATGGAGCTCCGGGTCGGCCGGGTCGTGGTCGCACGATCCGTACGGGTTGGGGTCCGCCATGACGAAAACGCGGGCGCCGGATTCCGGTACGTGATAGCGGTGTATATGGTCCGGCTTTTCGAGTTCGATGCTGTGGCCCATGGAAAGGATACGGGCCCGGACTTCCTCGTACTGCGCTCGGGGCGCGAAGTTCCCGTATTCCCGCGAGAGAGGCAGCGGCACGTCACCCGGGGACGATGCGTAGAGCTGCCGGTGGATCTGCACACTGAAGCCGGAGCAGGAATACGTGCCCTGCGGATTCCGAAAGAAGGAGACTTCCACGAGTCCGTAGTCCCGCCTCAATCGGCCGCGCCCGAATACGTCGAGGTAATCCGACCCCAGGGCGGCCTCCCAGTCGTCAGGGTCGGAACCCACCCCGACACCGAACACGTCGCAGTGAGTGGCGACATGAGCGTAGAAGTCCAGATCGGACACCCGTGGATCTCCTTGAATTCGGTGGTACAGCGAGCTTTACCGCACGGCTGGATGGACCGCACGGCGAACCTGGCCATTGAGCACGGCTCATGCCGTGCGAGGACACGCAACCGACCCAGCCGTCCAGGTATTTGCGCCTTCGCGCGTATCCGGACGATACTGATCGCCATGGAGCAGCGCATCAGTTTAATCACCTTGGGAGTATCCGATCTGTCCCGCGCACGCGCCTTTTACGAGGCTCTGGGCTGGCGTGGGCAAGAGGTGCAGGAAACGGTTTTCTTCCAGGCGGGCGGTCTCGGCCTGGTGCTGTGGGGCCGCGACAAGCTCGCGCGGGACTGCGGCGTGGAGGACGGGCCTGCTACCGGCTTCGGCGGTATCGCGCTCGCCCACAACGTGCGCTCCGAGGCCGAGGTCGACGCCCTGCTCGCCACGGCGCGGCAGGCAGGGGCCACCATCACCAAGCCCGCGACCACCAATCCCCTCGGCTTCTACTCGGGTGCGTTCGTCGACCCGGACGGCCATGCCTGGGAGATCGCGCACAACCCCGGTTTCCCGCTCGCCGCGGACGGCTCGATCACCATCCCCGACTTCGACAACCTCTGAAGGCCCTTGACGGGTAATCGGTAATCTCAAGGCCCTTGACGGGTAAGCCGTGCTGTCGTCAGCTTCCGTAAAGACGGCCCCACCCGAAGCCCAAATCCCGAAGCCCGAAGTCCCGAGTACGGAATGCGGCGGGTCGGCAGCCGATCCAGGACAGGGCGGGCTGACGGGCCGAAGGGGATGACACGGACAACATAAAGGCTCGCCGCCGGCACCGTGAATCAGCGTGTCGATGGCGGGCCGTCTTCGTTCCCCGGCAAAGGCGACCGGAAGCCTGCGTAACCGAGCTGCCAGTGCCTTTGGTCAACTGGTCAACGCCGTGAGCCGAGCTGCGCACCTGGGCGGCCGATACGAACGATGCGAGCCCACCGCCATATGCCGTGCATGACCCCGCCCCGCTGTCGGACCGGCAAGGCGGCTATGCGTGGCGTGGAGCGGATGCGGATCTGCCGGTTGCCGCGGATTACTTGCCGGTGTCTTCGGCAAGGGTGTGGGCGACGAGCGCGTTGGCGTGTCCGTGACCGAGGCCGTGTTCGGCCTTGAGCCAGGAGACGAGTTCCATGTGCTTGGTCAGGGGCGAGGAGCGGATGAGGTCCTTCCATTCCGCGATCGGGCGTCCGTATTTCTTCTCGATCGAGGGGAAGTAACTGGCGGGGCCCTTCACCGGTTCGGCCATTGCGGTGTCCTTCCGTTCGTGTTGATGATCTTGGTGATTGTCGCCTACCGCCGCCCGAGGCCCCTGGGGGCGAGAGCCGCTACCGCCGCACTTCCTGCGGCCCCTGGGTGGGAGCCGCTACCGCCGCGCTGCCGGGAGCCTCGCCGTCAGCCGGGCCAGGCCCGACCCCGGTGTCACCCGCTGTTCCGCCTCCGGCCGGCCAACTGGTCCCGCAACAACGCGTGGCGGAACTGGTACCTGGGGCCCTCGGCCCGGAGGAGATCGCGTTCGTAGGCGTCCTTCAGGAAGCGCATGCCGAGGGCCGGGAAGAGGTCGCGGCGGCGTAGTTGGAGGAACAGCAGGGTGGTGCGCCAGTGGGCGGACAGGGCGGCCGTGCCGGCGAGGCCGATGAGGATTCCGTCGCCGAGTGCGGTCGTCAGCCCGGCCACCCATCCGGCCGCGCGGCCGTTGCCGAACCCGTAGGCCGCGCCGAGGCAGAGGCCGGTCACCAGGCCGAACACGGCGGCGTGCCGCAGGTCCTGGCTCCAGGACGTGCCGGGGTCGGTGAGCGTGTCCGCGTGGGCGGCGGACCGGCCCGCCCCGACGATGAGCGCGATCGCGAGCGTGCCGACGGCCCCGGCGACCAGCCCGTAGGTGAGGCTTTTGGTGACCCCGTACGCCACCCCGACCGGCACCCCCGCGAGGCACCCGGTCGTCAGGGCCACGCGGGAACGCAGGGCCCGCCATCGGGACCGGCCCCACCGGCCCGTATCAGGGTGCCCGCGGCCCCCGTCGAGGACGGCCGCGGTGCCGACCAGGAGCCCGGCGGCCACGCCGTAGGAGTAGTGGGTCTGGTTGCCGATGGTGAACGTGACGGCGAGGCCGACCAGCAGGCCGACGGCCGGGTTGACCTGCTGTCGCCCCGCGCCACAGCGGGCGCGGAGCCGTCTGAGGCGGAGGGAGCGGGGATCACGGAGTTCGGAGACCGCCCCGACCAGGAACCCGAAGAGGAGGCCCAGCCCGGCCATGTAGACGGCCCCGAACTCGGCGCCCGTATGGTGCATCGCCTTGTACCGGCCCGGCCCGAAGACCACCGCGCCGACGCCCGCGGAGACGAACATGCCGACGGCCGCGATGACGGCGACGCGCGGGAAGGGCGACGCCCACCAGTGCAGGCGCCGCCAATCCAGGCCGCCGAGGTCGCGCCGGGCCATCTCGGCCGCGAGGTACCCGAGCCACCGCCGGGCGTCCTCGGGAGCGTACGGGCTGCCGGCGGGGCCGGGGCGCGGGCGGTAGGCGACGTCCACGAACCGGTCCAGCAGGTATGCCACGACGTCGTCCCGGGTCGTGCACCGGCCCGGGGTCAGCAGGTCGTCGACGGTGGCGGAGTCGCGGACGCCGTCGCGGACGAGCGTCAGCGTGAGCGGTGAGTCGAGGGAGCGGGACAGGACGCTGTCGGGCTCGTCGTTGAGGTGCTCGATCAGCCGGTCCCACGGGCGCGACGGCGAGGCGGGTCGCAGGCGTTCGAGGTACGCGGCGGCGTCGGCGCGGGAGACCGCCGAGAGTTCCAGGGCCGCCGCCCCGTGCAGGTGCCCGGCGCGCACGGTGTCGAGGTAGTCCTCGGTACGGCAGAAGAGCATCACCCGGCAGGGGGCGTGCCGGTCGATCTCTTCGAGGGCGATCCGGCGCAGCGCGGGCGCCAGTTCGTCGAAGCCGTCCAGGAACAGGGCGATCCGGCCCGTCGCGACCAGCCGCTCGGCGGCGTCGCGTCCGTGGTCGGCCGACCGGAGGAAGCGGTAGTCCGCGGCGAGCCGGTCGGCGAGCCAGCCGAACAGGGACCGGCGCTCGTGGTCCCACCTCGTGACGGTCAGCAGGACGGGCACGGGGACGCGGGCGCGCCGCTCGTCGTCGAGTTCGCGGCGGTGGCGCAGCGCGTCGAGCACGGTGCGGACCGCCGCGTCGCTCTTGCCGCTCCCCGGTGCGCCGAGGACGACGATCCTGCCGGAGCGCAGTCCGCCGTAGACGAGGAACAGGTCGCCGAGTCCGCCTTCGCGCACGGTGGCGGACTCGGCGGCGGGGACGCCGGGCAGCGCGTTGAACGGGGCCGGTGCCTCCGGGTTGCCCAGGGCCACCGACTCGTGGCCGGTCACCGGGTGGCGCGACCAGCTCCACCGCACCGGGATCGCCTCGGGAACGTACAGCCGCCGCTTGCGCGCCTCCTCGTCCCACTGCTGCCACACCGCCTGGGCCAAGGCGTCCGCCGCGGCCGTCACCAGTGCGTCCGGCTGCCGGTCTCTGGCGGCGTCGACGCGGCCCGCCTGGAACTGTGCCCAGGCCATGTACATCCCGCCCAGCCCGACCAGCGCGGGCACCACCGCCTCCTGCGACCGGTACGCGAGGGCCAGCCACAGGCCGCCGGTCAGCCCGGCCGCCGTCAGCAGCAGGTAGGTCACTCCCGTCCACCGCGTCCGCGTCCGCATCCGCGCGTCCCCCCTTCCGCCCGGCCCGACCGCGGTGCCGACGGGGGATCAGCTTCGTCTCCGGGCGTCGCGGCACCGGACGGGTCCGGCTCTGCTCCCGCTTCCTTCCCCCGGCCGTTGGCGCTTCAACGGGGACGGGGCACCTCGACGGGGACGGGGCACCTCGACGGCGGGCGGTGGTTCTCCGGGGAGGGGGCGGTTCGACGGCCGAGCGGTTCTCCGGGGACGGGACGGTTCGACGGCGAGGGCAGTCCTCCGGGAGCGGGACGGTTCGGCGGCGGGGACGGGCCTCCGGGGAACGGGACAGCTCAACGGCGGGCGGCGACTCTCCGGCAACGGGACGGTTCGACGGCGGGATATCGGCACCGCGCCCCTCCTTCCCGGGCCTCCCGACGGGCTCTCCACCCCCGTCCCGGAAGCCCCGGCGAAACACGAAGAACGTCCCCCTTTCCCACGGCCGTCCTGCCCCCCTCCGGGCCGTCGGTCCCCTTGCACGAACCCGCCTCCGATGCACTGATCCACTGACTGGAAAATGTGTGCGAAGATTCGCTGCCCGGCCCGGGTGGGCCGGGGCGACAAGGGGAAAACTCGTGAAAACAACGACACACAGATCCGCCGTCGGCGCGGTGCTCGCCGTGGCCGTGTCGGCCGTGTTCCTGCCCGCTCCCTCGGCGGGGGCGGTGGGGCGGACCACCCACGTGGACAAATCGACCACTGATTCCTTCAGCCGTATCGCCGACGCCATCCTCTCGGAGCGCACGGCGGCGCTCCTGGACGGCCGGTCCTCGGGGCACATAGCCACGTTCCCCCGGCACAAGGTGCGCCTGTCGGCCGGGATGGCGCGGGCGGAGCGCGCGGGCGTCTCCGAACTCCGCGACCGCAAGAAGCGGCTCGCCGTCCTGGGCGAGGCGTACACCACCGGCAGCACCCAGGTCGCCGTGGACGGGACGCAGGTCAAGGGCAACCGCGCCACCGTGCAGGTCACCGAGACCACCACGCTCACCTACAAGAAGGTCCGGGGCAACGAGCCCACCACGACCGGCTTCAAGGCACGCCACGAGCTGACCTTCACCTCCAAGCCGGGCGGCACGTGGGAGCTGACGGGCATGAAGCCCCAGGACGACGGCCCGGGCGCCATCAACGAGCCCTCGACCGCGCAGGCGGCGGTGGCGGCCCCGAGCACCACCACGACGCCCAACGCCCCCCGTGCCGCGATCACCCGCTCCCCGAAGCCGGTCCCGAAGAAGCTGACGGGTACCAAGTACAACTACGCCGCCATGGCCGCGTACACCGAGAAGTACTGGCGGAACTACAACCCCGCGTACCGGAAGTTCAACGAGGCCGGTGGCGACTGCACGAACTTCCTGAGCCAGGGCCTGAAGGCCGGCGGCTGGACGACCGAGGGCGGCTCCGCCGGGGACTACCGCAAGTGGTGGTACGACGCCAAGGGCCAGTCCGACAGCTGGGTCGGCGTCAACGAGTGGTCCTGGTATGCGCTCAACTCCAAGCGCGTGACCAGCCTGGCGAACGTCTACCAGATGGACGTCGGCGACGTCATGCAGATGGACTTCGACGGTGACGGGTCCAAGGACCACTCCATGATGACCACGTACCGGAGCAAGGACGGCGTTCCGTACCTGACCTACCACTCGACCAACACCTACCGGAAGTCGGTGGCGAGCATCATCGCGTCGTACCCGAACTCGGTCTACTACGCCTACCGCACCTGACGGCCGCCCGGCCGGGACGTCGCTCCCGGCCGACGGCAGCGGGCCCGGCTCTCACCGGCCGGGCCCGCCCCGTTCCGCGAACGGGCACCGGCATGCCGGGCTTCCCCTGAGGGATCGCCCGGTAGGCCGTCAGGAATCGCCCGGAGATCCGTCAGAGATCGCCCGCGAAGCCGCCCGGTAGCACGGCAACGCGCCCGGTAGCACGGCGACGCGGCCGGAGAGGCCGGCAGCCCCCGTCACAAAGAACCCCAAACCGCCCAAGACCGGCCCCCGGACGTGCTCGGCACCAGGGGCCTGTGTGTCGCGTGACACTTCCTGTGATACTTGGGACAGAACATATGTCCTGGTGCCAGGGAGTAGGAAATTGTCGAAGAGGACCGTGCTCGGCGCGCCGGCTCTGGTCACCGTGGCCGCGCTCACCTTCGGGTTGACGGCCTGTGGTTCCGACGAGGGCGGTGAACCGAGCTCCCAGGCCTCCACCTTCCAAAAGCCCGCCCCGGTGAAGGGCGACGAGGGCAGGAAGGCCGAAGAGAAGTGGGACGGCAAGGTCAGGGTGCTCGGGGACGGTTCGACGTCCTACACCGGCCCACAGCCCAAGCAGCCCAAGGCCGAGAAGCTGAAGCCGGGCGAGAAGCCGCCGCAGTTCGTGGTGTTCTCCTGGGACGGCGCATTGGAAGGTGACGACCACCTCTTCTCGCACTTCCGTCAGGTCGCCGAGCAGAACAACGCCAAGATGACGTTCTTCCTCACCGGCACCTATCTGCTGCCGAAGAGCAAGGCGTCGATGTACAAGCCGCCGCAGCACAAGCCCGGCGAGTCGGCGATTTCCTACGCGACGGACGAGCACATCAAGGACACCCTGAAGCAGGTCCGGGGCGCCTGGCTGGACGGCAACGAGATAGGCACGCATTTCAACGGCCATTTCTGCGGGCCCAAGGGCGGTGGCGACTGGAGTGCGGCGGAGTGGAAGAGCGAGATCGACCAGGCGTACTCGTTCGTCCAGAACTGGAAGACCAACACCGGTTACACGGACCTGCCCCCGCTCCCCTTCGACTACGAAAAGGAGCTGGTGGGCGGCCGGGCACCGTGCCTGGAAGGCCAGAAGAACCTTTTGACGGCCGCCAAGGAGTACGGCTGGCGCTACGACGCCAGCTCGCCCGGCGACTTCCAGATATGGCCGTCGAAGATGAACGGAATCTGGAATTTCCCGCTCCAGTTGCTGCCCTACCCCAAGAGCGAGAAGCAGGTCCTGTCCATGGACTTCAACTTCCTCTACAACCAGTCCGGTGACGAGACCAAGGGTGACCCGGCGAAATACGCGGAATGGCGGAAGCTGACCCGCGACGGTTACCTCAACGGATTCGAGCGCGTCTACCACGGAAGCCGGGCGCCGCTCTTCATCGGCAACCACTTCGAGGACTGGAACGGTGGCATCTACATGAAGGCCATCGAGGACGTCATGACGTCCGTGTGCAAGCGCGAAGGCGTCCGCTGCGTGTCCTTCAAGCAGGTCGCCGACTGGCTGGACGCCCAGGACCCCGCCGTCCTGGAAAGGCTGCGCGGCCTCGACCCGGCACAGTCCCCGGACTGGTCGAAGCTGGTGAAGTAGCCGAGCGCCCCCTTATGACGGTGCCGGCCCCGCCCATAGCAGAAGGGCGGGGCCGGCACCGTCATACAAGGGCCCGCGGTTCTTTCTCCGTTCCCACGCTGAGTACCTGACGCGTTCTTACCTGCTCCTACGAGGACGAGGACGCGGGCGAGGACGAGGACGAGGACGAGGACGTGGTCATGTACCGCGTCCAGATGTCGATCGGGTACGTGCTCCCGACCGTGCCCTCGGGCGCGCCACCGATGCCGTCCAGGGGCAGCAGTTCCTGGCTCTTGGGGTCGATGCGGGAGAGCGAGACGGCGGTCGACAGCTTGCCCTGGTAGCCCACGAACCAGGCGGACTTGTTGTCCTGCGCCGTACCCGTCTTCCCGGCCACGTCCGGGCCGGCGGCCTTGGCCGTGGTGCCCGTGCCCCGGCGGACGGCGTCCCGCAGGGCGTCGTCCACCGCGTTCGCGACCGAGGGCGGCAGGACCTCGCTGGACTCCGGGGTGTCCACGGGCACGTCGGTGCCCCTGCGGGTCAGCTTGCCGACCGAGTACGGCGGGCTGTGCCGGCCCTCGGCCGCGAACGTGGCGTAGGCGTCGGCCATGCGGATGGCGCTGGGGGTGGCGGTGCCGAGGGAGAAGGAGGGCAGTTTCTGCCCGAGGCTGCTCTCCAGCAGTCCGGTCTCCACGCTCACCTTGCCGACGAGGTCCAGGCCCGCGTCCATGCCCAGCTGCATCATCGTCGTGTTGACGGAATGCACCACCGCTTCCTTGAGCGGGATCTTGCCCCAGGACTTCTCACCGTCGTTCTCCGCCCTGGCGATCTTTCCCGCCCGGTCCCAGTAGGGCCCTTCGGGGGTGAGCAGCGTGATCTTGTTGTTGCCGTCGTAGACGGTGGCCGGGGTGACGGGCGTACGCGGCGCGCCGCGCTCCCGCTGGACGCCTTCGCGCAGGGCGGTGGCGTAGACGAAGGGGGTGAAGGCGCTGCCCGCCGGTACGGCGGAGGAGTTGGCGTCGTTGAAGCCCTGCTTGAGGTAGTCGGGTCCGCCGTACAGGGCGACGATCCGGCCGTCCGTGGTCACGGAGGCGGCACCGATGCGCACGTTCCGGTCGGCTTCGCGCGTCTTCGGGTCGAGTTCCTTGCGCGATTTTTCCACGGCGTCGGCCAGTGCCTTCACCCGGGGCTTTTCGAAGGTGGTGTGGACCTGGAATCCGCCGAGGGCGAATTCCCGCTCGGATATCTGGGTGTGGGCGCTGACGTAGGCGCGGGCCGTCTCCACGAGGTAGCCGGTCTGCCCGGTCAGTCCGGCCAGCTTGGGTGGGACCCGGGGCTCGGGGAACTTGGTGTAGCCGGCCCGCTCCTCCTTGGAGAGCTTACCGATGGCCACCATGCGGTCCAGGACCCAGTTCCAGCGCTCCACCGCGCGGTCGTGGTTCCCCTTTCCGAGGGCCGGGTCGAAAAGGGCGGCGCCCTTGAGCAGCGAGGCGAGGAACGCCCCCTCGCTCGTGTTGAGTTCCCAGACGTCCTTGTCGTAGTAGGCGTGCGCGGCCCGCTGGATTCCGTAAGTGCCCCGCCCGAACCAGCTCGTGTTGAGATAACGCTCCAGGATCTCGTCCTTGCTCATCTTGTTGTCCAACTTGATGGCGATGAACATCTCGTGGACCTTCCGGGAGAAGGTCTGCTCCTGGTTGAGATAGGCGTTCTTGACGTACTGCTGGGTGATGGTGGACCCGCCCTGGGTGTCGCCACCGGTGATCATTCTGGTGGCGGCCCGGATCATGCCGCTGGGTGAGACGCCGCTGTCGGAATAGAAGGTCTCGTTCTCGGCGGCCAGCACCGCCCAGCGGATCTTTTCCGGCACCTTGTCGAGGGGCATTTCCTGCCGGTTGATGTCGCCGGTGCGGGCCATCTCGCTGCCGTCGGCCCAGTAATAGACGTTGTCCTGCTGGGTGGCGAAAGCGTTCAGGTCGGCGGGTATCTCCGTGCGCGCGTACATGATCAACAAAAGGCCGGCCAGCACGCCCAGGGACGAGCCGGTGAGCCCCAGCGACTGTCGCCAGGACGGCACCCACCTCCGGAACCCCGACCGTCCTGGTCGCGGGTAGACCGGAAGCAGCCGGGGCCGGCGGCGGTGCTGGGCCCGCCGCCGGCCCTCGCCGGACCGCCGGCCGGCGGGGGCGGCCGGAGCGGCGGAGGAATTCCGGGCATGCGCCCCTTTTCGTTGTTCGATCACGTGACCGACTTTATGGTATGTAGACCCGCAAGAATGTTCTGGTCCGCCACAAAAACATTACGTTTCCCGCGCGCCTCGCTCCGGACCACCTGATGACACCTCATGGCCGGTCCGGATTGGGGTGGGTGCCACCTATTTCCCTGGTCGGCCAGGTCGTCATCGCCGGACGAACAGTGTCCGGCGTAAGGGCTTATACGGGAGAGAAAGCCTTACGTTCGCCCGAGGCTCGTACCAACCCGCGACCGGCCCATGACGGAACCGTGCCCGCACCACCCCCGGACAGACTCGCGGACCTGCTCGTGACCTCGCACATAGCCCCTACTCCTGGCCCCGCGCGTGGCTGGTGATCACCACTGGAACGCACGCGCCGACGAGCGAATTCGGTCATCCTGCCTGACGGGCGTTGCCCGCCACGTCGCCGGCCGTCATGATCCTCGCGGTCCCGACCGCCGGGACCCGGCACGGGACGACGAACCGTGCACCGCGCCACCGAAGCGGAGCACGAACGACGCCCGGCCATGCGCTCAGCGCGTCGGCCCCGAGCCTCCTTGGAGTCCCCAGTGCGTATCACCACGCACCGCCCACAGAACAGGGCCGTATACGTGCACCGCCCAGAAAACAGGGCATGGACGTACACCGCCCCGAGGACAGGACCGTGGACGTGCACGCACCGCCGATCACGAACGGAAGCCGATGACCATCCCGCACCGCGTGCTGCTGATCCTGGCCACGGTCCTGCTGGCCGGGCAGACCTACGTCGCCGCCTCCTTCTACCTTTTCTTCGGCCCGCTTTTCGTGGGCGGCATCATGCCGGAGGAACCGCTGAGCGACCGCGACATCATGACGACGAGGATCGTGCTGATAAGCGCCGGAGTCTTCATCGTCGGCATGAGCGCATGGTTCTTCTACGCGCTGGTGCGCTCGCTGGTCCTCAAGATCTCCATCGCCACACCCCTACTCGCCGCGTGCGGGCTGCAAGTGCTCATCGTCTCCCGCGCCGTCTCCAACGTCTGGCCCTTGGCCATCGTCCTGACCACCGGCTTCCTCGCCATCCTGACGACCGCCTACGTCCTGGACCGCAAACGCCTCCGCACGCCGGCGAGCTGAACGTCAAGGGCGACCACCACTCTGATACCTCCTTTCCCGTCCCACCCTTCCGCCTTCTCCCCTCCCCCTGACCACACCCAAGTGCTCCAATGAGCCACCAGTTACGGAAGCGCCGGGAAACCCGCACGCCACGAACCCCGGCCAGAGGGGCACGGTCTCGCGTGTTCCCGGTCGGCCGGGTTCGAGGGGTGGGCATGGAAGGCAGAACGAGCACTTCCTACGACACATACGTGACGGAATGTGAGCGGTTGTTCGCGGCCGGAGCGTACGCGGCGGTGCGGGACACCGCACAGCGCGGGCTGGCGGAAGCCGAGGAGACGGGACACGAGGAGCGGACCGGTGCCATCGCGGCGGTGGCCGCCTTGCACTGCCGGCTCGGGCGGGCCCACGCCGCGGAGGACGACGAGGACCATGACGCCGAGGCCGAGCGCGCCTACCGGGCCGGTCTGTCGCTCGCGCCCGACGACCTCGACCTGCTCGCCGCGTACGCCGAACTCTGCATCGCCGCCGACAGCTTCGGCCACCCGGGCCGGGCCGCCCACGCCCCGAAGCTCCTCGCTCGCATCGAGGAACTCGCCCCCACCTCATCCCAAGCCGCCCGAGCGCGCGAGGCCGACCGGCGCGACAAGCGCGGCTACCGGGAAACGCTGAAGGACGACATGGCCGAGGCCCAGATACGGAACATGGCCACCGCGGAACAGCAAAAGGACACGCGCGACGCTCTCGCGGCACGCGGCACGCGGCACGCGGCACGCGGCACGCGGCACGCGGCACGCGGCACGCGGCACGCGGAAACGGGACGGGGACGAAGGCGGAAACGGACCCGGCTCGGGCACGAGCGGGGGAGCAGCCCGAGGCCCGGTCCGCCGACCACCACACCGCGGTACTCGCCGCCACGCTTGAGGAGCTTTCCGGTCCGGGCAAGGGCCTGTTGCGCTTCCTCGTCCGGTACCGCCCGGTGGCCTGGGGCGTGACCCTGCTGCTCACCCTCGCGGTCAACATAACGCTGCGCGCCACCGGGATGGTCCAGGGCTTCTCACCGTGGGGGCTGCTGTGCGCGCTCCCCATGTTCCTCGTGGACCGGCGACTCGCCGCCGCCCGGCGCGAAGGCGAACGCCGCGTACGGGAGAGGGCCGTGCAGGACGCCGAGGAACGGACCAGCCGAACCGACCGAGACGGGGCCCGCCACCAGGACGTCTAGTGCTGTGACCGCATGGGTTCACCGGGTTGCTGTTGCTGTTGCTGTGAAGTGCTCGATGATGCGGATGTGCGGGTGTGCCTCAGCGGTAGTTGGCCAGGCCGTCCGCGAGTTCTTCTTCGTCGCCGTCGCGGAGTGCGTAGAGGGCTTGCTGCAGGGCGAATGTGCCGCGGATCGCGGCGATGCGGGCGGGGAGTCGGTGATTTGACCAGCTGCCCAGGGCGAGCACCCGCTCCAGGAGCTCAGAGCCGTAGCTGGCGCCGATGGCTGCGAGGTCCTCGGCCGGGTCGCTGAGTGTGACATCGTCCCAGTCGATTACTCCGGAGAGGCGCGGCAGGCCGTG
This sequence comes from Streptomyces sp. NPDC003077, assembly GCF_040611095.1. Lineage (NCBI taxonomy): Bacteria > Bacillati > Actinomycetota > Actinomycetes > Kitasatosporales > Streptomycetaceae > Streptomyces > Streptomyces sp. NPDC003077. The sequence goes on along the minus strand of NZ_JBEXNM010000019.1, from coordinate 111,530 downwards.
CGCCCACTCCCACAGGACGTTTTCGGCACCGAGGTCGCCGTGCACCACTGCTCGGGTGAGGTGGGGAAGGCTGTCGAGTGCGGTGAGTTCCCGCTCGGCCCGTAGGCGTCCGCTGTCGGACATGAGCGGGAACAGCTCCGCGCGCACGTTCTCCGCGAGCCGCCGCCACTGGCCTTCTGGGGCCTGGGGGAGGACTGATCGTACGGTCTCGTCGGTGCCGGCACGGGCCAGGCCGGACAGCAGCGTGGCGTACTGCGCCGCCACGGTGTCGGCCACTTGGGCATCGTGGAGGGCGTCGGTCTGCAGCGGTTCTCCAGGGATGCGGCTGAGTACCAGGAACGGTGGCTCGTCGGTGCCGTGGGCGCCGTCTTGGAGCAGCGGCTCAGGTGTGCGGAAGCCGAGATCGAGGCCGGCGAGTGCGTGTAGTGTGGCCGCCCGCTGGGGCAGCCGGGCGGCGGCTGCCGGGGTGCGGGGCAGGCACACGACGCGGTCTGTGCCAATGACCACGAGGTGGAATTGCCCCTGACGTACTGCGAGGTCGTCCGGTTTGTCGTCGGGCAGCAGACGGCTCAGCAGAGCGCGATGCGTCGTACGGATGCTCACGGGTGTGTCCTCTGGATCCTTCGATGGGTCGGAGGCGATGTGCACGCAGTGCTGTCGGGCCGCGCCGGCGGGCGGGCGCCCGCCCCAGCGCATGCTTTTCTCGCTGCGGATGCGGGCTCGTTCTCGGCGTTGAGCGGCCAGGACGTCGGGATGGCGGGCGTTGGCGTTGCGCCATCGCAGACAGGCGGGCAGGGCCTGGGTCTGCGCGGGGTGGCTGCGGTGGTTTGAGTTGGCCGGGGTGAACTGCCGCAGCGGTCCGAAGTGGGCCTCGATCGGGTTGGCCCAGGAGGCGTGGGTCGGGGTGAAGCACAGCCCGACCTTGTTCTTCTTCGCCCGGCAGGAGCCCGCAGTGGGCCGGATCCCCGGCGGTCCGAACCCGTCGAAGGCAAAGACCCGGTCCGGGAAGTGCTCCAGGACGTGCTCGATCCGGTCGAGTTTGGCCTCGCGCTCCGGGTCGGGGGACTCCTTCCAGGGCTTGGTGCGCGGGAAGGTGATACCGCGGCGGCGAAGCAGGCAGCGTAAGGCTTCGCGGCCGATGCGGAGGATGCGTCCGTGGACGCGGCGCAGGTAGGCGGCGAGTTTGCGGATCGACCGGGGGGTGAAGGGCCGGCCGAGTTTGGTGGGGCGGGTGGTGGCCGTCTGGAGCACGAAGTCTTCGTCGTCAGGGGTGAGCAGGCGGGGACGGCCTCCCGCCCATTGAGGGCCCGGGCAGGCCAGGCCGATCTCGTGGAACCGGTGGATCACCTCCGGCACCGTGTTCTCGTCGGCCTGGACCAGCTGGGCGATCACCGGTACGCGGTTTCCGCCGGCGGACGCCGGCAGCATCATCGCCCGCCGGTAGCGCACCGAGCTGGTACCGCCCCGGCGCACGACCTGCTGCAGCTTCTGCCCTTCCTGGTCGGTCAGTCTGCGCACCCGCACAGGCTCGGCCACCACACCTCCAACGGTCGGAATGGACGTCACCGCCCATCCAACCGCTCCAACTACCAACCCGGCGAACCTATTCGGTCACAGCACTAGGAGATCCGACGACGCCGCCGAAGCCGCTCGGCTCGGATCACCTGTCCTCCAGTTCCTCCTGGACGGGCGGCTTCGAGGTGTCGCGCAGGTGCTGGGACTGGCCCGGCTTGCCGCCCTTGCGGGCCTGTTGCGCCTGCTGGGCCCGGCTGTGGCCGAGGTCGGAGTCGGGGTCGACGCGTACCGAGTGCGCGACCTCCTCCTTGTTCGCGTAATCGTCGGCGGGGATGCCGCGCAGCGCCTTGATCACCTCGGAGGAGGCACCGGCGGTCTTGGCCGCGTCGATCAGTTCTTCCTTGCCCGCCGGGAAGTCGACCTCTCCGAGGGCGCCGACGACCTCGCGCGCGCTGGTGTGGGCGTGGGACATGATCTTCTCCTGCCAGTCCTGCCAGACGGGTGCACCCCCTGTGGTCCCTCTTGCCCCATCCGGGTAACCCGTGCCCGGACGGCCGAAACAGCACCGGTGCAGGTCAAAGAGCCTCGGACGCCGAGCGCCGCCACCGGTCCCGAGCCGATGCCGCCTTCGTCCGACCGGACCGGACCGGACCGGGCCGCTGACCCGGGCTCGTCCGGGCTCGTCCGGCCTGGTCTCAAGCCGATCCGAGACGGTCGGGCCGTCCCCCTTCGGCGGCGAGGTACTGCTCCAGAGCCTGCGTGAGTTCGTCGGCCGAGGAGAGCGGGCCGCCCAGGCGGGCCGGGCCTGCGGGCGTGTGCAGGAGCAACGTCGGGTAGCCCCGCACGCCCAGGCTTCGGACCTCGCGGAACTCGCGCTCGGCCTGGCCCCGGGAATCGGGGGCGGCGTAGTCGGCGGCGACGGCGTCCGCGTCCAGGCCCAGGTGCTCGGCGATGTCGCGGTGGACCTGTACGTCGGACAGGCTGCGCCCGTCCTGGTACCAGGCACGCTGCATGGCGTCCACGGCGTCCAGCATCCGCTCGGGCGCCTGACGGCGCAGGGCGATCAGACCGGCGGCGGCGTCGGCGGAGTCCATCACCGCGCTCCCCCGCGCGAGCGTCTTCTCGTACGCCGCGCCGAAGGTGGCACCCGTGAGCTGGGCGATGCGGGCGTTGGCTTCGGAGATGTACGGGAACGCCGAGACGGGCACCGCCTGGGGGCCGGTGAACAGACCGCCGGACAGGACGCGCAACTCGATGCGGTCCGCGTGGCGCCGGGCGAAGTCGTGCACGGCCGGGCCGAAGCCGTAGCACCAGCCGCAGTAGGCGTCGAAGGCGTAGGTCAGGCGGACGGGTTCCACGGGGACGGGTTCCACGGGGAGGGCACTCCTTGCGATCGTGCTCGGGGGCTCGGGGATCGGGGATCGAACCGAGCGGGGTGATGGCACAGAGCCGGTGAGTGATGGGGAGCGGGGCCCGTAAGCCCTTTCGTCCTCGCCAGCCGGCTACGGCGTTTCTCACCTTAAGCACGTTTGCATAGGCGAATGTGTTGTAGTGCGGACGCACTATGGTCAAAAACGGTCAGGAATGCCGGGGCCGCGGGTACCGGGGGAACGCGGCCCCCGCCCCGCCCCTCACTCCCCCACAGCCTCGCCCTCGCCCTCGCCCTTGCCCTCCACCGAAAGCCCGGAGTCCCCGACGATGGCCCGGCGCAGCCGATGGACCCCCTCCTCCAGCTGTGCGATGCCAGGCGCGGTGGCATAGCTCAGCCGCAGGTAGGGGGCGGGTGCCTCGGCGGTGAAGTACGGGCGGCCCGCGGTGACCGCCACGCCGCGGCGCAGGGCGTTCGCGGTGACGGCGGACTCGTCGGCCCCGTCGGGCAGCGGCAGCCACAGGAGGTAGCCGCCGCGGGGCGGCTGGTGCGGGAGGAGTGCGGGCAGTTCGCCGCTCAACGCGGTGAGCAGGGCGGCACGGCGGTCGCGCAAGGCGCCGGCGAGCGCCCGCAGGTGGCTGGTCCAGGCGGGCGAGCCGACCAGTTCGAGGGCGGTCTCCTGCAACGGCCGGGGGACGAAGAAACTGTCGATGACCTGGACCGCGCGCAGCCGTTCCAGCGCCGGGCCACGGGCCGACAGCGCCCCGATCCGCAGGCTCGGCGAGGTCGCCTTGGTCAGTGAGCGGACGTGGACGACGACGCCGTCCGGATCGTCGGCGGCCAGCGGGGGCGGCGGGGGCGGGGCGTCGGCGTGCGCGAGGCGGCGGGCGTAGTCGTCCTCGACGACGAAGGCGCCCGCCGCCCGGGCGATGTCGAGCACGGCGGCGCGCCGCCGCGGGGCCAGGACGGTGCCGGTGGGGTTGTGGAACAGCGGCTGGCAGACGAACACCCGGGCCTTGGTGGCCTCGAACGCCTCGGCCAGCAGGTCGGTGCGCACTCCGTCCGCGTCGACCGGTACCGGGACGGGCCGCAGTCCGGCGGCGCGGGCGATGGCGAGCGTGCCGGGGTAGGTGGGGGATTCGACCAGGACGGGGGAACCGGGCGAGGCCAACGCCCGCAGGGCGGTGGTGAGGGCGCTCTGCCCGCCGCCGGTGATCAGGATGTCCGAGGCGTCGAGCGAGCCGCCCGGCCCGCCGATGTCGCGGGCGAACCACTGCCGCAGCTCGGCCAGGCCCTCCACCGGCGGCCGGGACCAGGTGCCGGGCCTGCGGCCGGCCCGGGCCAGGGCGGCGGCCAGGGCCTTCTCCGGCTGGAGCACGGCGTGCGGGTAGCCGCCGCTGAGGTCGATGACCTCGGTGGGCGGGGTGGTGAGGGTGGCGAGGACCCCGGTGGCGTCCGCGCCGCGGCTGCCCGCGCCGATGGCGGCGTGCGGCGGGTCCGCGCTCAGGGCGACCTCCTGCCAGGAGACGTCGCCGACCGTGCGGGCGACCTGGCGGGCGGTGGCCTTGAACACGCCGGCACCGGGCCGGGAGGTGACGAGTCCCTCGGCCGTGAGGAGGGCGATCGCCCGGGAGATCGTCACCGGACTCACCTGGTAGTGCGCCATCAGGGTCCGGCTGGAGGGGAGCTTCTCCCCTTCCGAGTAGCGGTTCAGCTCACTCCGCAACGCGCTGGCCAATTGAGCGACACTGCTACTGTCTTTCATGACAGCACAAGATAGCGCTACCACATCATCGGCGATAGCGGTTCACAGCGATACTCCCAGGGATACTCGCAGCGGCACTCTCCTGGCCGCCCTCGGCGTGGTGTCGTTCTCCTTCAGCTTCCCGGCCACCGTGTGGGCCCTGGACGGCTTCGGCCCGTGGACGTCGACCGGCGTGCGGGGGCTGCTGGCGGGCCTGATCGCCGCCGTCTGCCTGTTCGCCGCCCGGGTTCCGCTACCCGAGCGGCGGCACTGGCCGGGCCTGCTCACGGTGGCCGGCGGCTGTGTCATCGGGTTTCCGCTGCTGACCACGCTGGCCCTCCAGACGTCCACCACCGCCCACTCGGCCGTCGTCATCGGCGTCCTGCCGCTGGCCACCGCCGTCATCTCCTCCGTCCTGACCGGCCGGCGGTCCTCCCGCACCTTCTGGACGGCCGCCGGTCTCGGCGCCCTCACCGTGATCGCCTTCACCCTCCAGCAGAGCCGCGGCCTGCCGACCCTGGGCGACGTCTACCTCTTCGGCGCCCTGCTGGTGTGCGCCGCCGGGTACGCGCAGGGCGGCCGGCTCGCCTCCCACATGCCCGGCTGGCAGGTCATCGCCTGGGGCGTCGTCGCCGCGCTGCCGGTGTCCGTCCTGGTCACGGGCCTCTCGCTGCCGTGGGAGCCGGTGCACCTGACCGCCAAGGCGGCCGTGGGCATGGCCTATATCGCCGCCATCTCCCAGTTCGGCGGGTTCGTCGTGTGGTACCGCGGCATGGCCGCCATCGGAGTGCCCAAAGCGAGCCAGATCCAGCTCGCCCAGCCCCTGATCACCCTCGTGTGGTCGGTTCTGCTGATGGACGAACAGCTCTCTCCGCTCGCCGCCGTCACCGCTCTGATCGTCCTCGGCTGCATCGCGGTCACCCAACGGGCCCGGGACTGATCTCTCTTCGGCCACCCCGCCGCCCGTTATTCGTCACCCGTCGGACGAGTCCCGCGCGATGGACCGCGTACCCGTACCGGCGCCCAGACGGCCGCGCGCCGCCGTCCCGATGGCGGACGGCTGGCAGCCCCACACCAGGACGCTGCCGAGCAGGCGGGTCGCGGGCAGGTCCCAGCCCGCCCGCACGGCGCGGGGGCGGCGCAGCCCGAGCTCCGCCCGCGCCCAGGCCGGGAGGAGGACGACCGCGCCGTTCATCAGGGTGGTGACGGCGAGGCGTTCGCGTCGGTCGCGGCCGAAGGCGCGCAGGAACCGCACGCAGTCCCGGGCCGCCGGAGTGGCCGTCAGTTCCGGACGCACGCGCGCGAGGTACCGCGCGGCCTCGCGCGCGCTGCGGGGGACCTCCTCCGCGCCCAGTTCCTCCGCGGTGACCGCGACGCGTGCGAAGTACCGGTCGCGTTCCGCGGGCGAGAGCGGGGTGCCGGCGAAGGTCTGGTAGCCGGCCAGGAAGCAGGACACCTCGGCGACGTGTATCCAGGTGAGGAGGCGCGGGTCGTCGGCACGGTACGGCCGTCCGTCGGGAGCCGTCCCGCGTATGCGGGTGTGCACGCGCCGGACCGCCTCTATGGCGTCCCGCGCCGCTCGCGTCGATCCGAACGTGGTGGTCGTGACGAACCCGACCGTGCGGTGCAGCCGCCCTACCGGATCGGTGCGGAAGTCGGAGTGCTCGTCCACGGCGGCCATGGCGAGCGGGTGCAGCGACTGGAGCATGAGCGCGGCGAAACCGCCGGTGAGCATGCCGGTCGGGTGGCCGTGCACCCGCCACGCCACGTCGTCCGCGTCGAGCAGCCCGCGATCGCCGTACGGCCTGTCGTACCGCTCCAGGTGCAGATCGCCGCCGTGTACGCGCGTGTTGACCTCGGTCCGGATCCGGGCGCGCAATGTTGCGAGAGGAGTCACGCGCGGAGTCTGGCACGGTGTACGGCCGCTGATCGAGAGTCCTTCGGGTCAGGGATCCCGAACGCGTGGTTCGCGTGGCTCGGGTCAGGGGCGTGCCCGGCGGGAAGCGCCTACCGCCGAGACGATCACCGCGATTAAGCTGCGACGACGTGCCGACGGCAGGCAGGACCAGGGGGATTCGTGAGCCGACCGCTGCTGTTCCTCGACGTGGACGGGCCGCTCAACCCGTATGCGGCCGAACCGGAGAGGTGCCCCGAGGGCTACACCACGCTCAGGATGCCCCAGGACGGCGGATCGGCGGACGCCCTAGAAGGACCCATCCGGCGCTACCGCCCCCTACAGCTCTGGCTCAACCCGCAGCACGGACGAGCCCTGCTCCGGCTCGGCTACGACCTGTGCTGGGCCACGACATGGATGGGCGACGCCAACCGCTGGATCGGCCCGGTCCTCGGCCTGCCCGCGCTCCCCTACGTCGACTTCGGCGATGCCCTGCTCCGCGAACGCCCCGACGGGGTCCACTGGAAGACCGGTCCCCTGGTGGAGTACGCCGACGGTCGTCCCTTCGCCTGGGTGGACGACGAACAGGGCGACCCGGACCAGGCGTACGTGACCGCGCACCACCGCGGGCCGGGGCTCCTGCACCACGTCAATCCGCGGATCGGCCTGCGTGAGGACGACTTCCGGGAGCTCGCCGCCTTCGCCCGGTCCCTTGCCCTCTCACGAGTCACCGAATGACCCTGGTCGGCGCGGTTGCTCGGGTCGGCGGAGCGCTCGAAGGAACCGGCAGAGCGGCAGAGCGCTCGAACGGACCGGCAGCATCGTCGAATCGTCAGGCAGCCACGCCGCGTCATGCCGTGCCGTGCCACGCCTTGTCTTTCCTTGCCTTGTCTTTCCTTGCCTTGCCTCGCCTCGCCGCACCGCGTCTTGCCTTGCCTTGCCTTGCCGCACCGCGCCGTACCGGCACCCGGTCCCGAAGAGAAAGAACCGACCCCGACACACGAAAGGCCCCTCATGGCGTCCGCCGTTGAGCACTACCACCGTCTGCTCGCGAAGCACTACACCTGGATGCTCGGCGGTGACATCCCCGCCGCCGCCGTGGGGCAGGCCGGGCTTTTGCGGGAACTGGGCGTGGTCTCCACGTCCGGGAACGAGGTGGCCGTCGACCTCGGTTGCGGTTCCGGCGCCCAGACGCTGGCGCTGGCCCGGCTCGGATTCTCGCCCGTCATCGCCGTGGACACCAGCGCCCCGCTGCTCAAGGAACTCGCCCTGAACGCGGCGGAGGAGGGAGCGGCCCAGGCCATCCGCCCCGTACACCGCGACATACGAGGGGCGCTGTCCGAGGAAACCGGACCCGGCACCGTGACGGCCGTCGTGTGCATGGGCGACACCCTCCTCCACCTGCCCGGCAAGGCGGACGTGCGCACGCTCCTCTCGGAGATCGCCCAGGCCCTGCGCCCCGGCGGTCGTTTCATCGCGACCTACCGCGATCTCACCCGGGAACTGAAGGGAACGGACCGCTTCATCCCCGTACGCAACACGGAGGACCGGCTGTTCACCTGTTTCCTCGACTACCAGGACGAGGACACGGTGATGGTTCACGACCTGGTCCATGTCCGTACGGGGAACTCCTGGGACCTACAGGCCAGCAGCTACCCCAAGCTGCGGCTCGCCCCGGAGTACCTGGAGGAGCAGTGCCGCGCGGCCGGGCTGGAGGTGCGGAGCCACCGCGCCGGGCCGACCGGGATGCACGTCCTGCACGTCGGCAAGCCGTAACCGGCGTTCGGAGGGAGCGGCGGGCGGCCGGAGGCATCGCCGGACTGGGGAAGGGGGCGCCGAGTTGGGGAGGGGGGCGGTCGGAGGGCGCGTCGCCCCGGTCGGAGGGCGCGTCGCTCCGGTCCGAGGCGCCGCTCAGCCCGTCCAGGCCACGGCCAGCATCGTGACCTGGCAGGTGTCCGGATTGCACAGGACGACCATCGTGCCCCAGTCGCCGAAGACCGCCTCACGCGTGAGCCCGTCATCGTGCCCGAACGGCGCCGAGCACCGGTAAGGGTCCTCCTCCAGCCGCTCGATCAGTGCCAGCACCGGTGGACGGGCCTCCGGCGGAAGCCCGGCGAGCTGGTCGAGCGTATGCGGGCCCGTCAGGAACCGCCAGGTCACGCGGCGCCGCGGCCCTGTTCGGCGCGCCAGTGGGCGCGCAGCTCGTCCAGGTGGGCGGTGGCTTCGTCGGTGGGTTCCAGCCCGGGCGGGAGCACGCCGTGCGCGGCGTGGTGGGCCTCGGCCGCCCGCACCGTGTCGGACATCTCCCGCCGGGCGGTGGCGAGCCGGATCCAGCGCTCCAGTACGGCCGGCAGACCGGAAACGGGGGTGAGGTTGATCTCGCGCAGGAACTCGTGACGTCGCTCCGGGGACAGGGCGTGTGCGATGGAGTCGATGGTCCACTCACGGCTCACGGCGACCTCCCGGTGCTCTCGGCCCGGCGCCGGGGCGCGTACCGCTCTGGGCCCGGCGGGGGCGTGCTGAGGGCCGAGCGTAGTCCAGCGCCCTGGCGTGGCGCGTGCGGACGAGCATATGTACGGGCGCGGGGAGACGAGTCAGGTGGTGTGGGCGGTGGGGGCGCCGGACGTGGCGGGAGTGACACAGGTGCCGCAGGAACGTGGCCGGGGCGGTGTCGGACGACTCCAGGGGGACAGCAGGCACACCAGGCACGGCAGGGACAACAGGGATGGCAGAGACAGCAGAAGCACACGATGCGTGCGATGCGCACGACGCACACGGGACTCAAATTCCCCTACCCGACCACCCCTCACATAGGACACGCTGTTCTCGTTCATTTCTGGCAGGTACAGGACGTTCGGCCGGGCCCTGGCGGCAGGCCGAGAGCGCATCGTCATAGGGGGCGACGTGTCCGTCAGCGCACCACGTACCACCACAACGACCACATCCCTTCCACGCCCGGGCGCGACCGCGCCGGATCCGGGGCGCGCCGCCCTTCGGCGGCCGGTACGACGGACGCGCCGCATACCGGTGCTCGCCCTGCTGGGCGCGGCGCTGGTGACGGCGGTCTCGGGCACCACCGCCACCGCCGCCCCGGCACCGGACCCGGTGGCCGCTCCGGACGGAGATCCCGTGCGGGCCCGCGTGCGCGACGCACGGATCGACGTGCCCGCCGGAGTGACGGCCGGGGTCGCGGTCTTCGACCGGCAGACCGGCGGCTTCACCGAGCAGCTCAACACCCGGACCCAGTTCCGGTCGGCTTCGGTCGTCAAACTGCTCATCGCACTCGACTACCTGTGGAACCGCGGCCCGACCTACGAGATCCCCGCCGCCGACCGCACCCGGCTGGACGCGATGCTGCGCAGCAGCGACGACGACGCCGCGAGCTACTACTGGAACCTCAACGGGAAAGGGACCATCGTCGACCGGATGGTCACGCGCCTGGGCCTGACCGACACCGCCCCGCCTCCGGCGTCCACCCCGACCACCTGGGGTTACACCGCCCTGTCGGCGGCCGACACGGTGAAGATCTACCGCTACCTGCTCGATCAGGCGCCGGCGCCGGTCCGGGACTTCGTCATGGGCAACCTGCGGCAGTCCACCCGCTGCGGCACCGACGGTTTCGACCAGCGCTTCGGCATCCCGGGTGCCTTCAACGGCCCGTGGGCGGTGAAACAGGGGTGGTCCGGTTTCGGCTCCGGCAGTGACTGCCTCAACGGCGAACCGTCCGGCACGGGCGGCACCGGTGCGACCGCGGCGGACGCCGCCACGCGACCCTCCGCGGCGAGCAGCGGCACGGACGCGCCCTCGGCCCGCGGCCGGGCAGGCGTGACCGATGTCGACACCCGGCGCCGGGCGCTGCACACCACCGGCACGGTCGGTACGGGCGACCGCTACATCGTGGCCGTCTTCAGCCTGCACGGCACCGACACCACGTTCGGCAAGGCGTACACGGACCTCGGCCGGCTCACCCGTTCACTGAACCTGCCGGGGATCGGCCGCCCGGCGGGCACCTGGTTCGAGACCTGGGGCACCGGCGTCCGGGTCCGCTCCGGGACGACCACCGACTCGACGGTGCTCACGCATCTGCCCGCGGGCGTCGAGGTGCTCGTCGGCTGCCAGAAGGAGGGCCAGGAGGTCACCGTCCCGCCCTACACCAACCGGTGGTGGGCCTACCTCCCCCAGTACCACGGCTACATCTCCAACATCTACTTCCGCTCACCGGACAACGAGCTCCCGGGCGTGGGCCTCTGCTGATCGCCGCGTGCCGGGCCCTGCCGGATCGGCGGGGCCCGGCGCGTGGTGCAGCGCGCCCAACTTGGGAGCGGGATCTCAGGTCCGGCCCGCGCGCCGTGCCGGGTCGGCCACACCGCCGGGTGGGCACACCATCGGGTGGGCACACCGCCGGTCAGCCACACCACCGGACGAGCACCCGGCACTCAGGCGGCGTGGCTGCCCGATTCCCGGAGAGGCGGCTCAGAGTTCGCGTCGGAAGGTGACCCGGTCCAGCGACGGGCCGTCGTAGTCCGCGATCGGGGCGGAGGGGGTGAAGCCGAGGGCCCGGTGGAAGGCGATGGAGCGGTCGTTCTGCGGTGAGGTGAGCGCCTTGACGACGGTCCGGCCGTTCGCGCGCGCCATGGCGAAGAACCGCTCGTACAGGAAGCGGCCCAGTCCGGTGCGCCGCCAGGCGGGGGCGACCCCGGTGAAGTGGATGTACGCCTCCCGCGGGTTGGACGGGGAGAGGAAGCCGATGACGAAGCCCGCCAGCTCGCCGTCGCGCTCGGCGATCAGGCTCGTCTCGTGGAAGTGGTTGACGAACACCCGGGTCAGGTCGCGGGAGGCGGGACGGCCCCACCAGTCGTCGATCACCGCGACGACGGCGTCGAAGTCCTCCGGCACCGCCGCGCGCGTCGTGAAGGGCTCCAGCGTGCGGGGCTCCGGCTCGCGGGCCTCCGACGTGCGGGCCTCCGGCGCGCGGGCCTCCGGCGCGCGGGCCTCCGGCTCACGGGCCCCCGACGTACCGGCCTCCGGCGCGCCGAGCTTCTTGCGGAAGGTCACCCGGTCCTGGCCCGGGCCGTCGTAGTCGCTGTGTACCGGGAGGCCGTCCACTTCCTCGTCCCCCGCGTCCGGCTCGAAGCCCATGGCCCGGTGGAACGCGATCGATCCGGTGTTCCGCGGCGAGGTGACGGCGCGTACTTCGGTGCGGCCGGCCGCCGCCGCGTGCTCGAAGAAGGCGGTGTAGAGCCGACGGGCCACCCCGCGCTTGCGCAGCTCCGGGTCCACACCGACGAAGTGGATGTACGCCTCGTGCGCGTGGTCGGCGGAGTGGAAACCCACCAGGAACGCCCGGATCCCCGTCTCGTCCTCCAGCACCAGACTGGTGCCCGCGAAGTGCTGCAGGAAGAGCCGGGGCAGCAGCAGGGAGAGTTCCCGTGCCTGTTCAGGGGTGCGGGAGTCGCCCCACCACCGCTGGACGCACTCCACGAGTGTGGGGTGGTCGGCTATCCGCGCCCGGCGTACGTCGTGCATGCCAGCCTCTCTCGGTCGGTGACGAAATCGGGCCGGTGACGGCGTTACGGCATCGGCCCGAGTGAGCGAGCCCGCGAACCCACGAGTCCGCGAGTGCATGAGTCAGGAAATTGTCCTTACGGGCCATACGTCGATCAACCCTTACAAGGAAGAGCCCGGGCCCCTTCCCCAGAGACCCGGGCAATCCCCCGCACGGCAATTCCCGAACCAAGTGCCGTCACCCCGAAGTGAGTTACGGCAATTCGCCGTCAGGTACGGGCCCGCGCCGCACGAAGCGCGCTGACCACGATCAGCGCCGACACCGTAAAGGACAGCGCCCCGATCGCATACATCAGGGCGATCACCGGCCACTGCCACTCCCCCCGCAGACGCAGCGCCAGGAACCACAGGGGCTCCACATTCCCCGACGCCTTCATCAGGGTTGGCACCAGCGCCTGTGGGAACAGCGCTATGCAGCCGACGAAGAAACTGCTCCACAGCAACCGCTGCCGGCGTTTCGGCAGCGACTTGACGAACGACGTTCCCGGTTCCGTCTTGGCCTGCTGCTCCTTGCCCTTCTGCATCAGATACAGCAATTCGGGCCCGCGCTTGACCAACTTCCCGTGGGCCACCCGGCCGAGCACCGCATACGCCAGGACGCCGGTGACGAGGCCCACCGGCACCCCGGCCCATGTCAGTGCCGGGGTGCCGAGGAGTTCGCCCGCCGCCACGACGGCCAGCGCGGGCGCCGCCGTCCCGAGTGCCAGGAAGAGCATCGCGAACGCCTGACCCGCGACGTCCGAGTGGTCCATCGGCGCATTCTTACTTGCCCGCGGGTCGGGTCCGGGTGCGAGCTGGTCGATCCCGACGAGCGGCACCAGGCCCGCCCCGCCACCGAGGACGGCGAACGTGGCGGTCAGCGCCCAGGGCGTCAGGTCCGGTTGGCCGGCCACGGCCAGGCCCACCACCGTGAGCAGCAGGGTCATCGGCGTGAACAGCACCAGCCACGCCAACTGCCGGCCGCGCACGTCGGCCCGCTCGCTGCCGGGCGTGAGCAGCGTGAGCCACAGCGATGTGCCGTCCTGGCCGTAGAGGTTCCCGGACGCGGCGGCGCCCATCAGGGCGGTGACCGCGCCCAGGAACGGCAGGAACGCGGACGAGCCGAACGCCAGCGGCACCAGGCAGCTCAGCACCGCGAAGACCGGCGGCATGATCAGGCCCTGCAACCGCCGTGGGTCCCGGGTCCAGGTCCGCAGCTCCTTGGCGTACACCGCGCCCGTCGGGCTCGTCGCCGCCCAGCCGCGGGGCTCGGCACGGTCGGCCGCCGAACCGCGCACCGTCGGCCGGGCCCACCGGACCGGCCCCAGCGAGCGCGTCCACATCAGCCACAGCAGCGCCAGGAGCACCACCAGACCGGCCGTTGCCGACACCGTCGTCGTCCAGTCCGAGCGGGACGACGCCTCGACCGCGACGACGCCCCAGCCGGACGGCAGGACCCGCACGGCCGTGGCGAAAGCATCGGAGAACCCCCTCGTCAGGACGGGGTCGAGGGCCGTGAGCACGATCCAGCCGGACGAGCTCGCCACCAGGAGCGCCCCGCTGAGTACCGCGCTGATCGCCGCGCCCACGCGGGAGCGGGACAGCGCCCCGAACAGGCGCCCCATCAGCCGCGACAGCAGCACCACCACCGCGAGGTGCAGCAGCAGACAGGGCACCGCCACCAGAGCGGGCGCGGCGCCGAGGCGTATGCCGAAGACCAGCAGGGCGGCGAAGGCCACCAGCGAGACCGCGGTGGTCACCGCGACGAACGCGGAGCCGAGCAGCCCCAGCGCCAGCCTGCGGCGCGGGATCGGCTGCAGCGCGAACTGCTCGGGCCGCAGCACCGGCTGCCCGGTGTAGACGGGCCCCAGCATCCAGCCGAGCGTCCAGAGGGCGAACGCGACGGCGAGCACGTCCCGGACCGTTCCCGCATCCCGCGCCTTCACCGTGGCCAGGGCGATGGTTCCGGCCGCCAGCGTCAGGCCGGCCAGCGCGCCGCCGAACACCCAGCCCGCCCGAGGGCCGGTGAGGTCCCGCCGCAGGACGGCGAGCTTCATCTGGATCAGTGCGACAGCCACGACAGCCCTTCCCCGCCGCCGGCATCGTGACCGACGAGCTCGACGAAGGTCTCCTCCAACGTCTTGCCGCCCCGCACCCGGTCCACCGGGCCCTCCACCACCACCCGCCCCTTGGCCATGACCGCCACGGTGTCGCAGAGCTGCTCGACCAGGGCCATCACATGACTGGACAGCAGGACGGAACCGCCGGACGCCACGAAACGCCGCAGAATCCGCTTGATCGTCGCCGCGGACACCGGGTCCACCGCCTCGAACGGTTCGTCCAGGACGAGCAGCCTCGGCCCGTGCAGCAGGGCGGTGGCCAAGCCGATCTTCTTGCGCATGCCGGTGGAGTAGTCGATGACGAGCGTCCGCTCCACGTCGCCGGTCAGCTCCAGCACCGTGAGCAGCTCCTCGACCCGCGCGGCGACGGTCGCCCTGTCGAGACCCCTGAGCCGTCCCAGATACGTGAGCAGTTCCCGGCCGGTGAGCTGCTCGGGCAGCGCCAAGCCGTCCGGGAGCACCCCCATCAAGGCCTTGGCCCGCTCGGGCTCCTCCCACACGTCGACTCCGAAGACCCGGGCCCGTCCCCCGTCAGGACGCAGCAGACCGACCGCCATCGACAGGGTGGTGGTTTTCCCGGCGCCGTTGGGACCGACCAGTCCGTAGAACGAACCGGGAGCCACCGACAAATGCGCGCTCTCGACCGCCGTGTAGGTGCCGAACTCCTTGTGCAGCCCCGCGAGTTCCAAAGCCGCCGGCTGGTTTTTATCGACGAACGGCGGGGTTACCACCATCGACTCGCTTCGCGCAGTCAAGAACTCGACTCCCTGTTCATCTCTTACTCCTCGTATCTCTCGTATCTCTCGTATCTATCGGGAGAAGATATCGGCCTCTGTGGGAGTCTCCGTGTGATGGGTGTTCAGGTCTTGGGTGGTGTGCGGGTCGAGGCCGGTCTATCCGGGTTCTCTCGCCCGGTATGCGGCATCGGTATCGGTCCCGATGTACCGTGCGTGCGCCGCGCGCTCCCCCGCATGGGACTCAAGTCGTACCCGCTCGTCCCCGAAATGCATTGCTGCCCACAGCGCCCCGAAAGGCTCCGAGAGAATCGCTGAGGGTGGGCGGAAGAATGTAGGGGGCACCCCTGACATCACCTCCGGGTCAAGGCCAGACCAGAGGTTGATGTGCCAGTTGAGCCAAGCGACTTAACGTCGACTCATGAATCGCATCACTCACCGTTCCCGTGCCGCCGCACTCGCGCTCACGCTCGCCGCGCTCCCCGTCGCCGCGGCCGGCACCGCCTGGGCGGCCCCGGCGCCTACCGCCGCGCCCCAGACGACCTATACCGCCCATATCACCCAGACTGCCCCGACCGCTCCGTCTTCCCCGACCGCTCTCACTTCCCCGACCACTCCGGCTTCCCCCGCCGCCCAAAGCGCTCAGACCGCCCAGACCGCTGCCGTCAGCGCCGATCCGCGCGCGGCGGGCCTCGCCTTACCCCGTCCCACCGGGCCGTTCGCGGTCGGTCGCGACACGCTCCACCTCGTCGACCGTCACCGCCCGGACCCCTGGGTGCCGACGGCGAAGGTCCGTGAACTCATGGTCACCACGTACTTCCCCGCGCGGCCCGGTACCGGCAGACCCGCGCGGTACGCCACCACCGAGGAAGTCCGGTTGATGCTCGAAGGCACCGAACTGGACGACATCCCGGCCGAAAAGGTGAGCTCCACGGCGACGCACAGCCGCGAGCACGCCCGGCCCCTCCACGGCAGGTACCCGCTCGTGGTGCTCTCCCCCGGGTTCAGCGTCTCGCGCTACACCGTCACCGCTCTCGCCGAGGACATCGCCAGCAGGGGGTACGTGGTGGCCGCGGTGGACCACGCGTACGAGTCCGCGGGCACGGCGTTCCCGGGTGGACGGATGCTCACCTGTCTCGCCTGCGACAAGGTCAAGACACTGGAGGACATCAAGTACGCCGCCGAAGGACGCGCCAAGGACGTTTCCTTCGTCCTGGACCGGCTGACCGGTCCCAACCCGGCGTGGCCGCACGCCGGCCTGATCGACACCAAGCGGATCGGCATGGTCGGCCACTCGCTCGGCGGCGCGAGCGCGGTGCCGGCGATGGCGACGGACCGCCGTATCACCGCGGGCGTCAATATGGATGGCACCTTCGGCTCTCCCGTACCTGCCAGCGGTCTCAACGGTCGCCCGTTCATGCTGCTGGGCACCGACGACGAGACCCACCGCCCGGGAGGCGAGGACAAGACCTGGGACGAGGCGTGGTCCCGCTTCGACGGCTGGAAGCGCTGGCTGACCGTCGCCGGTTCGGACCACTTCACCTTCACCGACATCCCCGCCCTCAGCGATCAGCTCGACCGCCCCGGTCCGAAGCCCCCGCTGACCGGGGCGCGCTCGGCCGACATCACCCGCGCCTACGTCGGCGCCTTTTTCGACCAGCACCTCCGCCGAATACCGCAGCCCCTGCTGGACGGCCCTTCGGGCGCCAACCCGGAGGTGAAGTTCCACGACCCGGCACCGACAAGCCACCGCTGACGGATGCGCGAAGTCCCCTGCCCCTGAGGACCGACCGGCGATCGGCCGTGCGCCGACCGGTCCTCAGGTGGTGCCCGGTTCCGCGATCCGTACGGGGGCGCGGGCAATCGCTCGTACTCGTCCGACTGGGGACAACCGACGACGACCACCCGGAGACGACGGATCGACCGACCGATCGGAACTATCCCCGGCTGGTCACCCGGTCACGACGGATCGACCGACGGATCGACCGACCGATCGACCGACCGGAACTATCACCCGGCCAGTCACCCGGGCTTGGGCGGCCGGGCACGATCACCCGGACACGGTCGGCCGGGCACGATCGCCCGGAGGCCACCCGGCCGGTGATTCAGCCGTTCCCGCGCTCCCGGTGATCGGCGACGAGCTCGTCCAGACGACGGCGGGCGGCTGCGGCACGTCGCGGATCGTCCCCGGCCAGGTCGTCCGGGGACGGCAGTACAGCCGACAGTCCCCATATGCGGCCCCGGGCCCACGTCGCGTCGTCGACCGCGAGCTCCGCGCGGAAGACCTCCCGGGACGGGGCGTCCAGAATCGTCCAGGCGGAGATCAAGTCGCACGCCGGGTCACCCACGGCCAGGGTTCCGAAGTCGATGACGGCGCTGAGCCGGCCGTCGACGGCCAGGGCGTTGGAGGGGGCGAGATCACCGTGGACCCACACCGGCGGTCCATCCCACGGTGGCGCGGCCAGAGCCGTCTCCCACACCTCGGTGACCTCGTCCGTGTCGACCAGCCCCTCCAGAGCCGCGATGCGGGCCCGCAGCCGTGTCGCCACGACCGCCGAGTCCCGCTCGTCGTGCGGATCCACGCCACGGAACGCGTTGCTCCATTCCGGCGGCGGGCCACCGGCGGCATCGATGCCCTGCAACGCGGAGAGGAACCCGGCCAGGTCTTTGGCCGTTCGCTCCAGGTCGGCCAGCTCCTCGGGGACCACCGCCTCGCCGTCGAGCCACGGGTAGACGGACCACGGGAAGGGGTACCCCTCGCCCGGAGCACCCTGGGCCAGCGGTACGGAGATGGGCAACGGCAACTGGGGAGCGAGCCACGGCAGCCACCGCTGTTCCCGCGCCACTTGCCCCTCCCACCGGGGATAACGGGGAAGCCGCACGGACATCGACTCGCCCAGCCGGTAAGTGGCATTGTCCAACCCTTGGGTGCGGGACGGCTTGACGGGCAGATCGGCCCACTGCGGAAACTGCGCGGCGATCAGCCGCCGTACGAGCGCGGTATCGATATCGATGGACACGTCCTCAGAACGCGGACCACTTCCCAACCCATCACCAGCAGACAACAGGAATCCCCTCCGCGGATCGGTCGAACTCGTCGAACGGCGCGACGAGTTGTGCAGGAACGGCGCCTTCGGCGAGTTCGGTGAGTTCGGTGAGTTCGACAAGTTCGGTGAGTTCGACGGCGTATACGCTGTATACGCCGTCGACTGCTTCGGCGACTTCGGCAATTCCGGCGGCCGAGGTGGCTTCGCGTCACCGGCGACCCCGTAACGTCAGCGACCGGATGCCATCGGCGACGACGCCGCCGAAACCGCCGACACTGCCGAAACCGCCGAACGCCGACGCGCACACCAGCCGATCACCGATCCCATCGGACGGAAGGCGGACTGTCCAACCGTTTTCCGGCGGACCGCTCTACTTCAGGCCGTTTCCCGAGGCGTGCGGTATTCGCCTGACGGCGCTCATCCCCGGCCCGGTTCCGCCACCCGCCCTTCAGGAGCGCCACAGGCGGAGGCGTCACGTGCCGAAACATCACATGCCGAAGCGTCACGTGCCGAAGCGTCACAGCACCCCTTCGGCATGGTGTCGGCGCTCGTGCCGAGGGATGTGTCGGCGTCGGCCTTGACGACGTAGACCTCCCACGGCTCCTTCCCCGGGCCGGTCACCCAGACCTTGTCCTGCAAGGCGTAGCAGCAGGTGGTGTCGTTCTCCTCGAAGGTGGCCAGTCCGGCCTCCTTCAGGCGCTCGGTCGCGGCGGTGACCTGGTCGGCGCTCTCCACTTCGACGCCGAGGTGGTCCAGGCGGGTGTCCTGGCCGGAGTCGCCCTCGATGAGGACGAGCTTCAGCGGTGGCTCGGTGACGGCGAAGTTGGCGTAGCCGGGGCGGCGCTTGGCCGGTTCGGTGCCGAAGAGTCGCGAATAGAAGGCGATCGAGCCTTCCAGATCGGCGACGCGCAGAGCGAGCTGGACACGGGACATGACACTCTCCTCACCTGGCTGTATCGATGGAAATCGATACAAGCTTGCGCCCTCGCATCGAAGAACGTCAATATAGAAGCATGTCGAAACAAGAACTGCGGGTCCTCGGGCAGGACGGCCCCGACGACTGCTGCCCCGGCCTGCTGATCGCGCCGCTCGCCGAGGACCAGGCGGTGGAACTGGCGAAGGTCTTCAAGGCCCTGGGCGACCCGGTGCGGCTGCGACTGCTGTCGATGATCGCCTCCCGGGCCGGGGGTGAGGTGTGCGTCTGCGACCTCACCCCGGCCTTCGAACTGTCGCAGCCGACCGTCTCCCACCACCTCAAGCTGCTGCGCGAGGCCGGGCTGATCGCCTCCGAGCGGCGGGGGACATGGGTGTACTACCGGCTGCTGCCGGAGACGACCGACCGCCTCGCCGGCATCCTCACCCGCCCCGCCGGGCGGCCCCTGCCCGAGAGGCCCCTTCCGGGGCGGCCCCTGCCCGAGACGGCCGAGGTCCCCTCGTGACCGGCGCGGCCACCGCCACGGTGGCGGCCCGGCTGTCCTTCCTCGACCGGTACCTCGCCGTGTGGATCCTCGCCGCGATGGGCGCCGGTCTCGGCCTGGGCCGTCTCGTTCCCGGTCTGGGGGACGCGCTGGCGAAGGTCACGGTCACCGGGGTCTCGCTGCCCATCGCGCTCGGGCTGCTGGTGATGATGTACCCGGTGCTGGCCAAGGTCCGCTACGACCGCCTCGACACGGTCACCCGCGACCGCCGCCTCCTCGTGCCGTCGCTGCTGCTGAACTGGGTGCTGGGGCCCGCGGTGATGTTCGCCCTGGCCTGGCTGTTCCTGCCGGACCTGCCCGAGTACCGGACGGGTCTGATCATCGTGGGCCTGGCCCGCTGCATCGCGATGGTGATCATCTGGAACGACCTCGCCTGTGGCGACCGCGAGGCCGCCGCCGTCCTGGTGGCGCTCAACAGCGTCTTCCAGGTGATCGCGTTCGCGGGGCTGGGCTGGTTCTACCTGTCCGTCCTGCCGGGGTGGCTGGGTCTGGAGACCACCGCGCTGGACGTGTCCGTGTGGGAGATCGCCCGCTCGGTGCTGATCTTCCTGGGCATTCCGCTCGCCGCCGGGTACCTCACCCGCCGCCTGGGCGAGAAGGCCAAGGGCCGCACCTGGTACGAGTCGAAGCTGGTCCCCCGCCTCGGCCCCTTCGCCCTGTACGGGCTGCTGTTCACCATCGTCGTGCTCTTCGCCCTCCAAGGCGACGCGATCACCTCGCGACCGCTCGACGTCGCCCGCATCGCGCTGCCGCTCCTGGTCTACTTCGGCGTCATGTGGGCCGGATCGATGGCGCTGGGCCGCGCCGTCGGCCTGGACTATCCGCGCGCGACCACGCTCGCCTTCACCGCGGCGGGCAACAACTTCGAACTGGCCATCGCGGTCGCCATCGCCACCTTCGGCGCCTCCTCGGGCCAGGCGCTCGCCGGCGTCGTCGGCCCCCTCATCGAGGTCCCCGTCCTCATCGGCCTCGTCTACGTCGCCCTGGCCGCCCGCCGCCGCTTCCCCCCGCCGCCCACCGAACGGCCGACCGGCGCCCCGGAGGTCTCCGCGCGTGTCTGAATCCCGGAAGCCCTCGGTCCTCTTCGTGTGCGTCCACAACGCCGGACGCTCCCAGATGGGCGCCGCCTTCCTCGCCCACCTCGGCGGCGACCGCGTCGACGTCCGCTCCGCCGGCTCCGCCCCCGCCGAAACGGTCAACCCGGCCGTGGTCGAGGCGATGCGCGAGGTCGGCGTCGACATCTCCGCCGAGGCACCGAAGCTCCTGACCGCCGACGCCGTCCAGGTATCCGACGTCGTCATCACCATGGGCTGCGGCGACGCCTGCCCCGTCTTCCCGGGCAAGCGCTACCTCGACTGGACGCTCGACGACCCCGCCGGACAGGGCGTCCACGCCGTCCGCCCCATCCGCGACGCGATCGAGCACCGGGTGCGCGGCCTGCTCACCGAACTCGGCATCGAGGCCCGCGGGTAACGGCCACCACCGGCATCCGCGTCACGGCTGTGCGGCGGAGGCGTCACGGCTGTGCGGCGGACGCGTCACGGTTGTACCGGGGACGCCTCACGGTTGTACGGCGCCCCGCGTCGCCACCACGCGGCGGCCCGGGCGCGCCGAGCGGGCCCGGGCCGGGTTCCGCGTCGTCGGCACCCGCGAGCGCGTCGGCCGCCACCACCGGAAGTGGCCCTTCTCGCCAAACACCGTGGTCCCGACGCAAGCATGACCGTCAGCGGCGGCCATCCCTGACGGTCATGCTCAACGGCCATCGCTGACGGCCACATTCCGCTCGGAGCACTGCCGCGAGGTGAGAGCGGACGCCGCCCGCTCTGGTACAGGGACCGGCGGACGTGGTGCGTCGGCGCCCCAAGTACCCGCCCGATCAAGCTGAACGACCGCCCTTCGCGCCGACGTCTCCGGAGCGCGCCCTGCCGAGCCGACGAGCACTCGTGGTCAAGCAGGGTGCCGCAACCGGCAGCAGGTCGCCGACGCCCTCACGGCCGGCTGATCGGCTCTTCGCCGACTGCGGCCACCGCCCCCTCCGCGATCCGCCAGGCCCCTTCCCCGGCGACGGCCGCGCCCCGGGCCAGGCCACGGCGCCACAGCGCGCGCCGCTCGGCCAACGTCGGGACGGTGGCCACCATCTTGGAGTGCACGATGCCGCGCACGACGAACTCGCTGTACGTGCGCGGCGCCCACGCCCGGGCACCGCGTGCGCGGACGGGGCGCTTGGGCTACGCCCCGCCTTGCCTGCCGCATCGGCAGTCCCGGACAGTCCGGCCCCTGAACGACCCCATGCCCCAGGCGCACAGCGGCCCGGGTACGGGGGGTGCGTACCCGGGCCGCGAGGTGGGGCCGGCAGCGGTTGACCCCGGTGTCAGGCCGAGAGGGTCTGGTTCAGGGCGTCGAGGCCGTCGGCGTAGATGCCGGTGAAGAGGTCGACGACTTCCTGCTCGGTGGCGCCTTCGGGGTTGAAGCGTCCGGACCACTGCACCTCGGCGACATCGTCGCGGCCAGGGACGGTGTGGACGCGGATGGTGGAGACGTAGCCGTTGACGGGGAACGGGGCCTGGAGGATGGCGTAGCTGTAGTGGCGTTCGGTCTCGTTGAAGTCCACGAGGCGTTCGATGATGACCTCGCCCTCGGGGTTCGTCAGTCGGCGGACCCGGCCGCCTTCGAGTGCGGTGCTCTGGGGGATGTAGGGGAGCCAGTCGGGGAGGGCGTCGAAGCCGCCGATGAGGCTCCAGACCTTCTCGGGCGAGGCGGGGACGATGCGGCTGACGGACGTCGAGGCCATGGTGTTTCTCCGGGGGGTGGTGCTGGTGTGGGGGGATGTGGGGGGGATGGGGGTGGTCAGGCGCCGTTGGGGAGGGGGGCGGCGGGGCTGACCAGGCCGGCGGCGCGCAGGTCGGTCCAGAAGGCGGCCGGGATGTTCTCGGTCAGGGCGGCGGTGTCCTCGGCGATGCGGCTGGGCCGGGTGGCGCCGGGGATGACGGCGGCGGCCACGGGGTGGGCCAGGGAGAACTGGAGCGCGGCGGCCTTGATGCTGATGCCGTGCTTGTCGGTGAGGGCCTTGAGGCGCTTGACCTTCTCGATGATGTGCGGCGGGGCCTGCTGGTACTCGAAGTTGGTGCCACCGGCCAGGATGCCGGAGCTGTAGGGGCCGCCGACGACCATGTCCACGTTCTGCTCCTGCGCCAGCGGCAGCAGGCGCTGCAGGGCGTGGGAGTGGTCGAGGAGGGTGTAGCGGCCGGCCAGCAGGAACCCGTCGGGCTGGGGCTCGTCCAGGGCGAGGGTCAGCTCGATGGGCTCGGTCTTGTTGACGCCCAGGCCCCAGGCCTTGATGACGCCCTCGTCGCGCAGGCGCGACAGGACGCGGAAGGCGCCGGTGCGGGCCTCCTCGAACTTGCTGACCCAGGCGTCGCCGTGGAAGTCCTGGGCGATGTCGTGGACCCAGACGATGTCCAGGCGGTCGGTGCCCATGCGGCGCAGGGTGCCCTCGATGGAGCGCTCGGTGGCGTCGGCGGTCCAGTCGTGGAGGACCTTGTTGGGGTTGCCGTGCTCGAACAGGCCGCCCTTCTCGCCGAAGTCGGGGACCTCGGTCTCGATCTCGTCCAGGATGACCCGGCCGACCTTGCTGGACAGGACGTAGGCGTCGCGGGGCTTGGTCGCCAGGACCTGGCCCAGGCGCTCCTCGGCGAGGCCGGCGCCGTAGAAGGGGGCGGTGTCGTAGTAGCGGATGCCCTGGTCCCAGGCGGCCTCGACGGTGGCGCGGGCGTCCTCGTCGGGAATCGCGCGGAACATGTTGCCGAGGGGGGCGGTGCCAAAGCCGAGACGGCCGGGGAGGATTTCCTTCAGGGACATGGTGGTGCCTTTTCGATCGGTGCCTCGTATGGGGGCGAGGCCGGGGGGAGCGGGCTCCTCGGGTGCGGCGGCTCGTCGGGGGAGCCGGACACCGGGGGGAGAGGACACCCGCCGGGGTGGTACAGGCGGAGTGCGTTAGTTGCAGCAGCTCCTTACACGTAAGAACAATAGTTGCAGACGCTGGCTAATGCAAGTGAGGGCTTTTCTGCACCGCAGGCCCGCCGGGTGCGAACCGTCCGACGGCCATCACCCAGCCCCCGCCCAGCCCCGCCGGACGCCGCCCGGACGCCCGTCAGGGAACGATCGTGGGGACGAGGCCGCCGTCAGCCCCGAGCGCCCTGCCCGTGGTCGCCGAAGCCTGCTCCGACGCCACGTAAGTGATCATGCTGGCCACCTCGTGGGGGCGGATCAGGCGCTTGAGCAGGGAAGCCGCCGCACGGTTCTCCGCCAGATAGCGCCGCTCCTGCTCCGCCGGGTCGAGCCCGGGATACAGCTCGTCGAACATGGCCAGCACGCCGCCGCTCATCGTCGGCCCGGGCAGTACGCAGTTCACGGTGACCCCGGTGCCCGCCAGCTCCTGGGCCATCCCGCGCGACACGGCGAGCTGCGCCGTCTTGGTCACCCCGTAATGGACCATGTCCGTCGGCGTCTGGAGGCCCGCCTCGCTGCTGACGAAGATCACCCGCCCCCACCCGCGCCCGGCCATCCGGGGCGCGTAATGGCGCGCCAGGCGCACCCCGGAGAGCACGTTCACCTCGAAGAGCCGCAGCCACTCCCCGTCGGGGATCTCGAAGACGGGCCGGGGCCCGAACACGCCGGTGTTGTTGACCAGGACGTCGACCTCGGGCACCTGCCGGATCAGGTCGTCCGTCCCCTCCGCCGTCCCGACGTCGGCCACGACGCCGCGCGCCCCGATCCGCTCCGCCGCCTCGGCGACGCGGTCGGCGTTGCGGCCGTTGACCACGACGTCGGCCCCGGCGGCGGCCAGCGCCTGCGCGGTCGCCTCGCCGATCCCCGCCGTCGATCCGGTGATCAGCGCGGTACGTCCGCTGAGATTGATTGCATCGGTCGAACACCTCTCCGGAAACGGCGGTGACCCACCCGCCAGCCGGTGCGCTGCCGGGGAACCGGGACGAGACCGATTCTTCGGCAGGACGACGCGGCCCGCACCTCGACAGAAGCCCGCACCCCGTCCGGCGACGGTCCGCCCGGCCCGGCGACGGTCCGCCCGGCCCGGGTGGGCGCTAATTTTCTTGCGCACGCCCCATATCGGCGATAGCTGGTATTTGACGATCGGGGTTATCCTCTGACTTCAGACATATCCGGAAGGAGGCCCGGGCCCATGACCGCCACGGATCCCGCGCTGACCGCCCTCGCCAATGGATGGGCGGCCCTCTGCCTCCTGCACGGCAGGATCGAGACGCACATCGAGCGCGCCCTCCAGGCCGGGCACGGCCTGAGCGTGCGGGAGTACTCGCTGCTCGACGTGCTCAGCCGCCAGCACGACGGCGAGGGCGGACATCTACAGATGAAGCAGGTCGCTGACGCGGTCGTTCTCAGCCAGAGCGCCACCACCCGCCTGGTCGCGCGCCTGGAGGACCGTGGCCTGCTCTCCCGCTACCTGTGCCCGACCGACCGCCGCGGCATCTACACCGACGTCAGCGACACGGGCCTGAAACTCCTGCAAGAGGCCCGGCCGACCAACGCAACCGCCCTCCGTGAGGCACTCGACGAAGCCGCGAGGAAGCCCGAACTGGCCCCCCTGGTCACGGCAGTCGAGAAGAATCCAGCGCCTCGGCCCCCCGCCCTCCATTCGGCACGCTGAGAAGAAGCGTTCGCCCTGTCTCTTCGTGGGAAATGGGCCCGGCGATCGACGCCGCGGCGCCCGAGGCCGCGACAAAGCCCACGAGAGGACGAAGCCCACGAGAGTGGGGTATGCCCGGTGCCCGGCAGACGCGCCTTGGCCGCGCCCTTGACTCCCCCGCGCGGGTGTCGTCGCCCACCCGGCGCGAGGAGGAACCCGGACAGCACGTAGGCCTCGAACCGTTCCAGCTCCTCCGCCGACGCGGGCGCCCAGTGCTCGCGCGGGTCCCGTACGGCCGCCGGCGCCAACCATCGGTCTGACGTGGTGAGACGTTTCAAGACCGAAGTCGCGTCACAAGGCCACGGAGCACCCGAAGGAGGAAGAACCCCCTGGCCACCGACTCGGAGGCGCAGCGGGGCTCAGGGGAACTCACGGGATGCCGCCGCACAGGCTTGGCACCCGATCAGGGCGGCGGCCCGGCAACACCGAATCAATCGGCCGTGGGCCAATCCCAGCCCAGTTGGAGGAACATCCCCAAGCGATCGCCGACCGCCCGTATCTCGGATATCCGGCCCTCGCGGAAGGTGAAGATCCAGATCTGTTCCACCGCGAAGGAACGGCCCGTGGGCTCCGGCATCCGGGGGTGGTGGCCGGTGTGGGTGCCGCGCACCAGCAAGCGGGCCACGACGGTGTCGCCCTCGGCGACGAGCTGCCGCGCCTCCGCCTCGAACTCTCCGAAGGCCGCCAGCTGCTGCCGGAAACCTTCGAAGGCAGCACCGGGCTCGTCCGGCTCGCCGTGGATCACCTTGTTGTGGTCGATGACGTCGGGCCGCAGGTAACGCCCGAGGTCCTCCGTCCGGCGCTCGGTCAGGGAGCGGCAGAACTCCTGGATGACGCGCTTGTGCGCCTCCGCCTCGCTCCTCGCGCCGGTGCTCGCGCTGGTCGCCGTGTCGGCTCTGGCGGTCATGGCCTGGGTGTCCATCGTTCCCCCGCATTCTTACATCGTAAAAATCCTCGGACCGGCAGCAGACTGAACTTACGGTGTAAGAATGTCAAGCAGACCGAGCCCCGAACGGACCGAACGAACCGGGACGCCGAGGACGGTCCGGGACCCAGTGGGCGCAGGGCGGACCGAACAACCGGGACACCGAGGACGGCCCGCGACCCAGTGGGCGCAGAGCAGGAGGAGGACGGCATGGCCGGCAAACGGAATCGGGGCGAACGAGCCGGTCTCAGCCGGGAAATGATCCTGGACGCCGCCGGGCGGCTGGTGAACCGCGACGGCCTCAAGTCGCTCAGCATGCGCCGGCTCGCGGGTGAGCTGGGCGTGGAGGCGATGACCCTCTACCACTATCTGCCGAGCAAGGAAGCGCTGCTCGACGGCCTGGTGGAACGCGTCCTCACCCAGGCCCTCCCCCTGCCCGACCCGCACACCGGCTGGCGTCCGCTACTGCGGAGCTACGCGGACGCGCTGCGCACGGCGTTGCTCCGCAGCCCCGCCCTGCTGCCGCTCCTGCAAACACGGCCCGCCGTCACACCGGCCACCCTCGCCGCGGCCGAGCGCGGGATCGCGGCACTAGTCGCGGCGGGTTTCCCGCTGGGCAAAGCGGTGCACGCGGTCAACGCCCTGACCGTCCTCGTCCTCGGGCACACCGCGACGGAGGCGGGGACGGGCGGCGGGGTCGGTGGCGGGTCCGGGACGGGGACGGGTGACGGGATCGTCAGCGGATCCAGGACGGGGACGGGTGACGGGGACGACAGCGGGTCCGGGACAGGGACGAGTGACGGGACAGGAACGGACGACGGGACGGGGACAGGCGCCGGGGCGGACGCGGAGGGCGCGGAGGGCGCACGCGGCGGGGCTGCGGAGGCCGGGGCGGGGACGGCCGCGTGGCTGGCGGGAAGGGACGAGGAGGAGTACCCGTTGCTCGTCCGCGCCGCCCGCACCGACCAGGGCACGGACGACGCGGAGCGTTTCACCTTCGCCGTGGACGCCTTGCTGACCGGCTTCGCCGCGTGTCTGGACGAGGCGGGGGATGGAGACGAGGCTCGGCGCGGGGCCGAGTGACCGGCTGGATCTTCGCTGTACGTCGTCCGCGAGCCGGGCTCCGGCCGGTCGGACGGTCACTCTCGGGCCGGTCGGACGGTCGCGCTTCGGCCGGTCGGACAGTCGCGCTTCGGCCGGTCGGACGGTCAGTCTCCGGCCGGTCGGAAGGTCGCGCTCCGGCCCGTCGGACGGTCGCTCTCCGGCCCGTCGGAAGGTCAGTCTCCTGCCGGATGTCAGGTCACTCCCGCCCCGACGCCGCGTCACTCCCCCGCCGGCCGCCGGTGCGAACGCCACTCGCGGGTATCCGATGCCGGACGGGTGAGGCCCCCGCCCGGTTGGGACGGGCGGCCGTGCCGGGAAGGTGTGTCAGGCCGTAGGGCGGCCCATATCTGCCACTCCTCCCGCCTCTCGTGGTTGCGTCGTACGAGGGCGAGCCCCCGGACCGCCACGGCCACGAGCACGGCAGCGACGGCCACGGCCGCGATGACGTGCCAGTGCAGCGGGGTGAGCAACAGCGCACCGGTCAGCGCGACGGAGCCCCAGCCGATCAGCAGGGACACGGCCGCCAGCCGGATGGACAGGGGCCGGTCGAGGCCCGCGCGTACGTCCACGACCGCGGGCAGGTACCAGACGCAGCCGGCCGCGAACAGAGCGCCGGCGCCCAGTGCGAGAACGCCGTGGGACATGGGTTTCCTCCTCGGTGAAGCGGGTTGGAGGGTGGGGAAGGAGCGGGCCGGGCGTATGGGGTGGGGCGGGGCGGGGACGGTGCACACCCGCCCCGTCGGATGGGGGTGTCTTGGCCCTGACGGGGCGCACCGGCTCCGCGTCAGGACCGATGGAGCACCAGGACCGATGGAGCACCAGGACCGGCCGAAGGTCGGGTCCGGCCCGCCCCGTGGCCGGTCGCCCCTTCGACGACCGGCCGCCCGGCCCGGCGGGCTCAGCGGTGGGCCGCCTCCATTTCCACGATCTCCGGGTGGTGAAGGTCAAAGGCCGGGGATTCGGATCGGATGCGGGGCAGTGAGGTGAAGTTGTGTCGCGGCGGCGGGCAGGAGGTCGCCCATTCCAGGGAGCGCGAGTATCCCCACGGGTCGTCCACCTCCACCTTCTTGCCGTACTTGGCGGTCTTCCAGATGTTGTAGAAGAACGGCAGGAAGGAGAGGCCGAGCAGAAAGGCGCCGATGGTGGAGAGGGTGTTCAGCGTCGTGAATCCGTCGGCTTCCAAGTAGTCGGGAATGCGCCGCACCATGCCTTCCGCGCCAAGCCAGTGCTGCACGAGAAAGGTGAGGTGGAAACCGGCGGTGAGCGTCCAGAAAGTGATCTTCCCGAGGCGTTCGTCCAGCATCTTGCCGGTGAACTTCGGCCACCAGAAATGGAACCCGGCGAACATCGCGTACACGACGGTACCGAAGAGCGTGTAGTGGAAGTGCGCGACGACGAAATAGGTGTCCGAGACGTGGAAGTCCATCGGCGGTGAGGCCAGGATGACACCCGTCAGGCCGCCGAAGACGAAGGTGACGAGGAATCCGGTGGCCCACAGCATTGGCGTTTCGAAGGAGAGTGAGCCCTTCCACATGGTGCCGATCCAGTTGAAGAACTTCACGCCCGTCGGCACCGCGATCAGGAACGTCATGAAGGCGAAGAACGGCAGCAGCACGCCACCCGTGACGTACATGTGGTGTGCCCACACCGTCACCGAAAGACCGGCGATGGAGATCGTCGCGGCAATCAGCCCCATGTAGCCGAACATGGGCTTCCGGGAGAAGACCGGAATGACCTCGGAGACGATCCCGAAGAACGGCAGCGCCAGCACGTACACCTCGGGGTGGCCGAAGAACCAGAAGAGGTGCTGCCACAACAGCGCCCCGCCGTTGGCCGCGTCGAAGATGTGCGAGCCGAATTTCCGGTCGCATTCGAGCGCGAACAGCGCGGCGGCCAGGACCGGGAAGACCAGCAGGATCAGCAGCGCGGTGAGCAGCACGTTCCAGGTGAAGATCGGCATCCGGAACATCGTCATGCCCGGCGCCCGCATGCAGATGATGGTGGTGATGAAGTTGACGGCACCCAGGATCGAGCCGAAACCGGAGAATGCCACGCCCATGATCCACATGTCCGCGCCGACGCCCGGAGAGTGCACCGCGTCCGACAACGGCGCGTAGGCGAACCACCCGAAGTCCGCCGCGCCTTGCGGAGTGAGGAACCCGGCAGCCGCGATCAGCGAACCGAACAGGAACAGCCAATAGGCGAGCATGTTCAGCCGGGGAAAGGCGACGTCCGGGGCACCGATCTGGAGCGGCATGAGCCAGTTCGCGAAACCGGTGAAGAGCGGCATGGCGAACAGCAGCAGCATCACCGAACCGTGCATGGTGAACGCCTGGTTGAACTGCTCGTTCGACATGATCTGCGTTCCCGGGCGCGCGAGCTCGGCGCGCATCAGCAGCGCCATCAGGCCGCCGATGATGAAGAACACGAACGCGGTGACGAGGTACAGCGTGCCGATCTTCTTGTGATCGGTGGTCGTCAGCCATTCCACCGGTATGCGCTTGCGCACCGGTCGGGCGGCCATCCCGCCCGGCGGGGAATCCGGCTCTATCGTCCGGGTCCCTTTCGTACTCACTTCATCCACCGGGCCGCGCCCTTCATCTCGCACATGTCTCTGACAGGCCCGGGAAGAGTCGACAGCACGGGGACTGAATGCCGGCTCTTCCCGGCCACCCCAGGATCAGTTCCCGGCCCCTCGGGCAACAGAGTCGAAAAGCCCCTGGCCGCGGCCAAGGGGCCCGGTGGGCAGGGCCGGTTGTCCCCAACGACGGATCGGTGGAGGAAAAGCCGGGACGAGAACCAGCACCGGAACCAGGACGAGAACCAAGACCAGAACCGGGACGAACACGGCGGACACCCGGGATGAGATGTGGCGCCACCCCCATAAGGAAAGCCGCGTGGAAAGCCGTAAGGGAAACGGAGCTACCGGGCCGGTGGTTCCCTCACGGGGAGGGATTCTCCCCGGCGGCCAAGAAGGACTTCCCTCCGGACCGGCTATGCGTGCGACCCGTTGGCTGTGGGCTCCGAGATGAGGCCGGAGTTGGGGCCGTGTTCTCCATACGGCCAGGATTCACGGATGCGCACGCTGCCGCGCGGACCGGCCGGCCGCCTCACCCGCATGCCCCGTCGGCATCGATGTTGAACGCCGCCGCGGCGGCGTGCGCCTGGGCGAGTTCTTCCTGCTGCGTCGTCCAGCGGGCCGCCGCACGCAAGCGGCCGAACTCGCGGTCGAGGCTGGTGGCCGAGGTGGTGCGGGTATCGGTGCTGACGGTCACGGGCAGGCCGGCGGACAGGAGGCGGGTGGCGGGGTGCGCGAGGAGGCTGGGGACGGCGCCGGTCTGCACGTTGCTCGTCGGGCACATCTCCAGGGCGATGCCGTCGCGGCGCAGCCGCTCCAGGAGGGCCCCGTCGCCGACGCACCGTACGCCGTGGCCGATCCGCCGGGCGCCGAGCACGTCAATGGCCTCCCACATACTGGTCGGGCCCGCCGCCTCGCCGGCGTGGACCGTGCACGGCAGCCCCGCCGCGTGGGCGAGCGCGAACGCCTCGCGGTGCGGGGCCGCCGCGTAGAGCCGTTCGTCACCGGCCAGGTCGAGCCCGGCGACCTCCCCGCGATGACGCAGCGCGGCCTCGACCACCGCAACGCTCTCCTGCGGGTCCTGGTGGCGCAGGCAGCACAGCAGCAGTCCGGTGCGCACACCGGTGGCCCGCCGCCCGGAGGCCAGTCCCGCGGCCACGGCCGATATCGCCTCGTCCAGCGTCATGCCCTGATGGCCGTGAAGTTGGGGCGCGAAACGCACTTCGCCGTAGACCACGCCGTCCGCGCTCCAGTCCTCGACGAGTTCGTGCGCGGCGCGTTGGAGGGCGTCCGGGGTCTGGAGCACCTGGAGCGGCAGGTCGAGGTAGGTGAGGAAGCGGGTCAGGCTGCCGCAGTCGGCCGGGGCGGTCACCAGTTCCTCGACGGGGGCGGTGAGGCGGATGCCCTGCTGATGGGCCAGTTCGGCGACGGTGCCGGGGCGCACCGAACCGTCGAGGTGGCAGTGCAGTTCGTAGCGCGGGACGGGCGCGGGGACGGAAGGCGTCGCGGAAGGCGTCGCGGAAGGCGTCCCGGGGGTCGTCTCGGAAGGCGTTGCGGAAGTCGTCCCGGGGATCGTCTCGGAAGGCGTCTCGGAAGTCGTCCCGGGGGTCATCGCGTCGCTCCCGACGGCGTGGCGGCGGAGTCGGGAGCCGGAGCGGCACAGGTGTCGAAGAGGAGCTTCTTGAACCCGGGCTCGCTGACCCGGCGCACCAGTGTCACGTTGGGCGCGGGCGCCGACACCCGCCGGTCGATGATCATCTGCCCGCGCGTCTCCTCGCCGACGGCGACATCGACGTACGCCCGTTCCTGCTCGGTGATCAGATCGGGCCGCAGGGCGACGGCCATGGCGATAGGGTCGGGCAGGTCGTAACCCTCCAGACCGGTGACATCGCGCGCCCAGTCGGCGACGGTCCGGTTGATGCGGTGGGCGAACGTGGCCATCGGCGTGCCGAGCCCCCGCCAGCCGGGCCTGGTCCTCGGGGGTCATCACGGCGTCCTTGCGGGACACGTCCCAGCCGATCCAGCTGACCTTCTCCGGCGTCGCGGCCTGGAGCACCGTACGGGCGGCTTCCGGATCGGCCCACACGTTGAACTCGGCGGTCGCGGAGATGTTGCCGCGCAGGTCGGCGGCCCCTGCCATGCAATAGACGTGCCGGTAGCGCGAGAACAGGTCGCGGTCGCGCAGCAGGGCGGCGGCGATGTTCGTCAGCGGGGCCAGGGTGACGAGCGTCAGCTCCCCCGGATACCGGCGCGGGTAGGACAACAGGACCTCCACCGCGTGCTCCGCCTCCGGCCCCCGCACCGGGTCGGGCAGGCCGATGTCACCCATGCCGTCCTCCCCGTGCACGTGCTGCGCGCTGGACAGGGGGCGGGTCATCGGCCGCTCGCAGCCCGGGTGGACGGGGATGTCGGTGCGCCCGGCCACTTCGAGGGAGATGAGCGCGTTGCGGGTGCCGGTCGGCAGGGGGACGTTGCCGGCGACCGTGGTGACCGCGCGCACGTCACCCAGACCACTGGCGGCGGCCAGCAGCAGCGCGACCGCGTCGTCGGAACCGGTGTCGGTGTCGATGATCAGAGGGATCGGAGGTGTCGGAGGGGTTGGAGGCGTCGGAGGGCTCGGAGGTGTCGGAGGTGTCAAAGGAAGAGGCGGCATGGCTCACACTCCTTGTCGTCTTGAGCTGTTCGGTCCCGTCGACCGGAACGAAGCACGACCCGTACGCCCCGTACGACCGGACAACCGGAACGACCGGAACGACCGGAACGATCAGCACAGGTCTAATCGATTAGAACGAGCTACGGTGAGCAATATCTAAACGATTAGATGCAAGAATGCAAGCGATGACGAACACAGCGAGCAGGACGAGCAAGACCAGCGGGACGAGCAGGCCCAGCGAGACCAGCAAGACCAGCAGAACAAAGAAAGCGGACAAGGCCGTCACGCTGGCCGACGTGGCGCGCGAAGCGGGCACCTCCACCGCGGTGGTCAGCTACGTGATCAACGACGGCCCCCGGCCGGTCGCCGCCGCCACCCGCGAAAAGGTCCTGACCGCCGCGGCCGAACTCGGCTACCGCCCCAACCGCATCGCCCGCGCCCTGCGCTCACGCACCACCGACGTGGTCGGCCTGGTGCTCGCCGACGCCTCGAACCCCTACTTCGCCGCCCTGGCCCGGCACATCGAACGAGCCCTGGACGCACACGGCAAACTCACCCTGATCGGCAACGCGGGCTACGCCGCCGACCGCCAACGGGACCTCGTCGAACGCTTCCTCGCCGCCCAGGTCGACGGACTGGTCATCGTCTCCGCGGACGGCGGCACCGACGTGGCGGCCCAGGCCGAGGCCTCCGGCGTACCCGCCGTCTACGTCCACCACCGCCCGGCCGACGGCATCACGCCCGTGGTCGAGCCCGACCACGACACCACCGTCCGCCAGGCGGTCACCCACCTCCGCGACGCCCACGGCCACCAGCGCATCGCCTTCCTGACCGGCCCCGACGACAGCGGCCCCGTGGGGCGACGGCGGGACGCCTGGCACACCACCCTCGCCGGCACCGACTCCGTCCTCCTGCGCTCCGGCTACGCGCGCACCGAGGCCGCCGCCCTCACCCGCCGCCTGATCGCCGACGGCACGATGCCCGAGGCCCTGATCACGGCCACCGACGAGCAGGCCATCGGCGTCCTCGCCGGAGCCTGGGCGGCGGGCCTCCGCGTCCCCGACCACCTGGCCGTCATCAGCCTCGACGGCACCCCGGACAGCGCCTGCACCGCCCCGGCGCTGACCGTCGTCCGGCAACCCCTGCGCACCATGGCGGACCGGGCCGTCGGCCTCCTCCTGGGCCACACCTCCGCGCCGTCCACCGGGGACCCCGCACACGCCGAACTCGTCGTACGGCGCAGTTGCGGTTGCGCGCACGACGAGAACGGACCAGGGGAGAACGGGGCAGGAGAGAACGGGCCAGGGGAGAACGGGCCAGGGGAGAACGGGGTCGAGGAACATCCGAACGAGAACCGGCGCTAGACCAAGATCCACTTCCGCGACGGACCCTAAGCCTTGACGATGCCCACGAAGGCTTTGACCTGGGCTTTGATGGCAGCGAAACCTTCGGTGGTCGTCGTCGACCGGGCCCTGGCCGCCCCGTCCCCGACCGCCGCGGCACTGGTTCGGTGTGCCATTCCGTCGTCGGTCTCGCCTGTCGGGTCGCGGGGGTTTCGTGGATGTCGGTGGACGTCACCTGAGGGTGAGGTGCCGGTGTTTAGCATGAGTTGATTTCGGCATGGGGCGGCGGGGGTGGCTTGATGTGCGGGGGAATCGTTCTCTGGGTCATCGGGTTCGTGGTGGCCGCCTCGATCGGGGAGAGCGCCGGAAACGTTTACGTATGGGGTTCGCTGCTCGTCGGCGGTCTGCTGCTCTGGGGGAAGTTCGAGCCCGAACGGAAGGCGCGGGCGCAGGCGGTCGAGCGCAAGGCGCGGGCCGAGGTCGACGCCGAGGCGGCGCGCTGGCAGCGGGAGAGCCGTGAGCAGCAGGCGGAATCCGCCGCGTTCCGGCCCGCCCCGGCCACCGTCGAACCGCCGGGTTCCGGCATGGCGCACATCGACCTCGTCGAGATCGCGCTGCCCTCCCGGCCCACGCTGGAACTGCCCGACCCCGAGCAGGCTCGCCGGCTGTGTGCCGACGTGGTGGCCGACCTCGTCCGGTCGATCGCGGGGGAAGCCGAGTCCCATGCCGCCGCGCTGCGTCCCCTGGTGGCGGCCGGCTGCGGTGCCGGGCGCTATCGGACCAGGGATCACGAGGAATGGGGCCCGGTCCAACAGGGCCGACGGCCGACTCCCAAGACGGCGGACGCGGTGCACCGAGCCGTCGCCTGGGCGGAGGCCCGGGGCACGTTGCTGTCCGCCCTCCACGAGCGGGCCGGGGCCGAGATACGTCCCGTCCGCGGGCGCGGCATCACGCTCCAGTCGTACGACGGCGGACGCCACTTTCCCCTTGCCACGGGTGAGCGGACGAGCGGACGAGCCGACGAGCGGACCAGCAGACGACAGGGCCGCCGCGTGCACGGCCCCGCGGACATCGCCCCAGGTCGCGACCCACGCTGGAGCTACCGGAGCGCTCCCCGCTCGTCGATGTGAACAGTGGGCTCCGACAAGAACGCGTCGGCGCCCACAGGGCCGTAGGCGATGTTGAAGGTGTCCATCCAGTACGACCAGTCCTGCGTCCCCGACGCGCTGCTGAACCGGTAGTTGAGCTGCCAGCGGACCCACTGGCCCGGGGCGAGGCGAACGGCCGGGGGCCTGCGCGGCCGAGGCGGGATGGCGAGCAGGGGTTCCAGCCGGGGCTGGACCCGCAGCCGGCCGTCGGCCTCCCGGAGTTGGACGTTGACCCTGTCCAGGTCTTCCTGACTGTCGTACGGCGCGAAGTCGTTCCGTTCGTGCATGCGCACCACATGCGCGGAGGACGGCGCCGGGCAGGGCAGAGCGAAGCCGACCGGAGCCGCGTTCCTGCGTGCGGCCCCCTCCCCTCCCCGGGACTCCTTCGTCCAGGACGTCCGTATCCACTGGACGGTGATCTCCACGGCCCCCACCTCTGCGCCTCTGCGAACTCGTCGACGAGCCTCACCCTAAGCTCACCGTCCTAAGCTCACCGTCCTAAGCTCACCGCCCTGGGCGCTCCCGACCGCTCGCTGTCACCGCGCCCCGCGGAAGGCGCCGTGGAACCAGGCAGCGGCCCCGGTCGTCCGGCCGTCATCAGGCGGTGGCGGGCAGCCCTCGGGCGGTGACGATCCGGGCGGTGCCTTCGCTGAGCCGGTACGACAGGCCGACGACGGCCACGTGCCGGGCGGCGACCTGCGCGGCGAGCGGTCGGGAGCGGTCCAGCATCAGCTCCACCGTGTAGCGGATGTGCTCGTCGACCAGGTCCTGGTCCCCGTGGAGGCCGGCGGCGCGGGCGGCCAGGATGCTCGGGGTCACCCGCTCGACGACGTCCCGGACGTACCCGGCCGGCGGCAGCCCCTCCTCCAGGGCGGTGCGGGCCGCCGCGATGGCGCCGCACGCGTCGTGCCCGAGGACCACGACCAGCCGGCAGTCCAGCACGTTCGTGGCGTACTCGATGCTGCCCAGCACCTCCTCCCCCAGGACGTGCCCGGCGGTGCGGACCACGAAGAGGTCGCCCAGCCCCTGATCGAAGATGATCTCCGCGGCCAGCCGCGAGTCGGAACAGCCCAGCAGCACGGCGAACGGCGCCTGGCCGGGTGCCAGCTCGGCCCGCCGTGCGGCGTCCTGGTTCGGGTGCCGGGGCGCCCCGGTCACGAACCGCCGGTTGCCCGCCAGCAGCGCGTCGAGCCCTTGGGCCGGAGACGGGGAAAGCGCGTTCATGCGCCCAGCGTATGCGGCGGGGGCGCGGACGGCCCGAGGAGGCGGGGACGCAGACGGGCTGAGGAGGCGGGGACGCAGACGGGCTGAGGAGGCGGG
The DNA here is from genome assembly GCF_040611095.1 of Streptomyces sp. NPDC003077. Lineage (NCBI taxonomy): Bacteria > Bacillati > Actinomycetota > Actinomycetes > Kitasatosporales > Streptomycetaceae > Streptomyces > Streptomyces sp. NPDC003077. The sequence continues at coordinate 75,292 of NZ_JBEXNM010000019.1, read as the reverse complement.
GGACGCGGACGGCCCGAGGAGGCGGGGCGGAACCCGCGCACCTCGCACGCCCGCGCGGCCGGGGCACCCCACCCGTGGCTGTCGGCGGGATGTGGCTCACCGGCTACCGTTCCTCGCGGCTCATCCGTCTTTCCTCACGGATCATCCGCCATTCCTCCCGGCTCATCCGTCGTTCCTCCCGGCGGCCCACTCCTCCCGGAGGATCGAGCAGGTAAGAGACTCCCGCCAGACCCCGTTCTTCAAGATGTGGTCCCGAATGCGCCCCTCGTCGGTCATCCCCGCGCTGTGCAGGCATTTCTCCGCTGCCGTGTTCAGCGGGGAACGGGCCGCCCAGACCCGGTGCAGTTCCAGATCGGTGAAGGCGAGCGCGAGCAGCAACCGCACCGTCTCCGCCCCGTAACCGACGCCCCAGGCGTCGGGCCGCAGCGCGAAACCGATCGTTGCCGCGCGCTGCTGGTGGGGATCGGTGGCCAGTCGGGTGAACCCGATGAATTCGCCGGTGCTGCGCTCAATGACGGCGAGCGCGTATTCCTCGCGGAGCGGAGCGGTCGCGGAGGTGATGGACCGGGCGATGACGATGCCGACCTCCGCCCGCGAGCGGGGCGTGAAGGAGAGGTGTTCGGTCACCTCCGCGCTGCCGTAAATGGCGTGCAGGGCGTCCACGTCATCGATGACCAGTTCACGAAGGGTCAGGCGGTGACTGTCTTTGGTGACCGGATACATGTCCGGCGACTGTACTCCGCCATCAACGGAGAAGTGAACGGAGAAGCCAGGTCCGGAAACGAACAACGGGCGACCCGAAAGCCAACGCGACGATCACTCTCGAAGACCGACGAACGCCCCGTACGTCCCCCGTACGTCCCACCGTTCGCCCCCATTCACCGCGTTCGCCCCATCCACCCCGCTCCCCCCGCTCGCCGCGTTCCTCACTCCGGCCACTCCCACGAGATCCCGTGAATACCGGCCACAACCTTCGGGGGCCGGATGTGCACCGCGTGGGAGACGTCGAGGGCGATCCGTCGGCTGTAGCGGTTCTCCGCTGCCATGTGCTCGCGGTAGTAGCGGTGACAGGTTGTCGGCAACGCCGCCGGGTCGAAGTACACGTCCAACAGGTACTCGCGCTGGTTCACGCGGAAGTGGCGCTCGTGGTACCGGAGCGCCTCGCCGCCGGGCGGGTAGCGGACGGTGAAGTCGACGACGGCCGTCTCGTTCCGCGCCAGTTCCCGGCCGAGCAGGATGTCCACGACGACACCGCAGCGGCTCGGCACGGAGCGGACCGAGCCGAGTTCCCCGCAGCGGACGGAGACGTCCACCGGGCCCGCGAGCCGCTTGTCCGGGGACTCGCTCGTGGTGAAGAGGAGCGTCAAACGGTCGGCGCCGTCCCGGGTGGCCCTCAGGACGTGGTACGCCTCCAGTTCGCGCAGGCACCGGTTCTCGTCCAGGTGCAGCGTCTCGTGGCTCATCAGGGTGCTGATGTCCTCGTTGAAGCGGCTGAACTCCTCGCCGAGGATCTGCTCCACGAACGAGTTCTCGCCGTAGACCCGCTGGGACGCGGCCAGGTCCTGTGTGCCGGACGTCAGCCCGCCGCGTGGCCGGGATGGGCCGAGCAGGGAACGCAGGGCGCCTTGGGGGAGGGCGAGGATCGTCTCCAGCGCGTCCACCGCGCGCAGTGACCGTGGGCGTTCCGGCTGGCTGCGCCCGCGTTGCCAGTAACTCAGGGTGGCCAGGCTGATGTCGATGCCCTGGGCGCGCAGGCGGTCGCGTATGCGCTCCAGGGTCAGGCCGCGCTGCCGCACGGCTTCTCGGAAGGTGTCCGCGAACGTCGTCTGGGCCGGGGCCTGCGGAAGGGGCATATTGGTCATGACGTCTCCGAGGGGTGCACACGCGTCGCTGTGGCGGCGTACGGCCCCGGCTCGCGAGAGCCGGCCCTCCGGGACCCGGCCCGCCGGAACCCGTTCCGCCGCAGCCCGACTCGCCGGGGACCGGCCGACCGGTTCCGGGCTGGGTCCGAAACCGGTTCCAGGCAGGGCCCGAAACCGATTCCGGGCTAGGTCCGTACCAAAACAGCAGGTCAGACCCCGTACGAGCAGGATCCGCTCACCGTACTCGGTGAACGGATCCTGTGTCGTATGAGACTCATGTGACATACGCGGTATGCGTTATGCGTTATCCGGTACGCGTCACGCGATCGGGCAGGAGGCGGCTCCCGACCTTGGCCTCCTTTACCGACTCGATCGCGCGGTGGCTCAGTAGGTGTTGAGCGTCAGCCCGTAGTACCGCAGCGTGTCGTCGAGCGGCTGGAAGTAGGAGTACCCGTCGGAGTAGACGCCGCCGCACCGCTGGTTGGTCGGGCCGCCCGAGGTCATGCCCTGCGCCTGGTTGCCGGATATGTAGGCGCCGCCGCTGTCGCCGCCCTCCGTGCAGACGGTCGAGCTGCCGAGCCCGGTGACGACCGTGTCGGGGCCGCCGTGCTCGTCCTGGTAGGTGACGCTCACGTTGTACGACTGGACCGCGCCGCAGGTCCAGCCGGTGGTGCGGCCGGACTTGCACAGCGCCGCGCCCGGGGCCGCGCGCCGGCTGCCCTTGACGGCGATGGAGCCCCCGTTGCCGTAGGTGTAGACGCTGGTGGCGATGGAGTCGTCCGAGTCGACCTGGGCGACGCCCATGTCCACGCTGGAGCGGCCGACCGCGAAACGGGTGTGCACGCCCCGCGCGAAGTGCGCGTTGTTGTAGTACAGGTCCGGCAGGTCCGCGACGCAGTGCCCGGCGGTCACCATGTACTGCCGGCCGTAGGAGTCGTGGGCGCCGTAACCCACCGAGCACACATAGCCGTTGAACGCCATCTCACGACCCGGCTGCACCACGGCCTGTGGCGACAGTGGCCGCTGCTTCCGCACGACGCGGACGGCGTCACCGTGGGCGGTCGCCGCCTTGAGGAAGCTACGGGCGGCCGGGCTCTTCTCGTCGCTGACCTGGACGGTGACGGTGTCGGTGGCGAGGTCGACCGACCAGGAGGCGACGCCGTCCGGCACCTGCTTGGTCGCCTTCGCGTCGAGTTCCGCCTTGATGCGGTCGAGCGCGGATTCGCCGTGCTCGGCGACGCGTGCGCTCAGCCCGGCGTGCCGGATCTTGGAGGCGGCGGTGCTGTCGGCGGCGTTGACCGTGAGGGCGCCCTTGGCGTCGAAGAAGGCGCCGTCCGTCTTGACGCCCTTCTTGTTCAGGCCGGTGAGCTTGTCCTGCTGCTCGGCCTGCCGGTCGAGGCGGGTGACGGCGGCCTTCTCACTGACGCCCAGCGAGGTGGCCAGCGCCTTGATCATCGCCGGCTGGTAGCGCTCGGGCGCAGGCGCGGCGGCCTGGGCGCTCGTGGCGACCGAGGTCGACAGCAGGGCGCCGATACCGGCGGCAAGAACGTATTTACGCAACACGCGCACGGGGTTTTCCTTCCGATAGCGGGCAGGCGCCCCCGAGGGGGGTTGATTACTCCGGAATACGCCCGAAAACACAGGACCGACCGAAAGCCGGGGCGCCTGCCCGGCGGCGAAGGTGGGGGGTCGCCGCGAAAGGAACCTTTACGCATCACTTACGTCGCACACAAGTTTCATCGCGTGACGGGTTTTCAACAGTGCCGCGCGCACTTGTGAAAAACCTGGGTTCGTCCGGAAATGCCCACGGGGATCGGTTCTGTTTGGACCGGGAACGCCCGAAGATGTCGCGTCTGGGCTGGTCAGGGGCGCGTCGAACTTGGAGGGGATGACATCCGACTTATCCGCCGACGACTACGAATAGCCCCTTCGCCCGCCATTCAAGGTTGGTACGGACTTTTGCGGGATCGATGCACCGCGTACCGCAGAACCGGAAATACATTGGAAATACACCGGAAACAGAAAATCCCCAAGGGACGGAAAAGACTATTCGCCGGACGGGGAGAATCAACGGAATCGAAAGCCACGGTGTTCTTGGAGCCGGACAATCGGCGCGCGGGCGCAATGCGCCCATCCAAGTCATGCCGATCGACTGTCGGAGCCATGCGGGTCTGGACGGGCCGCCGGCCCTGCTGGAGACTCCGGATACCGAGCTCCTCGCCTACTCCGAGGGGCAGGGAAACGTCCGGTTGATCGCGAACCTCGGAGCGGCAGCCGTTCCGCACCGGCGCCATGCGACGCTCCGCTCGCAGGCCCTCAGTCCGCTCGGCACCGTGGGTGGTCTGCTGAAGCGGATCGGAGGAGAGCCATGAACATCACGGATGTGAAATGGCGCAAGTCCAGTTACAGCGGCACGGCAGGTGACAACTGCGTCGAGGTCGCCGTCACCGAACCGACCATCCACCTCCGGGACTCCAAGGACACCACCCGCCCCCACATCACCATCGGACGCCACGGCTGGCCGCCTTCATCACGCACACGGCGCACGGCTGAGCCGCGAGGCGTCCTGACGCACGGCTGAACTCCCAGGCGTCCTGAGCCTGCCGAACGAATGCGAGAGGCGCTATGAGTACGTCGGAACTCAACTGGTCCAAGTCCAGCCACAGCAGCGCCCAAGGTGACGACTGCGTCGAAATCGCCGTCACCGAACCGACCATCCACCTCCGGGACTCCAAGGACACCACCCGCCCCCACATCACCATCGGACGCCTCAGTTGGGCCGCCTTCATCCACCACGCGGCACACGGCTGGGGCGCCGGAGCCTGACGCCCCTCACCGAACCCCGTGCGGGCAACGTCCAGGACGAGGTCCCTGTTGTCGCGGGCGTCGAAGCGCACGGAGCGCACGGAGCGCATGGAGCGCGCAGGCGCCCGGACCGGTCAATCAGCCGATGTCAGGCCTGGCGGGGCAACGTGGGCCCTTGTAGATGTCGGGGTTGCCGGGGCGGGTGGAGCCGGCGACCTTCTCGTAGCGGATGCCGGAGCCCCTGGGGAGGGTGAAGGGCCGGGCCCGGCGCATGAGCAGTTCGGTGCGGCCCGCGCGTACGCAGGGGTCCACGTAGGTGGCGCAGACGAAGTGCCGGACGCCCTGGTAGGCGCGGCAGGTTTTCCGTACGGCGGCGGATACCGGTACGGAGCGGACGACCGGCCGGGTGAGGTCCAGGACGCGTCGCTGGCTCGCGCGGGGGCTGACCGGTGTGCCGTGCACCTTTGCCAGGCTGTAGGTGCGGCCTCGGACGGCCGTGGTCCCGTAGTTGTCGAGGTAGACGTGTGCTTGGCGCAGGGGGCTGCCGCCGTGCGGGGTCAGGGTGAGATCGCTCAGCTTGGCGAAGTGGTACCAGCTGCGGGCGGACTTCTCGTCCAGCCCTTCGGTGGCGTGCATGCGCCGTAGCTCGGCGTCGTCCAGGAACGTGAGGAAGACCTCCGACCTGGCGCCCTTGGCGTACTGGAGGGTGGCCGGGAGGTTGCCGTTGGCGTAGTAGTGCGCGGCGTGGGTGACCTCGAAGTCCTTGAGCGTGGCCTTGATGACGGGGACGACGGCCCAGCCCCGGGGGAAGACGGAGGCGGCGTACTTCTGCGCCAGGGCAGAGGGCGCCTTGTTGGAGCCGTAGCCGATCACCGCCGTCCGCCGCGCGGCCGTCGGCGGGAGCTTCCCGCCGACCTCGCCCAGGCGGCCACGCAGGAACGTCTCCACGGAGGCGGTCTTGCCTCCCCCGGTGGCGATGGTGGCGTCCCGCATCGCGTCCCGGCCCAGGCTGCGGTACGGGTACGCCTTGCCGTTCACGAACAGGTACGACTCTTTGACGTCCTCGTATGGATAGTCCAGGGCCCGGTTGACCGCGTAAGCGATCTCCTTGGGGGTCGGGGTGCGAGGGGCGGCCTTGGGCGGGGCGGGGGCCGCGGGGCCGTGGGGCGTGGCGGCCACGGATGCCGGGGGCGCCGGAGGTACAGGAGCGTGACTGCCGGAGTGCGTCGGTGCGGCGAAGGCGGCGGTCGCGTCGAGGGCCACGAGCGCTGACAGGGCCAAGAGGGTTCGGCGGTGCACGGCGATCACATCCTTGTCGGGCGCCCCCCTGTCTTGGAGCCCCGTGTGTCCCGCCGGCCCGCACATCACACGCGTGTCGGAGACACTTCACACGCACGTCGGATGTACGCGTGCATGCGGACGCACGTCCGACCGCACACAGAGCGCACATCGCGCGTACCTCGGGTTCGTGTTCCCCGGAGGCCCGACCGCGCGGCAGGCGGCCGATTCGGGGCACCCCGCGAGCAAAACCAGGTCCCCCCGCGCCCGAAAAGCGCGGCAGGTACCGTTTACCGCTCACGAAGCGTGGTGGGCACAGCCGTGCGAACGGCGCCCGTCGCGATACCGAAGCGCGAACGTATCGGTGCTCGGACGGCGATGGACAGCGACGGACGGCGACGGACGGCGACGGACGGCAGTGACGACCGACAGCCGCAGTCCCAGCCGCAGCCGTAGCCCCAGCACACCGAAACGGGAAAACAGGACAAACGGGGAGACCGTGACCACCAGCCCGAAACCACGACCACGACCAGCGCCAGCCCCAGCCCCAAGCCCATCCCCAGTCGCGGGACACCCCCCGAGCCACGACCCAGCGGACGGAGCACCACCGCTCCCCGAGAAAACGCGTCGGGCATCGGCCCGAACCCGCTGGCAAGAGGCCGACCCCCGGGTCGTGGACCTCGGCATCGCCCTGATCGTCCAAGCCGCGGTGACCATCCCCTTCGTGGTCCCGCGACCGCCCGGGCAGCCGCCCGCCACCCTGCTCTTCTATCTGGCGGCCACGCTGACCGTGCTGCCGCTGCTGTGGCGACGGCGGGCGCCGGTGATCGTGATGGGCGCGGTGCTGGCGGCGCAGTCGCTGTACTTCTTCCTGGACGGGCCCGGGCAGCCGCTGCCGTATACCGGGCTGGTGGCCCTCTACACCGTCGCGGCGCAGTGTTCCGCCCGGGCCCGGCACCTCGTCGGCGTGCTGATGGGCGTGGTCGTGGCGGTGTCGGTGGCGCTGCACACGGGTGAGGCGCGGGAGCTGCTGTTCTCGCTGTTCGTGTTCGGTGCCGCGTACGCCTTCGGGCGGCTCACCCACACCCGGCAGGCGTACACGCGGGCCATGGAGGACCGGGCCGCCCAGTTGGAACGGGCCAACCGGATCGAGGCGCAGCAGGCAGCCGCGCGGGAGCGGGCCCGGATCGCGCGGGAGATGCACGACATCCTGTCGCACGCCGTGAGCCTGATGGTCGTCCAGGCGGAGGCGGGTCCGGTCGCGGTGCGCGCCGCCCCCGAGCGCGCCGAGGCGGCCTTCGACGCGATCTCCGAGACGGGCCGGGACGCCATGACGCAGCTACGGCACATGCTGGGGGTGCTGCGGGACGAGGACGCCCCGGACGCCGCTTCGGGAGACGGCGGGGCGGCTGGTGCGGGTGCGGCACGTCATCCTCAGCCCGCGCTCGCCGACCTCCCCGGCTTGATCGAACGGGTGGCGCGCGGCGGCCCCGCCGTCCGCTTCGAGACCGCCGGGACCGTCCGCCCGCTGTCCCCCGGCGTCGAGGCGACGGCCTACCGCGTGGTCCAGGAGGCGCTGACCAACGTCGTCAAGCACGCGGACGCCCGCACCGCACACGTCCTCCTGACGTACTCGGACGAGGCCCTGCACATCTCCGTCACCGACGACGGACGCGGCCCAGGCCCCGTCACGGAGGACGGACGCGGCCCAGGCCCCGTCACGGACGACGGACGCGGCCCGAGCCGCGCCACCGGCGGAAGGCGGGAGAGCAGCGGCACCACCACCGGCGGAAGGCGGGAAAGCAGCACCGCCCCCCGCCTCGGCACTCGCACCGGCGGCCAAGGCCTCATCGGCATCCGCGAACGCGCGGCGGCCCACGGCGGCACGGCCCGCACCGGCCCGGGCCCGGACGGCACCGGGTTCGAGGTCGAGGTGCGCCTCCCGTGCGCGCCGTCGGCCCGGGAGAGCGGCGGCACCCCCCGCCTCGTCACCCGCGCCGACGGCGACCGTGCCCCGCACCGCCCGCCGGCCCCGTCCTCCCCCTCAGACCCGACCCCGGGCCGCGCCCCGGTACGCTCCGCCCCGGAGGTGGCACGTTGACGATCCGTGTAGTCGTGGCCGACGACCAGGAACTCGTACGCAGCGGCTTCGCGCTGATCCTGGACGTCCAGCCGGACATCGAGGTGGTCGCCGAGGTCGGCGACGGCGCGCAGGCGGTGGACGCGGTGCGCCGACTGCGCCCGGACGTGGCGCTGCTGGACATCCGGATGCCGGGCACGGACGGCATCGAGGCGTGCCGCGTCATCAGCGCGGAGACCGGCTGCCGCACGGTCATGCTCACCACCTTCGACGCGGACGAGTACGTGTACGAGGCCCTGCACGCGGGCGCGAGCGGGTTCCTCCTGAAGGACGTGCGGCGGGACGACCTCGTCCACGCCGTCCGGGTGGTGGCGGCGGGCGAGGCGCTGCTCGCGCCCTCCGTGGCCCGTCGGCTGATCGCGGACTACACCGCGCGCCCCGCCGCGGCGCCCGTCTCCGCGCGGCTGGACGTGCTCACCGTCCGGGAACGCGAGACGCTGCTGCACCTGGCCCGGGGGCTGTCCAACGCGGAGATCGCGGCGGCGCTCGTGGTCAGCGAGCACACGGTCAAGACGCACGTGGGCAACGTCCTGTCCAAGCTGGGGCTGCGCGACCGCATCCAGGCGGTCATCTGCGCGTACGAGACGGGCCTAATCACTCCCTCTCCGGAGACCGGACCGTTCGCTGCCACTCCGGAGACCGGACCGTTCACCGCCACTCCGGAGACCGGGCCGTTCCCTCCCTCTCCGAGGGGAGCCGGCGCCCCGGCCTCCCCCGCGCGGGGGAGGTAAGGCCCCCGCCTCCCCCGCGCGGGCGAGGTAACCGGCCGTCCAAGACCGCTCGCGGGGGCGATCCGCCGCAGGCCCGTGACCAGCAGGATGATCTCTGTCAGCTCAACCCACGGAAAACCCGGAGATCACCCCGTGAACGTCCGCACCCGTACGTCCCTCATCGCCGCCGCCCTCGTCGCGGGCATCGCGGCGGGCCCGGTCGCCCCCGCCCTCGCCCACTCCCCCGGCCATGCCCCGTCCCACTCCTCGGTGTCCGCCCACCACCCGGTCCCGGCCTCCGACGCGAAGGCGCTGCGGGCCGCGATCTCCGACCTGGACGCGGACGGGGCCACCGCCGCCCTGGTGCGCGTCGGCGGCAAGGACGGGATCTGGCGCGGCAGCGCCGGCGTGCACGACCGGATCTCGCAGCGTCCCGCGAACCCGGACGCCCGCTTCCGCGCCGGTTCCGTGACCAAGGTCTTCACCGCGGCCGTGGTGCTCCAGCTCGCCGCCGAGAAGAAGCTCGACCTGGACCGCCCGGCCCGCGCCTACCTGCCCGAACTGATCCCGGCCGACTACCGGGACGTGACCGTCCGGCAGCTGCTGAACCACACCCACGGCATGCCGTCGCCGGACTTCCGGGGCAACGACCTGGAAGGCTGGTACGCGAACCGCTTCCACGTCTACACGCCGCAGGCGCTGGTCCGCTCCGCGCTCGCCAAGAAGCCGGAGTTCACCCCCGGCGAGCAGCAGCACTACACCAACATCGGCTACCTCGTCGCCGGCCTGCTGATCGAGAAGGTCACCCACGACTCGTACGAGCACCAAGTCACCCGCCGCATCATCAAGCCCCTGCACCTGCGCGGCACCTACCTCCCGGGCACCGACCCGCGCATCCGCGGCCCGCACAACATCGGGTACCAGGTCTTCCCGACGGCCGACGGGACCGAACTGCGCGACGCCAGCGTGTGGAGCACCACGGACACCTGGTCCGCGGGCGCCCTCATCTCCACCACCGCCGACCTGGAGCGCTTCGTCGGGGCGCTGTTCAACGGACGGATAGTGCGCGGCCCGCTGCTGAAGGAGATGTTCACGCTGCCCACCCTGAAGAAGGGCACGGCCATGTACAGCGTGGGCCTGACGCAGTGGAAGATGGGCGGACGCCAGGTGTGGGGCAAGTCGGGCGGCCGATGGGGCTACAACGCGGGCTTCGCGGCGCCCCAGGACCTCTCCCGCACCCTCGTCTACAGCATCAACTCCATCGACGCGAAGGCCGAGCAGCGCAACCGCCTCATCCCGAAGATCGCCGTCGCCGCCTTCGGGCCGATCGAGCTCGACAAGGCGGCAGGCTGATCGTCGGCGACGAGGCGGCGGGCTGGTCGTCGGCGACAAAGGCTGCGGACTGATCGTCGTCGACAAGGCGGCGGGCTGAAGACGGCGGGCTGATCTTCAGCGAGGGGCGGACGGCCGATCGTCAGCGAGGAGCGGACGGCCGATCATCGGCGATGAGGCCGGTGGCGGGGCCGGGGACCGGGGATACGGCCCCGGCATCGCGGTCAGTCGGCGATGAGGCCGATGGCGGGGCTCGGGACACGGCCCCGGCCTGCGTCGCGGTCAGTCCGCGGTGGGCTGGGGGCGGACCGTGAGGATCTGCTGCGCGTGGCCGATGGGCCCGGCGAGGTCGTGCAGGACGGTGCTGGTGATGCCCTGACCCGTGGGTCCGAAGGCGACGGTGGTGTCCAGTCCGGCCCAGCGCCCTTCGGGCTGGCGGTGCAGGTGGATGGTCAGATCGACGTTGGGGAACATCCAGCGGCTGGGCGGCTGTCGGATCGCTATGCCGTTGGCGGTGTCGACGAGGGTGACGTAGGACGCCAGCGGGCTTGCCGCCTCCCCGCCGACGAGCGCGACATCGGTGGAAACCCAAGCGGTGGTGCGGCCCGGCTGCGGCTCGGCGACCGTCCGGACGTCCAGAGACGCGACGAACCCGCCCGGCCAGACGGACGACATGGGCCACGGCGCGAGGGCGTCGGGCGGCGTCAGGCGCTCGGCGCCGCCCCCGGCGACGGCGCCGGTGTCCAAGGCCGTCAGCATCCACGCGCGGGCCCGGACCACCGGGCGGGCGGCTATGAGCACGGTGGCCTCGATCAGTTCGATGGTGCGACCGGGCCGGACGGTCTCCACCCGCACCTCGCACTCGTCGGAGGCCAGGCGCCCGAGGATGTCGAAGCTGATCCGGCCGAGCACCATGCCCGTGTCGGGGCGCCCGGCCAGGTAGCGGTCGATGGCGTGCGTGACCAGGCCGCCCACCGGGCCGAAGTGCTGCTCGCTGGGATCCCACCCGCCGCCGGCGTGCGGGGTGGGCTTGTAACGGTTCTCGTCGATGCGCTCGTAGTAGCTGTTCCGGGCTGGGGGGTTGGCGTTCACCGGGTCCTCCTCGGCGGGCGGGCGAAGATCAAACATGCTGACGAGGACAATGTAGGGGGTGGGATTCTCGTCCGGCCCCTACCAATGAGGGCGGCTGCGCTCCAGCCCCTATGGGTGCCGGGGCCGCGTCCACCTCCCCGGCAACCCCGGGACCGGCGTTCGGGCCCCTCGGACGACCGCCACGCCCGCCTCGAAGCCGACCCGCAAGCAGTTCCCACCCCCTCCGCAAGGGAGCCACCTCGTGCACCAGCTCACCTACGGCGACATCAAGGCCGCCACCGACCGCATCGCGGGGCACGTCCGTCCCGTCACCCTGGCGCCGCTGGGTGACGAGCCGGTCCCGGGCGCCCTGCCCGCGCCTCGTGGCACGAAAGGCCCGGAGGTCTGGCTGGCTCTGGAATTCATGCAGCACACCGGCTCCTTCAAGGCCCGCGGCGCCCAAAACTTCCTCCAGGCCCACCGCGACGCCGGGACCCTGCCCGATTCCGGGGTGACGATCGCCTCGGGCGGCAACGCGGGGCTGGCGTGCGCGTGGGCGGCCCGGCGACAGGGCGTACCGGCCACCGTGTTCGTGCCCGAGACGGCGCCCGCCGTGAAGGTGGCCGGGCTCCGTTCGTACGGCGCGGACGTGCGGCTGGTCGGCACCGAGTACGCCGAGGCGCTGGCCGCCTGTGAGGAGTTCGCGGCGGCCACGGGCGCGCTCGCCTCGCACGCGTACGACCAGCCGCTGATCGCGGCCGGGGCCGGGACCCTGCTGGGGGAGATCCGCGCCCAGGTCCCCGGCCTGGACACCGTGGTGGTCGCGGTCGGCGGCGGTGGCCTGTTCGCCGGTGTCGCCACCGCGGCGCGGCACCACGGCATCCGGACCGTCGCGGTGGAGCCGGAGCGCTGCCGCGCGCTGAACGCGGCCCTGGAGAACGGCGCCCCGGTCGACGTCACCGTGGACTCCGTCGCCTCGGACTCCCTCGGCGCCCGCCGCGCCTCCGCCATGGCCCTGCACGCGGCCCGAGGGGGCGACGTGCACTCCGTGCTCGTACCGGACAGCGAGATCGTCCGCGCCCGCCGAGCACTGTGGGACGACCGCCGCATCGCCGTCGAACACGCCGCCGCCACGGCATTGGCTGCCCTCACCGCCCCGTCCAGCTCGGCCGAGTTGTCCGATTCATCCGGCTCATTCGCCCCGTCTGCCTCGTCCGTCCCGTCCGCCTTGCCCGTTCCGCCCGTCCGAGCCGGGCACGCGTCGCACGGGGAACTGCCCGTGGCCGGCTACCGGCCCGGCGAGGGCGAGAAGATCGCCGTCGTGCTGTGCGGAGCCAACACCGATCCCGGCGATCTGACGGCGCCCCGTTCGTTTGGCGCATGAGTTTGGATGCGCCATGGTGATCGGATGCGCCATGGTGGCCGGACGCGTCACGGCGACCGGACGCGCCATGGTGAGCTGCCACGGCACGGACCGGCGGCTGCAAGGCGTCGGACTCATCCGGAGGGCGTCAGATTCATGAAGAAGATCATCGCTCGGCTGTGGCGGAGCATCCGGGGGCCGGCGCAGTGGCGCATCCTGTGGTTCGCACACGCGAAGTTCATGGTTGGCGTGACCGGTGTCGTGCGTGATGACGAGGGCCGGGTGCTCTTGCTCAAGCACCGGATGTGGGCGCCGGAGCGTCCTTGGGGGCTGCCCACCGGTTACGCGCTCAAGGGCGAGGAGTTCCCGCGCACCGTCGTCCGCGAGGTGAAGGAAGAGACGGGGCTCGATGTCGAGGCCGGGCGGCTGGTTCGCCTCAAGAGCGGTTACCGGCTCAGGGTGGAGGTGGCTTACGAAGCCCGCCTGGTCGGGGGCTCGCTCCGTCTCGACGCCTTCGAGATCCTGGAGGCGCGGTGGTTCTTCCCGGATGCGCTGCCTGAAGGGCTTCAGGAAGCCCATCGGGCGCTCATCCACGGGGGGACCGGAGGGAGGACGGGGGCCTGAGCGGTCGGGCCCCGGGCGGCCTGGCTTCTGGCCCGGCCCACCGCTCGTCCCCCCGCCCCCGCCTCCATCGCCACGAACCACCGCGCTCGGCTGCGGGGCCGCCTTGTAGATGTCGTCTTGCGGTCCCGCCTTATGGATGTCGTCTATAGAGGGGCGTCATAGATGCCGTCTATAGGCGTGGTCTATAGGTGCCGTCTATAGATGCCGTCGCCGTTCCGCCGCGTGGCGTTCGTAGGTCTCGCGGGCATCGATCGCGGCCGGGCGGGTGGCCGTCTGGGCCACCGGGACGTCCCACCAGGCTTGGGCCTCTGGTGCGTCCGGAGCGGCGGCGGACGTGTCGGTCTCGACGTAGACGCAGGTGGGGCGGGGGGAGGTGCGGGCCTGGGTGAGGGCGGTGCGCAGTTCGCGGACCGTGGTGGCCCGGAGGACGTCGAGGCCGAGCGAGGCGGCGTTCGCGGCCAGGTCCACGGGGAGGGGGGCTCCCGTGTATGTGCCGTCGTCGGCGCGGAAGCGGTAGGCCGTGCCGAAGCCCTCGGCGCCGGTCTGCCGGGAGAGGCCGCCGATGGAGGCGTAGCCGTGGTTCTGGAGGAGGACGATGTTGATGTTGATGCCCTCCTGGACGGCGGTGACGATCTCGGTGGGCATCATCAGGTACGTGCCGTCGCCGACCAGCGCCCATACGGGACGGTCGGGCGCGGCGAGCCGGACGCCGATCGCGGCGGGGATCTCGTACCCCATGCAGGAGTAGCCGTATTCGAGGTGGTACTGGCGGCGGGAGCGGGCCCGCCAGAGCTTGTGCAGGTCGCCGGGGAGCGAGCCGGCCGCGTTGACGACGACGTCGTGGTCGCCGACGACCGCGTCCAGGGCTCCCAGGACCTGGGTCTGGGAGGGGCGCACGGAGTCGTCGGGGGCGGCGTAGACGGCGTCTACGCGGGCTTCCCAGTCGGCCTTCGCCACGCGGTACTCGTCCCTGTATGCCGCGTCCACCCGGTAGGCGCCCTGCTGTTCCTCCGCGCCGACCCGGTGCGCGTTCTCGTATGCCGGACCGGCCCGGTACTCGTCTTCGTACGCGGGATCGATGCGGCGGGGGCCGACGAGCGCGGCGGTCAGTGCTTCCAAACCCGTGCGGGCGTCGGCGACCAAGGGGAGGGCGGCGAGCTTGTGGGCGTCGAAGGAGGTGATGTTGAGGTTGACGAAGCGGACGCCGGGGGTGGTGAAGAGGGTCGCGGAGGCGGTGGTGAAGTCGGTGTAGCGGGTGCCGACGCCGATGACGAGGTCGGCGCGGCGGGCCAGTCCGGCGGCGGTGGCGGTGCCGGTGTGGCCGATGCCGCCCACGTCGGCCGGGTGGTCGTGGCGCAGTGAGCCCTTGCCCGCCTGGGTGGAGGCCACGGGGATGCCGGTCGCGTCGGCGAGGGCGCGCAACGCGTCCTCGGCCTCGCTGTGGTGGACGCCGCCGCCCGCGATGATCAGGGGGCGCTCGGCCGCCCGTACGGCGCGTACGGCGTCCGCGAGCGCGTCCGGGTCCGGCGCCGGGCGGGGCACCCGCCACACCCGCTCGGCGAAGAACTCCTCCGGCCAGTCGTACGCCTCGGCCTGCACGTCCTGCGGCAGCGCAAGGGTGACGGCGCCGGTCTGGGCCGGGTCGGTGAGCACGCGCATCGCCTGGAGCGCGGCCGGGATCAGCGCCTCGGGGCGGGTGACCCGGTCGAAGTAGCGCGAGACGGGGCGCAGCGCGTCGTTGACCGACACGTCGCCCGCGTACGGCACTTCGAGCTGCTGGAGCACCGGGTCGGCCGGGCGGGTGGCGAAGGTGTCGCCGGGGAGCAGCAGGACCGGCAGGCGGTTGACGGTGGCCAGCGCGGCGCCGGTGACGAGGTTGGTGGCGCCGGGCCCGATGGAGGTGGTGACGGCGTGCGCGGAGAGCCGGTCGCGCTGGCGCGCGTACCCCACGGCCGCGTGCACCATGGCCTGCTCGTTGCGCCCCTGGAGGAACCGCAACGCGCCCTTGGACTCCAGCAGCGCCTGGCCGATGCCCGCGACGTTGCCGTGCCCGAAGATGCCCCAGCAGGCGTCGATGAGGCGGTGGCGGTGCCCGTCCCGCTCGGTGTACTGGCGGGTCAGGAACTCCACCAGGGCCTGCGCGACGGTGAGGTGTCGGGTGGCGGGGGCGGCACCTGGCGACTCCGGGGCGGTGCCTGGCGACTTCGGGGCGGTTTCCGACGGGTGCGGGACTGTTCCTGACGATTCCCGGATTGTTCCCGACGGCTTGGCGGAGGTGTCCGACGACTTGATGGAGGTGTCCGACGGCTTGATGGAGGTGTCCGACGGCTTCGGGGCCGCGCCTGACGATTCTGGGGCGGCGGATGACGACTCCGGGGCCGCGCCTGACGATTTCGCGGTGGCGGAGGACGAGTTCATGGCGGCGTCCGACGGCTTCGGGGCGGGGCGTCCGGATGACTCGGGGAGCGGGCCGGGCGTGGGGGCGGTCATCGGGGGTCTCCTGTGTCTCCTGAGGGCGCGGTGTAGAAGGGGAGGCGGGGGTCCACGGGCTGGGTGGGCCAGGTGTCGCGGATCCAGGCGTGGTCAGGGTGGTCGCGGATCAGCCACTGGCGATCGTCCCCCGGGCCCGCCATGACGTTGAGGTAGTACATGGTGTGACCGGGCGAGGCGATGGACGGGCCGTGCCAGCCGTCCGGGATCAGGACGGCGTCCCCGGTGCGGACCTCGGCGAGCACGTCGGTGCCGCGCCCGCGCCCGGACGGTGTCACCCGCTGGTAGCCGACGCCTTCGGAGCCGTGGGGGGCGGCGATCTCGAAGTAGTAGATCTCCTCCAGCTCGGATTCCTCGCCGGGCCGGTGGTCGTCGTGTTTGTGCGGCGGGTAGGACGACCAGTTGCCGCCGGGGGTGAGCACCTCGACGGCGATGAGTTTGTCGCAGGCGAACGCGTCGGCGGCGGCGAAGTTGTTGACCTGCCGGGAGCAGGTGCCGGTGCCGCGCAGTTCCACGGGTACGTCGCGCGCCGGCGCGTAACGGGGCGCGAGGCGACGCGTACACCGCGCCCCGGCCAGCGCGAACCGCCCGCCGCCGGTGCCGATGCCGATACCGGTGCCGGTTCCGGTCCCGATGCCGGTCCCGCTAGCGGTTCCACTCCGGCTGCCTGTTGCGTCCCCACCGCCGGTTGCGTTCTCGTCCCCGCTGCCGGTCACGTTCCCGTTCCCATCCCGACCGCCGGTCCCGTCCCCGTCGCCGTCCCCGGTCGTGATCCGCGCGTGCGCGTCGCGTGGCACGTACGCGAAGTCGGTGACGCCGCTGAAAACGCTGGCCCGTCCGGCGAGTTCGAAGACCTCGCCGCTGTCCAAGGTGACGGTGCAGCCGCCGCTCAGCGGCAGCACGATCCACTCGCTGTCCCCGGTGGCGAACTCGTGCGAGCCGCCGGGCGGCAGGTCCAGCACCCGCAGCGAGGAATGCGCCCAACCGGCGCTCTCGGGGCTGATGTCCAGGGCGTACGGGCCGGGGGCCGCGTACCCGGCCCGGAGGTGGAAGTCGGCATTCATGGCGCTCATGGTGCAAGTCTCCTGGGGTGAGGGGGTGCGGGGTATGGGGCGAGGCGGGTGCTTCCGGACTCCTGTCCTACCCGCGCGCCCTCACAGCAGGCTCACCGCCGTGTCCACCGCCGATGCCACGTCACCGTCCGCCGGATAGAGCAGCGAGCGGCCGACGATCAGGCCCTGGACGGTGGGCAGGCGCAGGGCCTTGCGCCACTTGTCGTAGGTGTCGTCCTGGTCCGCGGCGACCTCGCCGCCCAGGAGGACCGTGGGTAGCGTGGAGGTCTCACAGACGCGGGCCATGTCTTCCGGGTCCTGGGTGACGGGCAGCTTGAGCCAGGTGTACGCGGAGGTGCCGCCCAGGCCGGAGGCGATGGCGACGGACCTCATGACGGCCTCGGCGCTCAGGTCGTTGACGACCTTCCCCTCGACCCGGCGCGAGATGAACGGTTCGACGAAGGTGGGCAGTCGGTGCTCGGCCATGGCGTCGATGGTTCGCGCGGCGGTTTCCATCGTGGCGAGCGAGCCCGGGTCGTCGTAGTCGATGCGCAACAGCAACTTCCCCGCGTCGAAACGGAGCCGCGCCAGGTCGCGGGCGCGATGGCCGGTGAACCGGTCGTCCATTTCGAAGCTGGCGTCGGCGATGCCGCCGCGGTTCATGGAGCCCATGACGACCTTGCCGTCGAGCACCCCGAGGAGCAGCAGGTCCTCCAGGATGTCGGCGGTGGCCAGCACTCCGTCCACGCCCGGGCGGGACAGCGCCAGGCACAGCCGTTCCAGCAGGTCGACGCGGTTGGCCATGGCCAGGTCGCGTCCGCCGACGGCGAGCGCGCCGCGCGCCGGGTGGTCCGCGGCGATGATCATCAACCGGCCGCTGGGACCGATGAGGGGCCGGCGGGGACGGCGCGCCGCGGCCTCCGCGACGGCTCCCGGGTTCCGGGCCCGTAGCGTCACGATGTCGGAGATCCGAGTGGTCACGGCGTGGCTCACCTTCTGTGAGGGTGACGGCGGCGGGGGGAGGGGGCGGGAAAAGGGCGTCGGAAGGAAGGCCATCGCGGGGAGTGGTCCCGCGCTGGGGCTCCCAAGCTGGGCTCCCGCGCTGGGAGAAGGAGGCCGGAAGAGGCATCAAGAGGAGGCGTCAAGAGGCACCTTGAGAGGAGACTCCCTGGGAGAAGGCGGCAAAGGCTCCTCCTCCCACGCGGGTAAGGGCGTCCGAAGGCCCCACGCGAGGAGGGCCTCCACCCCCGGGGCAGCGTCAAAGGGCCATCGCGAGGAGGGCCTCCACCTCGTCCGTCGTCGGCATCGCGGACGAGCAGGCCAGCCGGGAGGCGACGATGGCGCCGGCCGCGTTCGCGTACCGCATCGTCGGCTCCAGTTCCCAGCCGGCGAGCAGGCCGTGGCACAGCGAGCCGCCGAAGGCGTCCCCGGCGCCCAGGCCGTTGACGACCTCGACCGGTGTGGGCGGGACCTGCACGGACCGGCCGTCGCGGTGCACGGCCAGGACGCCCTTCGGGCCCTGCTTGACGACGGCCAGTTCGACGCCCATGTCGAGCAGTGCGCGGGCGCATTCCTCCGGCGCGCGGTGGCCGGTGGCGACTTCGGCCTCGTCCACGTTGCCTACCGCGACGGTCGCGTGGGCGAGCGCGGCCTCGTAAAACGGCCGTGCCTTTTCGCGTGCCGCCCGGCCGGTGGCACCATCGTCCCCCGAGGCGCCGCCCTCGCCGCCCCAGAACATGGGGCGCCAGTCGAGGTCGAAGACGGTGATGCCGGCCCGGGCGCGGGCTTCGAGCGCGGCGAGCGTGGCGGACCGGCTGGGTTCCTCGCACAGGCCCGTGCCGGTGATCCAGAAGATCCGGGCGGCGCGGATGGCGTCCAGGTCCAGTTCCTCGGGGCGGATCTCCAGGTCGGGGGCCTTGGGACGGCGGTAGAAGTAGAGCGGGAAGTCGTCGGGCGGGAAGATCTCGCAGAAGGTGACGGGCGTCGGGTACCGGTCGACGGGGGTCACCCAGCGGTCGTCCACGCCGAAGTCCCGTAGCGCCTGGTGGAGGTAGTCGCCGAAGGGGTCGCGCCCGGTGCGGGTGACGACGGCCGTGCGGCGACCGAGGCGGGCGGCGGCGACCGCGACGTTGGTGGCGGAGCCGCCGAGGAACTTGCCGAAGGTCTCGACCTGGGCGAGCGGGACGCCGCTCTGGAGGGGGTAGAGGTCGACGCCGATCCGTCCCATGGTGATCAGGTCGTACGGGTGGGCGTCCGGGTTCGCCGCCTCCGTTCGTCCTTGAGCCGTACGCGGCTCCTCGGCGTGCGACGCGGGCTTCTCCGGACGCGACGCGGACTTGACGGCATGCGACGCCGGCTTCTCCGGACGCGACGCGGCGGCGTTCTCGGCACGCGGCCCGGCGGCGTTCTCGGCACGCGGCGTGGGGGTGACATCGGTGACGTTGCTGGCGTGCGCGGCGGTCATCGGCGGGCCTCTCCGTTCGAGTTGCCCACAGGTCTAGCCGGGCGCGACAACCCCTGTCAATACTTTGTCCTGACATTCTGACGTCGCCGAGAACCATGATCAATCATTGACGGCAGGAGCGTGATCAAAGTGAGAACGCGGCGTCTACCGCACGGCGTTCACCTGTCGACGTCATTAAGTCCGTATGTCCTGACGAACTCTTGACACCCCTGACGAGGCCATGAAGGCTGTGCCCCACCGAGCGCCCCGCCGCGCCCCGCATCCGTGACGATCACGAGCGCCTCCCGGTCACCGCCGACCGGCGAGAGGAGAGCCGCAGCATGTCCGCACCCGCACCCCGCGCCGTTCCCCACGTCCCGAGCCCCGCGCAGGAGCCCCCCGCCCAGGGACCGTCCCCCCAGGGACCGTCCACCCAAGAAGCGCGGACTCAGCAGCCCCCCGTCCTGGACCGTCTCCGCGTCGGCTCGGCGCCCGACTCCTGGGGCGTCTGGTTCCCGGACGACGACCAGCAGGTGCCCTGGCAGCGCTTCCTGGACGAGGTCGCGCAGGCCCAGTACGAGTGGATCGAGCTCGGCCCGTACGGCTACCTGCCCACCGACCCCGCCGTCCTGCGCGAGGAGACCGGGCGGCGCGGACTGAAGGTCTCGGCCGGCACGGTCTTCACCTCCCTGCACCACGGCCCCGCCGTATGGGACGCGACCTGGGAACACGTCAGCCAAGTCGCCACGCTCACCCAGGCCATGGGCGCCCGGCACCTGGTCGTCATCCCCTCCTTCTGGCGGGACGACAAGACCGCCGAGGAACTGGAACCGCGCGAACTGACCGCCGAACAGTGGCACCACCTCACCCGCGGCATGGAGCGGCTGGGCGCCCGCGTGCGCGAGGAGTTCGGCCTCGGCATCGTCGTCCACCCGCACGCCGACACCCACATCGACACCGAGGAACACGTCGCGCGCTTCCTGGACGGCACCGACGCCGACCTCGTCAACCTGTGCCTGGACACCGGCCACTACGCCTACTGCGGCGGCGACAGCGTCCGGCTCATCGAGACGTACGGCGAACGGATCGGTTACCTGCACCTCAAGCAGGTGGACCCGGACATCCTCGCGGACGTCGTCGCACGCGGCACGCCCTTCGGGCCCGCGGTCCGGCAGGGGGTGATGTGCGAGCCGCCGCTCGGCGTGCCCGCGCTGCCGCCCGTGCTGGAGGCGGCGCAGGCGCTGGGCGTGGACCTCTTCGCGATCGTCGAGCAGGACATGTACCCCTGCCCGCCCGACCGCCCCCTCCCCATCGCCGAACGCACCCGCCGCTTCCTGCGCTCCTGCGGGGCCTGACGGTCCACGGCGTAGGGGAAGCCGTCCACGGCGTAGGGGAAGCCGTCCACGGCGTACGGGAGCCGACCCCTGCCCACGCTTCGTCCGCGGCACACCCGTCCGTACCCCCTCACCCACACACCGCATCGCATCGCACCGCACCGCACCGCACCAAGGAGAGAGACGACATGACGACATCGCAGGGGATACCGGCAGCCGTGTCGGACGTGCGGGCGGCGGGCGGCACGCTCGGCGTCGCCGTCATCGGCACCGGGCGGATGGGCGCCGACCACGTGCGCCGGATCAACGAGGTGATCAGCGGGGCGCGGGTGGCCGCGGTCGTCGACGTCGACGCCGACCGGGTCAGGAGCGTGGCCGACGGCGTCGAGGGCGCCGTGCCCTACACCGACCCGGCCGCCGCGATGCACGACCCGGACGTGCACGCCGTCCTCATCGCCTCCCCCGGCCCCGCGCACGAGGCCGCGTTGCTCACCGCCTTCGAACACGACCTGCCCGTCCTGTGCGAGAAGCCACTCACCCCCGACCCGGGATCGGCGCTGCGCGTCATGGCGGCCGAGCAGCGGCTGGGCCACCGGCGCGTACAGGTCGGCTTCATGCGCCGGTACGACGCGGACTACCTGAAGCTGAAAGACCTGCTGAGCCGACGCTCCTACGGACGCACGCTGCTGCTGCACCACAAGCACCGCAACGCCGACACCCCACCCGGCTTCAGCAACGCCATGATGATCCACGACTCCCTCGTCCACGAGGTGGACGTGACGCGCTGGCTGCTGGACGAGGAGATCACGGCGGTCCGCGTGTTCCGGCCCGCACCCACCACGCACGCCCCCGCGCGGCTCAGCGACCCGCAACTGATCCTCTTCGAGACGGCGGCCGGGCAGATCGTGGACACCGAGTTGTTCGTCAACTGCGGCTTCGGCTACCAGGTCCGCTGCGAG
Source organism: Streptomyces sp. NPDC003077 (assembly GCF_040611095.1). Taxonomy (NCBI): domain Bacteria; kingdom Bacillati; phylum Actinomycetota; class Actinomycetes; order Kitasatosporales; family Streptomycetaceae; genus Streptomyces; species Streptomyces sp. NPDC003077. The sequence continues at coordinate 53,829 of NZ_JBEXNM010000019.1, read as the reverse complement.
GCGGTGTGCGAGGACGGCACGGCGACGATCGGTGACGAGCACGGGGTGCACGTGAACGCGGCGGGCCGCTGGGGTGGCGACATCACCCCCGGGTTCGTGGAGCGCTTCGAGGCGGCATACGACCGCCAGGTCCAGCGGTGGGTGGACGCGACCCGGCGCGGCGAGACCGAGGGGCCGAGCGCGTGGGACGGGTACGCGGCGGCTGCGGTGTGCGAGGCGGGCGTAGCCGCGCAGACCACGGGTGAACGCGTCGAGGTGCGGATGATCGAGCGGCCGGCGTTTTACGGGTGAGCGGACGGCCCGCGTCTTGCGGGTGATCCAACAGCCCGTGTCTTACGGGTGATCGAACGGTCCGTGTCTTGCCGGTGAGTGGACGGCCCACGTCTTATGGGTGATCGAACGGCCGGTGCTGGACGGGTGAGTGCCGGGGCCCGGAGCAGTCGTCCGGCCGCCGAGGCCTGCCGAGGTGGCACGCCAGTCTGAACAGCGGCCATGCCAAGCCGAACGGCGAACGATGACCGGCGACCGGCTGAGGCTCGCGCCGAGTCGCCGTAACCCGCGCCGGCGCTCGCGCCCTGGCGCGTTTCGCAAGTGCCGCGCGAGCGCGGGCGTGAGGGCCGGTGTGAGCAGGGTGCAGCCAGCGCACGAACACAAAAGCGCGCGTGCGCGTCCAGTCTGCGCCGGAACGCGCCCCCGCGCGTGAGTGCGATCGCCCTCCTGCCCACGCGCGGAGCACCGGCGTACGCGCGGAGCTCACTGCTGCCTGCGCGCTGCCCCCACACGGCACAACCGCACCACACCCACACCCAGCAAAAGCAGCAAGAGCAGCAAGCGACAAGCCGAAACCGAAGCCAAAGCCGACACCGAAGCCGAAGACAAACAACCAACCCACCCGCGAGGCACCCCAAGACATCCGAGGTACCCCCATGAAGATCGCCCTTGACCCCTACATGTTCCGACACGTCCCATTGCTCGAACTCCCCGCCCTCGTAGCCGAGTTGGGCTTCGAATGGATCGAGCTCTCCCCGCGCGACGACGTGAACCCGTTCTTCCTCCACCCGCGGATCGACGACACAACCGTCCAGAGATTCCGCACGGAACTGGCCGCCGCGGGCGTCGGCATCTCCTCTGTCCTCCCCCTCTACAAGTGGTCCTCGCCCGACGAGGACGAGCGGCAGGCCGCCGTCCGCTACTGGAAACGGGCCATCCGCATCACCGCCGACCTCGGCGTGGACACGATGAACTCGGAGTTCAGCGGGCGCCCCGAACAGGCCGGACGCAGCGAGGGACAGTTCTGGCGCTCGCTGGAGGAACTGCTGCCGCTCTTCGAACGCGAGGGCATCTCCCTGGCGCTCGAACCGCACCCCGACGACTTCGTCGAGGACGGGCACGCCGCCGTGGACCTGATCCGCGGCATCAATCACCCCCTGGTGTCCTTCCTGTACTGCGCCCCGCACACCTTCCACCAGGGCGACGACGCGCCCGGCATCATCCGGCACGCCGGCGAGCTGCTGACGGCCGTGCACCTCGCGGACTCCTTCGACCACCGCGCGTCGTCGGGCCTGCGCTACATCGTCAATCCGCCCGGCTCCGCCGTACGCGTCCACCAGCACCTCGACATCGGGCAGGGTGAGGTGGACTTCGACGAGCTGTTCCGCGCGCTGGCCGCGAACGGTTTCGACGGCACCCTCGTCTCGTCGGTCTTCGCGTGGGAGGAGCGCGCCAAGGAGTCCTCGCGTTTCATGCGCGAGACGATCGAGACGTACCTCAAGGCGAACTGGAGCTGACCACGGTGGCCACCTCCTCCCGCTCCTCCCGTCCCGCGCCGCCGCCGCACCCCACTACCCCGGCGTCGGCGAGCGGTGCCCGCGGCCCCAGACGTTTCATCCTGGCCATCGCCGCCGTCGCGGCGCTCGGCGGTGCCCTCTTCGGTTACGACACCGGTGTCGTCTCCGGCGCGCTGCCCTTCCTCCGGACGCACTTCGGCCTCACCTCGCTCGGGGAAGGCGTCGTCACCAGTTCCCTGCTGATCGGCGCGGCCTTCGGGTCGCTGGTCGGCGGCCGGATGGCGGACGCGCTGGGACGGCGGGACGCGCTGCTGTGGGCGGGGGCGGTGTTCATCGGGGGCGCCGTGGCGGTCGCCGTGGCGCCGAGCGTGCCGTTCATGGTGGTCGCCCGGTGCGCGCTGGGGCTCGCGGTCGGCAGCGCGTCCGTCATCACGCCCCTGTACCTGTCGGAGATCTCGCCCCCGCACATACGGGGGCGACTGGTCTCGTTCAATTCCTTGATGATCGTCAGCGGTCAGTTGCTGGCATACGTGCTCAACGCGGTGCTCGCGCAGTGGGGGGCCTGGCGCTGGATGCTGGGGCTGGCGGCCGTGCCTGCCGTGGCGCTCTTCGTCGGGCTCTTCTTCCTGCCCGACACCCCGCGGTGGTACGTCAGCAAAGGCCGCACGCAGGACGCGGCCCGGGTGCTGCGCCGCACCCTGCCCGCCGACGAGGTCGGCGCGGAGCTGGCGCGCGTGGACCGGGCGCGCGCCGTGGAGGCGGACGCGCGGCACGCCGCCTGGCGGGAACTGCGCACGCCGTGGGTGCGCCGGCTGCTGCTGATCGGCATCGGCCTGGCCGTCGTCCAGCAGATCACCGGCGTCAACGCCGTCATCTACTTCGCGCCCAAGATCCTGGAGACGACGGGCCTGGGCACCGGCGCCGCGATCACCGCGACCATCGCGGTGGGCGCAGTCTCCGTCCTCGCCACCGCGATCGGCATGAGCCTGATCGACAAGGTCGGCCGACGCCCACTGCTGCTGACCGGCCTGTCCGGCATGGCCGTCTCCCTGGTCCTCCTCGGGGCCGCCTTCCGGCTCCCGCCCTCCCCCGGCGTGAGCTGGCTCGTCCTGGCGCTGATGGTCGCGTACATGGGCTGCATGCAAGCCACGCTGAACACCGGCGTCTGGCTGCTGCTCGCCGAGATGTTCCCGCTGAGGGTGCGGGGGCTGGCGATGGGGGCGGCCGTGTTCGTGATGTGGCTGGCCAACTTCGCGGTGGCCCTGTTCTTCCCCGTCCTGCTCGACGCGGTGGGCGCCGGCCCCACCTTCTGGATCTTCGCCGGTCTGTGCGTACTGTCCCTGCTCTTCTGCCGCCGGTACGCCCCGGAGACCAAGGGTATGGCGCTGGAGGACCTGGAACAGGCACTGCGGCGGTCGACCGGGGAACGGTGACGCGGCCGGAGCCGGAAGCGACCACCCGGGCCACCGGCCGGCACCGCCCGGCGACCCGACCGAGCCCATTCGGACGAGCCCCAGGCGGACAACCCACGGGCGAACCGACCGGACGGGCCGATCAGACAGACCGACAACACAGACCGACCAGACAGACCAACCACACAGAGCGACCACACAGACCAACCACACAGACCGACCAGACGGACCAATCAACCGGACCAATCAAACGGGGGCCGGAATCACCGTCCGGCACCCCGCCAGGCCCATTCGGACGAGGCACACGCACCGCTCCCCATGCGGGAGGGCCTGCGGTGTGGAAGGTTCTCTCCGTGGAAGCGGTTCTTTCGGCGGGATGGAGAGGGACGGGCCTGCGTGGCGGCGGTCAAGCACTCGTCCCGAAAGACGGCGCCCGGTAACGACCGCACCTCCCCCGAGATATCCGTCGGCACGGGAACTCGTCACCACTGTGCACAGGCAGCCGAAGCAGGCGAGAAACCCCGAACACCGAAGAAGCACCCCTCTCCAGAACACCCACGCCACCGCCCCCCAAGCACCCCCCAAGCCCCCTCGGAGCAGCAACCAGAGAGCCACCGAAGAAACGCTCAAGAAACGCTCAAGAAGCACCCGAGAAGCACCCGAGAAACGCCCGAGAACCGACCGGGGAACCTTGCCAAAACCCAGCCACCACCGTCCCCAAGAAACAACGGACCCCCCAGCACCACCCACATCGCCCCTGGTCCGGCCACATCCGCCCCCCATCTACCCCCATCCACCCCCACCCACGATTCCAGCATCTGAGACACCACAGCATCACGTTGCGAGAAGGCGGAAAGCTGACGGACACTCCGTCGGGGACCGCGTACGTCCGTTCCCGCACCGCTTAGAAAGTTCGGAACAACACCGTGAGTCTGCTGCGAAAAAAGCCCCTGGAACGTGCCATCAAGGAGGCTCGCGGAGAAGGTGAACAACACCTTCGCCGTGACCTTTCCGCGTTCGATCTGACGGTCCTCGGGGTCGGTGTCATTCTCGGCACCGGAATCTTCGTGCTCACGGGCACGGTGGCCCGGAACATGGCGGGTCCGGCCGTCGCGCTTTCCTTCGTCATCGCCGCCGCGGTGTGTGGCTGCGCCGCGCTGTGTTATGCCGAGTTCGCGTCCTCGGTCCCCGTCGCGGGTTCCGCCTATTCGTACTCCTACACCGCGCTCGGCGAATTGCCGGCCTGGGTCATCGGGTGGGCCCTGAGCCTGGAACTGACGCTGGCCACCGCCGTCGTCGCGGTGGGCTGGTCGGGGTACCTGCAATCCCTGCTGAACAGCATCGGCCTGCATCTGCCCGCCGCGGTGAGCGGTGGTGACGACGCCGTGCTGAACCTGCCGGCCGCGCTGCTCGTGCTCATCCTGACGGCGGTGCTCATCGTGGGCGGCAAGCTGTCCAAGGGGGTGACCAACGTCCTGGTGGGGATCAAGTTCGCCATCGTGCTGCTGGTGATCGTCGCGGGGCTGTTCTTCATCGACAGCTCGAACTACTCGCCCTTCATCCCCGAGGCCCAGCACACGGCCCGCGTCTCCGGCCTGGACGCCCCGCTGCTCCAGGTGCTCACCGGCATCACCCCGACCGCGTTCGGCGTGTCCGGCATCCTCAGCGCGGCGGCGATGGTCTTCTTCGCCTACATCGGGTTCGACATGGTGGCCACCTCCGCCGAGGAGACCCGCCGCCCCCAGCGGGACCTGCCGATCGGCATCATCGCCTCGCTGGTCGTCGTCACCGTGCTCTACGTGGCCGTGTGCCTGGTGGTCACCGGCATGCAGCACTACTCCGAACTGTCGGTCGGCGCCCCGCTCGCCGACGCCTTCACCGCCAAGGGGCACCCCGTCTTCGCCACGATCATCAGCATCGGCGCGGTGGTGGGGCTGGCCGCGGTGAGCCTGATCTGCTTCCGCTCGCAGAGCCGGGTGATCTTCGCGATGGCCCGCGACGGCCTGCTCCCCAAGGCCCTCTACAAGGTGGACCCCCGGCACGGCACCCCGAAGATCAACGTCGTGGTGCTCGGCGTCATCATGGCCTGCCTGGCCGCCTTCATGAAGTTCGATCTGCTCGCCGAAATGGTCAACATCGGCACGCTCTTCGCCTTCGCCTCCGTCTCCGCGAGCGTCCTGATCCTCCGCCGCACGGCCCCCAACCTCCCCCGGGCCTTCCGCACCCCCTGGGTGCCGTTCATCCCGCTGGTCTCCCTGCTGTGCTGCCTGTACCTGATGCTCAACCTCCAGCTCATCACCTGGGTCGGCTTCCTGGTCTGGATCGCCGTCGGCCTCGCCCTGTACTTCGGCTACGGCCGCCGTCACAGCAACCTCGACGCGCGCCGGGGCGCGGGGGCGGATGAGGAGGGGGCGGGGGTGGGGGTGTAGGGGCGGCACCCCTCTGTGTGGACTCGGCTTTCCATGGCCTGTTGCTCTCCCACGAGCCCTGTAACGGGGCCGGGCTGACGGGGTTCGCCCGGCGCGGCAATGTGGTACCGAGCCCGATGCGAGGAAGTCAGGCGAGGGTGCGAGCGGGGGCCTCCGGCGGCAACGCCGACCTGGTCCACCAGGGCGTCGGGGAACGGAGCGGCCCGCCCGCACAGTCCTCCCGGCCGTGCGCGGGCGGGTCTTCGACCGGCTACGAGACCGTCCTACGGGCTGCGAGGCGTTCGGCGAGTTCGTGGGCGGCCGGGTTGCCGGGGATGCGAGGGAGCCGGGCGGCGATGTCGGTCAAGCCGTCGTTGATCCGTACGGACTGCACGCCTTCCGCGCTGTTGAGGAAGTCATGCCATGTGCTCAGGGCTTGAGCGGTGTTGCCGCGCTTGAGCTGGACGTGCCCGAGGTCGGCGAGCACGATGGCCCGGCTCCGTTTGCGGTCCAGGCCGTGGGTGTCGAGTGCCAGGTGCAGGTGTTCCTCCGCTGCGGCGAGGTCACCGAGCCGGGCGTGGATCATGCCGGTCTCGTGTGCCCACCGGCCGGGGCTGTAGTGACTCGCCCATGACAGGCCGGGTGCGGCCGGGGCGTGCTCGATCGCGGACTGTGCGGAGGTGAGCATCTTCGTGGCGGTGGTGCGGTCACCATCGGCGGCAGCGGCACGGGCGAACGTGTTGCGGTAGTACGCCAGCACTTTCGGGTTGGTGAGTTTCCGGCCGCGTTGCTCGCACGCTTCGGCGAGCCGTACGGCGGTGGAGAAGTGGCCCAGGTCGATGGCCTGGTCCGCCAGTCCGCGCAGCGCGGTCGCGGCGAGTTCGTTCTCGCCGGCCTCTGCGGCGAGCCGGAAGCTGTGCAGGTGGTACTGCTGGCCCAGCCCTTGGTTGCCCTCGTCCCGGGCCATCCAGCCGATGAGGTGGACCAGCTCGCTCGTCGCGGCGAACAGCTCACGCCCGATCTTCTCGGTGTACCGACCGTTCAGCCACCGCTTGACGTCGATGGTCAGGTAGCGCACCGCCAGGTGCCGGGCGTGGCCGCCGCCGAGTTCGGAGGCGGCATTTCCCAGTGTGGTGGTCATCGTGCGGACCGCGGTGACTTCACCGTTGCCCACGGCCACGGGACCGGGCCGGTTTACGCGGCGGGTGACCGCCTCGGCTTCGGGGAGGTCGAGCGCGGCCAGGCCGACGGCTGCGGACGCTGTGAGGAACTGCCGTCGGTCCACGTCACTTCCTCCCAGGAGCAGGACTGAGGCCACGGTATCGACAATGTGGGACTCGTGGCCTTCGGACAGTTCCAGGTGCAGTACCCCTTCGATGAACGGCAGCCATACCTGCGGCACCCGTCGTCCGGTCTCCCAGCGGTAGACCTGCTGGCGGTCGAGGAATCCCGGCTTCCCCCAGCGCGCCGCCGAGAGCTCGTCGGCGAGCGTTGCCTGGCTGCACTTGGGGCGTCGCGCCTTGCGTGCCGCGCGAATGCGCTCTCCGATGCTCATGTCGGGCCGATCGTTCGTGCTGCTGGTTCACAACTGGCCTACAGCTGGCAGACATTGTGGCAGCTATTCACCATACGCATCCATGGGTTCACTGATCGTTACAGCCCGGTGGCGGAATCCGGGCAGCGAGAAAGGAACAGCTCATGGAGCAGACCACCCCGGCCTACGAGGCCCCTGTCGTGCTGGACGCCGGCGACATCGCGGAGGTGACGCTCGGTACCAACACCTTCGACTCCGCCGACGACACCGAGTACAAGAAGGACTGACGGTCTGAGGGGCCGGGCACGGGCACCGTGCCCGGCCCCTCAGCTGTCCAACTGCACGCGAACAGGTTGGAGGCGCGGGATGCGGTGGAGCGCGGGATGGGAAGGGTGCCCGATGCCCCGGCGCCCCCGGACGGGGCGGCCGGTGGCCGGGCTGGGCACGGTCTGGACGGCGGGGTGGTCGGCCCGGCAGGTCCGCGCCACGGGCACGGGTTCGGTGGCCCTGGCGGTGATCGGGGTGTGCGGGGCCGACGACCGCCAGGTACGCGAGGCGCTGGAGTGGGTGCGCGCCCGGCGGTGGCGGGAGCTGACCCGTTGGCCGGGCTCCTACCTGGTGGTGGCCCGCAGCGGCCCGACACTGGTGGTGATCGGGGACTTGTCGGGGCAGCACCCGGTGTACTGGCGTCGCCGGCCGGGCGGGACCTGGTGGGCCACCTCGGCGACCGCTCTGGCCGCGTTGGGTGACGCCCCGGTCGATCCGGTGGCGCTCGCCGCGCACCTGGCCTTCGGGCAGCCCGATGTCCTGGCCGAACGCACTCTGTTCCGCGAGGTGCGGCGGGTGCCGACCGGGCACCTGCTGGAGGTCGGCCCCGGAGGAGCCCGCACCATCCGCTACGAACCGCTCTCGTACGCGCCGGTATTACTGGAGGAGGCGGGACCGGCAGTCCGCACGGCGCTCACCGAGGCGGTTGCCGCCCGCCGGGACGATCGGCCCGTCAGCGCGGACCTGGCCGGTCTGGACTCCACCACCGTGGCCTGCCTTGCCGCCCGCCACCGGCCGGTGACCGCCGTGACCTTCGCCGACCCCCGCCTGCGGGACGACGATCTGCCCTACGCCCGGCGCACCGCCGCCGCGGTGCCCCTCCTCCACCACCACGAGGCGCCCGGGACCCCCCACACCCTCTACTACGCCCAGTTGGCCCCCGAGGACATCGCCGCGCTGCCGTTCACCGACGCCCCGCACGCCTACACGGTCACGGCCGCCATCAAACGGTCGGTGCTCGATACCGTCCGGACCCGGCAGGGGCCCGGGGTGCATCTGACCGGTGTGGCCGGCGACGGCGTACTGTCCGCCCCCGACGCCTACCTGGCCGACCTACTGCGGGAGCGGCGCTACCGGCATGCCTGGCGGCACGCCCAAGGACATGCCCGGCTGCGACAGACCTCGGTACGGACCCTCGCGGACCGCATCCGACCTGCCGCCCGGCACGACCTTCCCACCTGCTGGCGGCAGACCGCCGCCCTGCTGCGCCGGGCCCCACGGCCCTGGGTTCCCCAGGCCCAACGGCCGCTGGCCTGGACACCGCTGCTGGCCACGGCCGACTGGATGCCCCCCACCGCCCGCCACCAGCTCGCCGACGCCCTCACCGCCGCCGCCGACAGTCTCATCGAAGCCCCCACACGGCTGGCCGACTGGACGGACAACCAGGACCTTGCCAGGGTCGGGGCCAACGCGGCCGGCTGGCGCGCCCTGGCCCTGGCCGAACACGGCATCGACATCGCCACGCCCTATCTGGACAACGAGGTGCGCCGCGCCTGCCTGGCCGTGCCCGCCGAGCAGCGCGGTGCCCCGGGTCGCTTCAAGCCGCTGCTGGCCGCCGCGTTCGCCGACACGTCGGAGGTGCCGGGGTTCGTCCTGGCCCGAACGACCAAGGGCGGCTTCAACGCCCTGTCCTACGCCGGACTCGCCCGCCACGCCGCCACCGTGCGTAACCTGCTCGGTCCTTCCTCGCGGCTGGGCGCCCTGGGGCTGGTGACCGAGGCGCCGGTGGTCGCGATGCTGCGCCGCGCGGCCACCGGCCAGCCCACCGCCCAAGGCGCCCTGCACACCGCGGTCGCCACTGAAGTGTGGCTGCGTCGACTCCACCACGCCGCGCCCGCCTGGTGGGAGGTGACCGGCCGTGTGGCGACTGCGTAAAGACGCCCATCCCGTCCTCACCGACGAGGGCGGCGCGATCTTGAGCGAACGCACTGGACGGTGGACCTATCTGACCCCGAGCGCGGCGTGGGCGCTGCGCTGCCTCCTGGCCGCCGGCGACGAGACACAGGCCGCCGGGCCGTACGCCGCCCGGTACGGCCTGCCGCCTGTCCAGGCCGCCGCCGACCTGCGTTCCGTCGCCGCTCATCTCGCCGCACAGGACCTGACCGTGCCGCCCGCCCTGCCACGTCGGTGGGGCTGGAGGTGGGGACGGTGACCAGCATCGAGGCGTACGCCACCACCCGTACCGGTACCTTCCCCGAACGCCTGGCCGCCGCCGTCGGCCTGCTGCTGGCCCTGGCCCTGCTGCGGCTGCCCTTCCGGCACACCGTGCGCGCCGTCCGCTGGGCCCGCCGCGCCGGACGCCGCCCACTGGCTCCCGAGCGCGCCGAGGCTCTGATCGCCGCCGTTCGGCACGCCGGGCACCTGTGGCCGGTGCGGTGCGCGTGCGCGGAGACCTCGCTCGGCGCCGTCCTGGCGGCGGCGCTCCTGGGCCGCCGCCTGGCCTGGTGCCTGGGGGCACGCTTCGCCCCACCTCCGACGGCCTATCACGCTTGGGCCGAGGTGCCGGGGCACGGCCCGGTCGGCGAATACACCACCGGCGGCTGGCACCACCACGCCGCCCTCGTCATCTGACCGCGTCAACCCCACGCCACGCGCCCGCGTGACCACCGCCGGACCACCGCCGTTGAACGAGCACCCGCCTCGAAGGAGTGAACGAACGTGACCCTCACCCTGACCGACATCACCGACCAGGTGCCCGAGCGGCATTACACCCACCACCCCGATCGCGGCGAGACCCCGCACCGCACCAACCCCATCTACGTCCACCGCGAGCTGGAGACCGCGCGGGTCGAGCCCGGCATGAACGTGCTGGAAGTCGGCACCGGCTCCGGCTACTCCGGCGCCCTGCTCTCCGCACTCGTCGGCACCGACGGCACCGTCACCAGTGTGGACATCGACCCGTACCTGACCCAGTGGGCCAACCACATCCACGCCCGGCGCGGCCTGGGCAACATCCGCTGCCACGCCGCCGACGGCACCGTCGGGTTCCCCGCCCGCGCCCCGTATGACCGGCTGCTGGGCTGGTGCAGCCCGCCGCTGCTGCCCACCGCCTGGGTAGAGCAGGTAGCCGAAAGGGGCCGGATCGTCGCCACGCTGCCCATCGGGCCTGTGCCGAACCTCGCCATCGGCGCGGTCATCACCGTCACTGCTGGACAGCCGCACGTCGAGCGGCTCTTCCCCGGCGCCTACATCGAAACCGGCGCCGCTCCCCGCCACAACTTCGACGTCCCGGCGCGCTGGGCCGACTGGGAGCGCCGCGTGCCCGCCCCCGCCTGGGTGTCCATCGCCTGGCGCGCCGAGGACGACTGGCGCCACAACGGCGCCCGCACCGTACTGGACCGGCTGCTCCAGCCCGGCCACACCGAACCGTACGCCGGGCCGGACATCGCCTGGGGGAGCTGGCGCACCTGGGCCGCGGCCACCGGCGACTCGCGGCTGACCATGACCGAACTGACGCTGGACACGCTGGGCCTGGGACACTCCACCCCGACCTCGGCCGCCGTGCTCCAGACGGACGGCACGATCCTCGCCGACGCCCCCGACTCGCCCTCCCTGACCACCCTGCGCACCTGGATCACCGCGTGGGAGAAGGCCGGCCGCCCAGCCCCGGACACCTACACCCCCACCCTCGTCCCCGCCGACCACGGCCAGGGCGTCACCGGCTGGGACCTGCGTCTGAGCCCGCCCGGTGCGTGACGCGTCAGCCCGCCTGATGGGTGACGCGCCGGGCGTCGTGGCCCGGGACGGCTACGACCGCGACGGCCCGCGTGCCCGGGGCGGCGGCGTGGCATGTTCCAGCGGGGGCACGCGGTGCGTTGGTGGGCTGGTCCGCGCGAGTTGGGCCCGGAGTTCCCGGAGGCCCACGGCGAGGGCGTCCACCACCTCGCCCACGCCGTCGAGAGCATCGACCGGCATCTCTCGGCGCTGCGCGATGCCGCGCCGGACCGCGGCGCTACCGAGGACAGGCGAGACGTCCCCGAGCCGCGGGAGTGGGGCTTCATCGGGGCAGGCGGATGCCGTCGATGGCGATGTCCAGCAGTCGGTTCGCCTGGGCGTCGTCATCGTGGTGCTCGGTGACGAGTGAGATGGCGTTGACGAGCGCGAGGAGGTCTTCGGCGCACACGCCGGGGCGTACCGTGCCTGCCTGCTGTGCGCGGTGCAGGAGTTCTCCGGCCGCGGCCGTGATGGCCGCTCGGCAGCCGTCGTTCTGTTGCAGGAGGTCGGCGTCCCGGCTGTCGTGCAGCAGCGAGGCCGCCAGTCCGCGACTGGTCGCCGCGTAGCTGTTGAGATCGCGGAGCCATGCGAGGAGCGCGTCGCCGGGGCTGCTGCGCTCGGCGTGTTCCCGGGATCTGGAACAGAGCGCCTCGACGCGGTCCTGGAAGACGGCTTCGAGCAGCGAGCGCCGGGACGGGAAATGCCGGTGCAGGGTCGCCGATCCCACCTCGGCCCGGCGGGCGATCTCCTCCAGCGAGGCGCCGACGCCGTCCGAGGCGAACACTTCCTGCGCCGCGGCGACGATGCGCTCGTAGTTGCGCCGGGCGTCCGCGCGCATGGGGCGCCGCCGGGCGGGCTCGCTCACGGTGATCTCCTGCGGTTGCGAAATGGGGTGGTCCTCCGGTTACTGTAGCCCAGACCAAGTGGAGGGTCCCTCCACTTGTCGGCGAGTGATCGGTGAGTGAGGGGAGAATTCATGCGCGCCGTGCAGTACGACCGTTTCGGTCCGCCCGAGGTGCTTCGCGTCGACGAGGTGCCCACCCCGCGGCCAGGCCCCGGCGAGGTGCTCGTCGAGGTCCACGCCGCCAGTGTGGACGCGGGGGAGATCACCTTCCGTTCGGGACGGATGCGCGGAATCAGCCGGGCCCGGTTCCCTCGCGGCACCGGCGGCGACTTCGCCGGCCGCGTCTCGGCGACCGGGCCGGGCGTCCGGACTTGGCAAGCCGGCGACGCGGTGTGGGGGCTGATGCCCCACTTCACCTTCGGCTCCATCGCCGACTACGTCCGCGTCCCCCAGGAGAGGCTGGCCCGGGCGCCGAAAAACCTGAGCCTCCTCGAAGCCGCGGCTCTTCCCGTGTCGGGTACCACCGCACTGACCGCGCTGACGGACAAGGCGCGGCTCACCTCCGGTGAACGGCTCCTGATCCGTGGCGCGACCGGGGGCGTCGGCAGCGTCGCCGTACAACTGGGCAAGGCCCTCGGTGCCCACGTCACCGCCCTCGCCTCGGCCCGCAACCTCGACTGGATCACCGCACTCGGAGCCGACGCGGCGTTCGATTACCGCACCACTCGGCCGGAGGATCTCGACCGCTTCGACGTCATCGTCGACGTGGTGGGCACCGACCTGGGCGCCTATCAGGCGCGGCTGGCCCGGCACGGGCGCATGGTGGCCCTCGCCTTCGACACGGACCGCGTGCTCACCTCCGTGCTCGGGTCCGGATTGCGGGCGGCCGTCGCACCCCGGCGGTTCAAACTCTTCAGCAACAACCCCTCGGCGGACCGGATCGCCGAGCTGACCCGCTTCACCGAGACAGGTGCCGTCCGGCCGGTGATCGACACGGTCTTCCCCATGGCCGACATCGCGGAGGCACACAGAAGGCTCGAAGCCGGCGGCGTCCGGGGGAAGTACGTGATCGATATGGAACGCGGACGCCCGTAGCCGCGCGGGAGCGATATGGAACGCGAATACCCGTAGCCGCGCGGGATTGACATGGAGTGCGAACGCCGTAGCCGCGCGGGATCGACATGGAACGCGAACCCTCGTAGCCACGCGGGATCGACATGGAACGCGAACCCTCGTAGCCACGCGGGATCGACATGGAACGCGAACCCTCGTAGCCGCGCGGGCGCCCGAAATCCGTCCCGCACCCGGAGTGAGGTGCCCCGCATATGGGGGAACCTCACTGGGCTTCCCGTTCAGCTCAAGCTTTCAACTCAAGTCTTCGGCTCAAGCTCTCGGCTCAACCCTTCGCCCCGGCCCGGCCGGTCCCAAGGTGCGCTTGGAGCTGCCTGCCTCAAAGACCGCGAGGTGCTCCGAGACCCAGCGCTGGGCGGCACGGATCCGTTCGGGTATTCCCTGCCGGCACAAGCGGATCATGGCCGCCTCACCACGTTCGGCAGCCTCTTCGATGCCGCGCCAACAGCGCTCCTGCCACCACAGGATGACGCCCGCGAGACGCTCCCGGTCCCGGTCCTCCAGTCCGTACGCGTCGCAGATCGTTCGGACGCGTCGCGCGGTGGCCGGCAGGTCGGTGACGCCCGGCCCGAGGTCCAGGTACTGCCAACACAGGTGCGCGACATCGTGGACCCGTTCACCGGGTGCGGCCAGATCCCAGTCGATGAAGGCCACAGGTGCCCAGCCGGCACCGAGCGGTGCGAAAACGGTGTTCTTCGGAGCCAAGTCGTTGTGGCACACGACCTCGTGGTGCGCGGCGAGGGACGTGCCGTGTGTCAGGTCGTGGAACTCGCGCACCAGCCTGGCCGTCGCCACCAGAGCCTCGTCCGAACAGGCTCGGCCCCACCAATCGGCGTCCCAGCCGGCCTGTCCCCCGACCCAGGACAGAACCTCCCTTCCCTTTTCGTCCGTGCCGAGGAAACGCGGGGCACCCGCCCAGCCCCGCTCCTCCAGAAGTCGCAGCAACCGGTGGACGAAGGCGGGACGCGCCGGCTGCGGCCTGCGCACCGTCGTACCGACGCGGACCACCTGATTGACGGCGCCACCAGGCAAAGGTGTCTCGGACATGCCAGCACCCTGCCAGAACCGTCACAGGGCAGGCACCAAACAGGGCAGGCACCAAGCCACGGCGCACGGGAGAGAAAGCCGCTGCACTCGACATGCCCGTGGTCCCCGGGGTGACGATGTCCATGGCCCGGCTTGGAGGTTGACGCGTCAGGTGGGCGTCTCCTGGTGTCCGGTGCCGCATCCATGCGGAGCGGGTCGGCCATGCCACGATGTGCCGCATGCCTCCCGCTCTCGAAAATGCTTCCGGGTCCTTATCGGGCCAGCCCGTGGCCAACGACTACGACACCTTCGCCGAGGCGTACGCGGCCGAGACCGAGTCCAACCTCATCAACGGCCATTACACGCGGCCCGCGATCCTGGACCTGGCCGGTGACGTGGCCGGGCGGCGGGTCCTCGACGTCGGCTGCGGCGCGGGCCCCCTGCTCGCCTCGCTGCGCGAGCGGGGCGCGCTCGTCACCGGCGTCGATTCCAGCGCGAAGATGCTGGAGCTGGCCAGGCGGCGGCTCGGTGACGACGCGGCCCTGTACCCGGCCGATCTGGCCGGCCCGCTGCCGTTCGCCGACGGCGCGTTCGACGACGTCATCGTCTGCCTGGTACTGCACTACCTGGAGGACTGGGAGGCACCCCTCGCCGAACTGCGGCGCGTGCTGGCGCCCGGCGGCCGACTCATCGTGGCCGTCAACCACCCCTTCGTCAGGAAGCTGGCCGACCCCGGCGCCGACTACTTCACGCCCCACAAGTGGTCCGAGGAGTACGTCTTCAGCGGCCGGAACGCCGTACTGACCTACTGGCACCGACCCCTGCACGCGATGACCGGCGCCTTCACCGCGGCCGGCTTCCGAATAGCCGTCATGAGCGAACCGGCCCCCACACCAGCCGCCCGAGAGCTGTTCCCCGACGACCTCGCGAGGTATCCTTCGGGGTCCTTCCTGTGCTTCCTGTTCTTCGTCCTGGAGGCTGTCCCGTCCCTTTGACGGTAGGCGGGCCGGGCCCCTGGCCGGACGCGTGCCGGGATGCCCGGGGCGCCGCTGCACGCGGAACTCGGCGAGCGCGGGACGTGAGGTGTCCCGCGCTTCCCCGCTGACGGCCCCCGGGCGGCCGGGGCTTCCGTACGTGTCCGCCGCCCCCTCCCGCCCGCTCCCGCCCGCTCCCCGCAGAGCGCCTACGCCCCTACGCCCATACGCCCCTACCTCCCTACGCGGCGCAGAACTCGTTGCCCTCCGGGTCGCGCATGACCCACCAGTGGCCGGCCGGTCCCCGGTCCACCTCGTGGACGCGGGTGGCGCCCAGGGACTCCAGTCGGGTCAACAGGGCGTCGAGGCCGTCGGGGCCGCTGTGGATGTCGATGTGCAGGCGGTTCTTGACGTCCTTGCCCTCGGGCACGTCCTGGAAGAGGAGCCGGCGACCCCGGCCGACGCCGCTGGTCGCGTCGAAGGGGTCGTCGGGGTGCCGGATCGCGGCGTAGCCGCGGAAGACCCGGCGGCCGTGGTGCTCGGTGACCGCGTCCTCGCCGATGTGCCCTGCGGTCAGCAACTGGCCGACGAGCGCGCTGGGGTCCTCCACTTCGTACTCCAGGGCGGCGGCCCAGAAGTCCGCGAGCGTGAGGGCGTCCTTCGTATCGATGACCAGCTTCCAGTTCAGTGCCATGTAACTGGTTATATTGGTTACATGGACTCGTCCGCAACCCCCGGACTGCTGCTGCGTTCCCACTCCGGCGCCACCTACCGGTTCGACCCGGGCGCGCTGTGTTTGGAGCTACTGACCACCGGCGGCCCCGGCCCGTTCCGCAAGTACGAGGTGCTGCACGCACCCGCCGACCTCGCGGCCTGGGCGGACCGGTCACGGCTGACCCCGACGCCCGACCTCGACATCTCCCCCTCCGAAGTAACCGCCGCCCGCCGGCTGCGCGACGCACTGCACCGGGTCGCCGTCGCCCGTACGCGTAACGAACCATCCGCGCCCCGCGACCTGGACACTCTCAACGAGGCCGCCGCCCACCCGCCCCTGTCCCCCGCGATCGGCCCGGACGGCGAACGCCGCTGGTCCGGCACCTCCAACGGCACCGCCCTGCTCGCCACCGTCGCCCGCGACGCCATCGACCTGCTGACCGGTCCGTTCGCCCACCGCGTCCGCATCTGCGCCGCCGAGAACTGCTACCTCATCTACGTCGACACCTCACGCCCGGGCCGCCGCCGCTGGTGCTCCATGGAGCACTGCGGCAACCTCCACAAGGTCCGAAGCCTGCGCGCCCGCCGCGCGGAGGGCGGGTGAGCACCGGCCCGGCGGCGTCGCTTGGCGGTGGTGGGCCGGGTGCCGTCCCCGTTCAACGGGCCCAGGAAGGTGTCGGAGAACAACCACAGCCGCCGCCCGTCACCCACGATCCCTTTCACGCGCCGACGGTCCAGGAGGGCGGGGCGTCACCGCCGACATCGCCTCCGGCTCGCCGGGCCGGGGGTGGCCAGGTTTCGGGGCGGCCGAGGCCGGTCGACCGGCGGTCGATGGGCCACCGGGTGCCACACTGCAGCCCGTCACCCCATCAAGCCACCGCCCCCTCCAACACCCCCATAACCAGCAACCGCAGCGACGCCCCAAGCCGCTGCCCCTCTCCCTGCCCCAAGAGGCGCACGATCGGGCCGTTCTGTAGCGCCCCGAGCAGGATGTGGGCCAGCAACTCCGCGTCCAGGTCGGGGCGTTCCTCGGCGATCAGTGCGCTGATGTGGCCGTGCCAGAAGTCGTAGACGGAATGGTGTGCGCGCGCGTCCTCTTCGGGGTCGCGGGTGGCGGAGATCGCCTGGCCGAGGGCGGCCAGCAGGCCCTTGTTGCGGCCGACGACGTCCACCACCGCGTCGAGGAAGGCGAGCAGTCGCTGACGGGGAGGGGCACCCGGGCCCAGCGGTGGGGGGCCGTCCGTGACCGCTTCGCGCAGGGCGTGGGCGCGTTCGAGCATCAGCTCCCGCATCAGGCCCGCACGGCTGCCGAAGCGGTGGAAGACCGTGCCCTTTCCGACCCCGGCCGCGGCGGCGATGCGCTCCATGGAGACCTGCTCCGGGGGGTGTTCGGCGAGGAGGGTTTCGGTGGCCCTCAGGATCGCGCGCCGATTGCGTGCCGCGTCGGAGCGTTCGCGGCGGCCTTCCGTCATCAGCTTTCTCCTTGCTCAGGGGACCAACGACGTGCCCCGGTAGACAACTTGACCGACGGTCCAGTACCGTCGAAGGCGAACTTGACCACCGGTCAACTTTAGTGCACCGCTGCACCGTCCCTTTTTCCAAGGAGATCTGCCGTGCAATCCACCGCGCAATCTGCCGTGCAACGCACCACGCGACGCATCCGCTACCACTCCTACGGTGGCCCCGAGGTCCTCACCTTGGAAGACGTGCCCGTTCCCGTCCCGGCGGCGGGGCAGGCGCTCATCCGCGCCGAGGCGATCGGCGCGAACTTCGTGGACACCCAGCTCCGGCGCGGCATGGCCCAGGCCGAGCTCTACCCGCGCCCCTTCCCCAGGCCCCTCACCGGCGACGTGGTGGGTACGGTCGAGGCGGTCGGCCCCGACGCGGACCCGGCCCTGATCGGGCGGCGGGTCGCCACGGCTTCCGAGGACGCCTTCGGTGACCTCGTCCTCGCGGACGCGCGGCGGCTCGTCCCCCTACCCGACGGGCTCGACGCCGGCACGGCCAGTGCGCTCCCGATGGCGGCACCGGTGGCCCTGGGCGTGCTGCGCGCCGGGCGGGTGGCGCCCGGCGAAACCGTACTGGTCCACTCCGCCGCGGGGGCCATCGGCCACCTCGTCGTGCAACTCGCGAAGGTGCTCGGTGCGGGCACGGTCATCGCCACGGCCAGTACGGCCGCCAAGCTGGACTTCGCCCGCACCCAGGGCGCCGACGTCGGCGTCGACTACACCGACGAGGACTGGCCGGAGCAGGTCCGCGCGGCCACGCCCGGCGGCGTGGACGTGGTCCTCGACGCGGCCGGCGGGGACATCCTGCGTCGCAGCCTGGACGTGCTGGCCCCATATGGACGGCTGGTCGCGTACGGGGCCGCGAGCGGCGAGCTCGGCAGCGTCCCCGTCACCGACCTGTTCGCGCTGAAGACCGTCACGGGCTTCTCCCTCCTGGCCGCACAGGCGGCCGACGCCGAGCGTGCCGCGAAGGAGCTGGACGAGCTCATCGCGTACGCGGAGCAGGGGTTGCTGCGCGCGGCGGTCCACGCCCGGCTGCCGCTCACCGAGACGGCCGAGGTGCATCGGCTGCTGGAGAGCCGTGCGCAGATGGGGCGCATTCTGGTCGTGCCGTAGGGGGTTTCTGCTCCCCTTACGGCTCGGTTCCGGCTCCCCTTACGGCACGGTTCCGGCTCCGTTTCTGCTCCGTTCCGGCTCCTGCGCGGCTCCTTTCCGGGGCCTCACTGGGTCCTTTCCGGCTCCCTTCCGGCTTCCTTCCCGCTTCCTTCCCGCTCCCTTCCCGCTCCGGGGGAGATCGGCGATCCTGCTCTGATGAGTGGAGCGATCTCTTGTGTATGGCGCGACCCCATCACCGATGAGGAGATGGTCGACCTTGTGCGGTCGCACGGCGGCAATGCCGTTGCCGGTTGGTGGGACAAGGTCAAGGAGCACAGCCTCGGCTGGGTGGGGGCCCGGGACGGTGCGGGAGTCCTGGTCGGGTTCGTGAATGTGGCGTGGGACGGCGGAGACCACGCCTTCCTGATCGACACGAAGACTCGGGGCACGCATCAGCATCGCGGTATTGGCACCGCGGTCGTCCGGCTGGCGGTGGCCCGGGCGCGGGCGGCGGGCTGCGAGTGGCTGCATGTCGACTTCGAGCCGGGGCTGCGGGCCTTTTATTTCGATGCCTGCGGTTTCCGGCCGACGGATGCGGGGTTGATTCATCTGCCTTCTGTGGGGGTGGGATGACACAAGCGGTGGGCCGGCTGAGCGTGATCGGGCCTGTCTACCGGACGAATGAATGAGCCGGGCAAAGGGCGTGTGCGACTCATCCATGCGATGCGACTCACCCATGCGACGCGACTCGTCCACGCGGTGCGACTCATCCATGCGACGCGACTCATCCATGCGGCGGTCCGTCGATTCGGCCGTCCGGGCGGTACGGAATCGGTTCGCGTTTGGGTGTTCGCGCGGGCGGAGACGGCTGGAGTTCACGCCCTTTTCCTGGAGGTACGCGTATGCGCTTGCTGCTGGTCCACCCGAGCGCACTGATGTATTCGGAGATCTTCCTGCGGCTTGAGCCCCTCGGGCTGGAGCGCGTGGCCGGTGCCGCGCGGGAAGCGGGCCACCAGGTGCGCGTCATCGACCTCCAGACGGAATCACCGGCCGCCGTCGCCCGCGAACTGGTGGCCTTCCGTCCGGAGGCGATCGGCGTCTCGTTGAATTACCTGGCCAACATTCCGGAGGCCATCGAAATCGCCAAACGGGCCAAACAAGCCGTGCCCGGCATCTTCGTCTTCTTCGGCGGGCACAGCGTCTCGTTCGTCGCGGACGACGTCCTGCGGCAGGGCGACGGCGCGGTGGACGCCGTCGTCCGCGGCGAGGGCGAGACCGCTGTCGTGCCGCTGCTGGAGGCCGCCAGGGACGGGGATCTCGCGAAGGTCCCCGGCGCAATCACCCTGGAGGGCCGCGGGCCCGCGCCGACCATGCTGCACAGCATCGACACGCCTCGGCCCGCCCGCGACCTGCTGCGACACCGGAACCGCTATTTCATCGGCGAACTCGACCCCTGCGCCTCCATCGAGTTCACCCGCGGCTGCCCCTGGGACTGCTCCTTCTGTTCCGCGTGGACCTTCTACGGACGCAGCTACCGCAAGGCGTCCCCGCAGGCCGCGGCCGAGGAGATGGCGAGCATTCGCGAACGCAATGTGTTCATCGTGGACGACGTCGCGTTCATCCGCCCGGAGCACGGGGACGCCATCGCGGCCGAACTGGAGCGGCGCCGGGTCCGCAAGCGCTACTACCTGGAGACCCGCTCCGACGTCCTGCTGCGCAACACGGAGGTCTTCGCGCGCTGGCGCCGGCTCGGACTGAAGTACATGTTCCTCGGCATGGAGGCGATCGACGCCGAGGGCCTGGACCTGTACCGCAAGCGCATCAGCCCCGACGAGAACTTCCAGGCGCTGGAGGCCGCCCGCAAACTGGGCATCACCGCCGCCATCAACCTCATCGTCGACCCCGCCTGGGACGAGGAACGCTTCCGCGTCGTCCGGGAATTCGCCCTCTCGGTGCCGGAGATCGTCCACCTGACGGTCATGACGCCGTACCCCGGCACGGAGGTGTGGCACACCGAGTCGCGGCGCCTGACCACCCGCGACTACCGGCTCTTCGACATCCAGCACGCCGTGGTGCCGACCGCCCTGCCCCTGGACGTCTTCTACCGCGAGCTGGTGCGCACCCAGGCCATCATCAACCGCAAGCACCTCGGCCTGCGCACGGCCGTCGGCGCCGCCCGCGTCCTGGCCTCCAACCTCGCCCGTGGACAGACCAACTTCGCCCGGATGCTGTGGCGCTTCAACCGCGTCTACAACCCCGAACGCCAGCTCGCCGACCACGCCCGCCCGGTCCGTTACGAGCTACCGCTCCCCCGGCACCTGGACGTCGGCGACCGGCGCCAGCTCTACATCCATACGAGACCCACTTCGCACGGCAACCGCGAGAAGCCCCGACCGGCGGAGCGGATGACGGAGTAGTCGAGCAGGCGAGTAGCCGAGCACATTTGCATAGGGGAATGGATGCGTCGGTGCTCGGGGTGACGGGCGTCGACACCCGTCGCTCACGGCTCGTCCGACACGTTCCCCGTTCCATCCTCCTCGCCGCGCAGCGCCGTCGCGATCAGGTCGTGGATGAGGACGTCCTCGGGGGCGCGGTTTTCCATGAGGCGGGGGAGGTCCTCGGGCCCGAACCAGTCGTAGGCGGAGTGTTTCGACCATTCCAGCGCCGGACGGTCCAGGTCGCCCTCGACCTCGACGAGCCAGTCGGCCTCGTGCCGCTTCCCGTCGCCGTCGTCCCCCGTCCACGAGGTGACGCCGAGCAGCCGCCGGACGCGGCGCACCCGCCAGCCGGTCTCTTCCTCGACCTCCCGGGCCAGCGCCTCCAACAGCGATTCGCCGGGTTCGACGTGCCCGCCCACGATGTCCCAGCAGCCGGGGAAGAGCCGCCGCTGCGGGCCGCGCCTCTGGGCGAACGCCTTGCCGTGGTCGTTGAGGATCACGGCACCCACGACCCAGGCCTCGCCGTCGGCGGGTGTCGGGACTTCTACGCCACTGTCGATCGTCGGCGCCGGCGCCGCGGTCGGTGTGGGCTGTGCTGTCGACATGGTCGGTGCCGTTGACGTGATCGGTCTCGTCGATGTGGCCGGAGTGATCGCTGTGGGTTCAGCTCTTTCAGGCATTCGGTCAAAGTAGCGTTCTTCGCTGATCACCGCCTTGGCATTTCGGCCGGTGCGGGCAGGGCTCCTGCTGGTGCTCGTTCCCCGCTCCCTCCCGGTCCTCGACTGCCGATCCCACCGGAACTCGGCTGTCGATCCCGCACCGGAACTCGACTGTCGGTCCCCTCCCGGTACTCGACTGTCGGTTCCCTCCGGGCGCTCGTCCGTCGTGCGGGCCGGGGCAGGGAGTGCGAGCGTGAAGGGAGAGACGGACGGCAGGGCGGTACGGGGCTGCCCTCGGTGGATGGGAGGTGCGTGGTGGCCCGAGCCATTTGGTCGGGGGTGTTGACCTTCGGCCTGGTCAGCGTGCCGGTGGGGCTGTTCTCCGCGACGGACGAGCACACCATCCACTTCCATCAGCTCCAGCGCGGCACGTCCGATCGCATTCGCAACCGGCGCGTGAACGAACGGACCGGCAAGGAAGTCCAGCAAGAGGACATCGTCAAGGGGTACGAGCTGGGCGAGGGCGAATACGTGGTCGTCGAGCCGGAGGAGTTGCGGGACGTCGCGCCGGGCCGATCGCAGACCCTGGACGTCGGTGAGTTCGTGGACCTGTCCCAGGTCGAGCCGGTGTACCTCTCCCGCGCCTATTACCTGGCGCCGCGCGGCACGGAGTACCAGAAGGTGTACGAGTTGCTGCGGCAGGCCCTGGCGGAGACCAATCTCGCCGGGATCGCCACGTTCGTCATGCGCGGCAAGCAGTACCTCACCGCCGTTCGCGCCGAGTCCGAGGTGCTGGTGCTGCACCTGCTGCACTGGGCGGACGAGGTCCGCGACCCGCACCGGGAACTGCCGGATCTGCCCGACCGCAAGGAGGCGAGCGGCCAGGAACTCCGCAGCGCCGTCCAACTCGTCCAAGCACTCGCCACCGACTGGAAGCCGGAGAAGTACAAGGACACCTACCACGAGCAGGTCCGGGAACTGATCGCGGCGAAGCGCGAGGGCAAGGAGGTCACCGTGGGGCAGGAGCCGCCGCAGGCCACCAACGTCGTCGACCTGATGTCCGTCCTGCAGAACAGCATCGACCAGGCGCGCGGCAAGTCCCGCACCTCCTCCGAGCGCGCCCAGGGCCGCGCCCGTCGCTCGCGCAAGGCGTCCGCGGCGGACCAGCAGTCGGCCCCGGCCTCCCGGTCCCGGAAGAAGCCCACGGCCGGGTCCCGACCGGGCGGGTCCCGCTCCGGTGCCGCATCCCGCTCCGGCTCGGCGTCCCGTTCCGGCTCGGAGCCCCGCTCCGGCTCGGCGTCCCGTTCCGGCTCCGGTGGGCGGCGCGCGCCCAGCCGGGGCGGAGCAGGCGGCGACCTTGCCGACCTCAGCAAGAACGAGCTCTACGAGCGCGCCACCGAGCAGGACGTCTCCGGCCGCTCGAAGATGAGCCGCGATCAGCTCGTCAAGGCCCTGTCCTCCCCGCCCTCTTCGGGAGCGGGGAGGAAGGCCGCGTCATAAGGCGGGCGGGCTATACGAGGCCACGAGCACGGCCGCAAGCACGGCGGGAAAGCCGGAACCGCGACCGGGAAGTCACCCCATCACCGACTGCCCGAATTCCTGCCCGGCAGCCCCACCTCCCCACCTCATTCCACTGCCCCAGTGCCCTGCGGGCCTTTCGCCGCCCCAGTGCCCTGCGGGCCTTCTGCTATCCCGTCACCCCGCCGCATTCATCGGAGCGCCCACCGCCTTTCGTCCCTTCTCGGGCTTGGGCCTGCTCCACCGTTCCATCACGGGGCGCTCGACACCGATATGCAGCAGCCAGGCGAGTACGAGGGTGATGACGAAGGCGGCGGCGACGAAAGCCAGAGCCACCCAGGTATTCCAGGACTGCCCGACGCCCAGAGCCTTCCGGAGCCCGAACAGCACCACCACATGCACCAGATAGAAGGCGTAGGAGATTTCACCGAGCCGGACCATGCGGCGCCCCCGGAGCAGAGACGGCCGTTCCCGGGTGTCGGCCAGCGCACCCGCTCCGACCACCAGCAGTACGGGCACCAGCGTCACCGCCGCCTGCGTATACGCCTCCGGGAGGTACATCCCCACCGCGTAGCTCGCGACGAGCAGCGCCCCGGACGGCAGAAGTCCGAGATTGACCCAGCGACCGGCGATCACCAGGCGGGCGAGCAACACGCCGGCCACGAACTCCAGAATGCGCACGGGCGGGAACGTGTAGCTGAACCACAACTTGTACGCACTCGGGATGACGTATTGGGTCAGGACGGCCACGCCGAGGACAGCCGCCACCACACCGGCCAGCCACCAGCGCAGATCACGTTCCCTGATCCTGGCGATCAGGGGAAACAGCAGGGGAAAGGCCGCATAGAAGAACGCCTCGGCGGAGATCGACCAACTCGGTCCGTTCCCGCCCACAATGACCAGCATGTCCGGCACCCACGCTTGGAGAAGGAAAAGCCCCGGAACCTCGGTGCCGGAAATCTTCCCCGGGCCGACGAGCACGAGGAGACCGAGCAGGTAGGCGACGACGTGGAGGGGATAAATCTTGAAGAATCTCCGTCTCCAGAACCGGCCCTTGGTGTCCGACGAGCGCGCAGCCCAGGTCAGAACGAAGCCACTGAGGACGAAGAAGAAGGACACGCCGGTGTACCCGGCCTTGGCGAACACCGCGAGGTAGACGTCCCGTACGCGTTGGTCGTCGAATATGTCGAGCATGCCGACCCCGTACGGGAGATCAGGGGCCTGAATTGAGACGTGACAGAGGAAAACCAGCAAAGCGGCGAGGAAGCGCATGCCGGTGAGGGTGGGTAATGCGGGTCTGCTCGCACCCGCGCTGCTTGACCGCTGGGCGCCGTCGGGCATGGGGGACGTCGAAGCCATCGGAAGTATTCCTCGATCTCGGAGTCACGGACGGATCGAACGGACTCGATGGTCGCCGTCCGGAGCGCCCGCACCGGGTCGCCCCGGTGCCGACCGCGCCCCCGCATTCGGCGGTCACCACCGGGTCGGTCACTTACCGAACGTTCCGCGATCTTGCGAATATTTCGATGTTCGGCTCTGACCGGAAAGAAGTCACCGGGGTCGGTTTCCGACCCCGGTGACCAGTAGAGCCTTCGGACGAGGACGCGCGCCCCGCCCCCTCACCGACGCCGACGGAACGCGCGCCGCACGAAGTGCACGATCAGCCAGATCACCAGGATCACTACGAGGAGCAGGACGACGAGAATCACGATGAGGAAGATGCCGAGCTTCTTGAAGAACCCAGTCTTCTTTTTCTTGTCGTGCTTGCTCTTCTTCTTCCTGGTCTTCTCCTTCTTGGGCTTGCCGTGCGATTCCTTCGTCAGCTTGCCGTGAGACTCCTTCGCGAGCGTGCCGTGGGATTGCTTGGCGAGCGTGCCGAAAGCCGAGGACTGGCCTTGCGACGTCGAAACCAAAGCCGACGCCGAAACCAAACCCGAACCCGATGCCGAAGCCAAACCCGACGCCGACGCCGACGCCGAAGAGGACGTGCCCTGCGGCGCGGACACTCCCCTTGCGGTTGCCCGCTCCTGGACGACCGCTTCCCCGTGCCGGCCGCTGTATGCGGAGGCGGGCGCGGCCATCGTCACCATGCCGAAGAGCAGCGTGATCATCACTGCCGCGGCGCGCCCGAAGCGCGCGTGGCCGCGCGGCGCACGACCGGAAGAGGCGCCACCGGAAGACGCACGACCGGAAGGCGCGCCGCCGGAAGACTCCGCCCGGCAGGCCGTCGCCGTCCTCCCCGAAGCGGTCGGTATGGCGGTCCCGCAGTCGGTGTTCATTCCGTTCCTCTCGTGGTGCGTAGGGGGCGGCACCCATTATGGGCAGAGGCCGACTGAAACAAGGACTCCGCTCCCGGCAGCACAATGCGAGCGGGCTTGCGTATCGGACCTCGTATAGCCCCGTAACGATGTGGGCGAATATCCCTGCCCAACCCCACCAGATCCAACGGGACTCCAGCGTCACCCCATGAGAGCACCCGGACCTCGGACTGACGCTCGCCGTGCACATGGCCGCACTGGTCGCCGTGGACGCCCGCGCCCGCGATCACCGTCCGCCCTGCGACCTGGCCGGGCTGACGCTCTACCTCCTGGACCGCGCGCACCCGCACCGGGCACGGCTGTACGGCGTCGCCGGCGATACCGGCCACGAACCACCGCCCCCACACACAACCGCGACCGCGACCACGACCACAACGCCCACCGCAACGGGAACAGCCACAACGAACACGACGACGACCACGACCACAACCACGACCACGTGGCAGAGTGACCTTCCCCTGCTACTGTGCGCCGATGTCAGCGATCAAGAAGTTTCAAGTCACCTTTGACTGCGCGGAACCTGAGCGCCTGGCTCGTTTCTGGTGCGAGGTGTTGGGGTACGTCGTACCGCCGCCACCGGAGGGGTTCGCCACGTGGGACGATTTCCAGCGTTCGCAGCCACCTGAGCAGCGGGATTCCTGGTTCGCGTGCATAGACCCCACCGGCGTGGGCCCGCGCCTGTACTTCCAGCGCGTCCCCGAAGGGAAGGCCGTCAAAAACCGGGTGCATCTGGACGTGCGGGTCGGCACCGGACTCGTAGGGAAAGAGCGCCTCGCGGCACTTGAGGCGGAATGCGCGCGATTGATCCCGCTCGGCGCCGTGCACGTGCGAACGCTGTATGACGGGCACGATGCGTGCATCCCTATGCTGGACATCGAGGGCAACGAGTTCTGTATCGACTGAGCATGCTCCGAGCCGGGGAGGTGGGCAGCCACCTTCCCGGGGTCTTTCAAGGTCTCGTAAGGGGCGGTAGTGATCCCGTGCGGGCGAGGTCGTGCGACCGGGCGATGCCGAACATGGCGGCCTGAACGCCGTCACCTTTCAGACGGCAGCCGCGAAGGGTCTCCCAAGGCCAAGCCAGGCCTTCATCCACGCCCCCATCCAAGCGAGACATGCTCGACACGGGCGCGGACCCGCTGATGGGACCGGTTGGCGGGACCGGTTGGGTTCCTCTCCCCGTCCGGGAGTCCTCCGCTCCTGCGGCGACCCCACCCACACAACATCCCGCATCACAAATAAACGCTCATATGACTGTTGGTCCGTAAGGATATTCCGTCACTCACGAGGGTAATGCTGGGCCGGTACGACGACCTTCCGGGACCGTGCGCGAAAGGGTCCCGGATAACCGACGACCCCAGAAAGGACCGGGAATCCATGCCGCAGCCATTCACCCTTCCCGAGTTCTACCAGCCTTACCCCGCCCGGCTGAATCCCCACCTGTCCGAGGCGCGGGAGCACTCCAAGAAATGGGCCCGCGCCATGGGAATGGTGGAGGGTTCGGGAATCTGGGAGGAAGACGACCTCGATTCCCACGACTACGCCCTCCTGTGCTCGTACACCCACCCGGACACCTCCGGGTCCGCCTTGTCGCTGGTGACCGAGTGGTACGTGTGGGTCTTCTTCTTCGACGACCACTTCCTGGAGGTCTTCAAACGGCCGCAGGACCAGCAGGGCGCCAAGGAATACCTCGCCCGGCTGCCCGCCTTCATGCCGACGGACCTCGCCGCCGGCGCCCCCGAACCGACCAACCCCGTCGAAGCGGGCCTGGCCGACCTGTGGGCCCGTACCGTCCCGGAGATGTCCGCGGCCTGGCGGCGACGGTTCGCCGAGAGCACGGCGAACCTGCTGAACGAATCGCTGTGGGAACTCTCCAACATCCACGAGGGCCGCGTACCGAATCCCGTCGAATACATCGAGATGCGCCGCAAAGTGGGCGGCGCTCCGTGGTCGGCCGATCTCGTCGAATTCGCGGTCGGCGCCGAGGTCCCACCGGCCCTCATCGGTTCCCGCCCGCTGCGCGTGCTCAAGGACACTTTTTGCGACGGCGTGCACCTGCGCAACGACCTTTTCTCCTACCAACGGGAGACCGAGAACGAAGGCGAACTCGGCAACGGCGTCCTCGTCCTGGAAACTTTTCTCTCCTGCTCGACCCAAGAGGCCGCCAACACCGTCAACGAACTCCTCACCTCCCGTATCCAGCAGTTCGAGCACACGACGCTGACCGAACTCGGCCCGCTCCTCGTCGAGAAGGGCGTGCATCCGCAGGGCGTCGCGGACACCCTGGCGTACGTCAAGGGGCTCCAGGACTGGCAGGCGGGCGGCCACGAATGGCACCTGCGGTCCAGCCGCTATATGAACGGCGGCGGGGTGGCCCTGCCGACGCCCGGTGCGCCGAATCCGTTCGTCCCGCGCGGCCTGGGCACGTCGGCGGCGGACATCGGGCGGCTCCGCGCCGCCCTCGACCCGCGGCGGCTCCGCCGCTACACCCACGTCCCGTACACGAAGGTCGGCCCGTCCCTGCTGCCGGACTTCCACATGCCCTTCGAGACCACACTCAGCCCGCACCTGGAGACGGCGCGCGAGAACGTCGTGGCGTGGGCCCATCGGATGGGCATCCTCCAGCCCCAGCCGGGCGTGCCCCGCTCCCACGTGTGGGACGAAGGCCGGCTCGTCGACATCGACCTTCCGCTGTGCGCGGCGGGCATCCACCCGGACGCCACCGCCGACGCGCTCGACCTGTCCTCGGCGTGGCTGACCTGGGGCACCTACGCCGACGACTACTACCCCGTCGTCTACGGGGAATCCCGTGACCTGGCCGGGGCCAAGGCGTCCAACGAACGTCTCGCCCACTTCATGCCCATCGACTCCGGCCCGGCCGCCTCCCTACCCGTCCCCGGGCCCGCGTCCGCCCTGGGCGCGGCTCTCGTTCAGGCCTCCGCTCCCGTTCCGGCGAACGCTCTGGAACGCGGCCTGGCCGACCTCTGGGCCCGGACGACGGCACCGATGGACACCGAGGCGCGCCGCTTCCTGCGCGACGCCATCCAGCGCATGCTCGACAGCTGGCTGTGGGAGCTCGACAACCAGGCCCAGAACCGCATCCCCGACCCCGTCGACTACCTGGAGATGCGCCGCGCGACCTTCGGGTCCGACCTCACCATGAGCCTGTGCCGCCTCGGCCACGGGAGGTTGGTGCCACCCGAGGTCTACGGGAGCGGCCCGATGCGTTCCCTGGAGAACGCCGCCGCGAACTACGCCTGCCTGCTCAACGACTGCTTCTCGTACCAGAAGGAGATCGAGTTCGAAGGCGAGGTCCACAACGGCCTCTTGGTCGTCCAGAACTTCTTCGACTGCGACTACCCCACCGCCCTCGGCATCGTCCACGACCTGATGACCTCGCGGATGCACCAGTTCCAGCACATCGCCGCCCACGAACTCCCGGTTCTTTACGAGGACTTCAACCTGTGCGACGAGGCCCGCAAGGCCCTGGACGGCTATGTGCACGAGCTGGAGAACTGGATGACGGGCATCCTGACCTGGCACCGCGGCTGCCGCCGCTACACCGAGGCCCACCTGCTGCGCCAGCACTCCGGCCGCACCGGTCCCACTGGTCCCACTGGTCCCACGAAACCGTTCGGCGGTCCGGCGGGGCGGTTCGGCGGTCCGACAGGGCTGGGCACCGCCGCCGCCCGCGTCCGTCCGGCGACGACCCGACCGGTCGTACCGGCGCCCTCCCTGCCGACAACCACGGTCCCGGCGGGCGCCGACCACGGTCGGGCACCCGACTCCGGCGGACGGCAGCCCGTGCGGGGACCCGTCACCGGGGCACGGGGACCGCTCCCCGGAGGCGTGGGCCACCCCACCGTCTTCGACTGACCCGCTGACCCCGTCTCGCCGGCCGCGCTGTACGGACCATGCGCAGGACGCGAACAGCGCGAAGGACTCGAAGGACGGGAACGGGAAACGACGCGGCCGGCGCCCCCCGTTCCCCGTTCCCTGTAAGCCGCAACCGACCGGACCGGGCCCCTACCCCACGCACCGCAACAGGGGCGGCCCGGCCCTCCGCACGACACGACCGACCGGTCCGAGCGGACCGAGTGAACCGACCCGACCGACCGGACCGAGTGAGCCGGGCCTCCTCACTCCCCCAGACGATCCGCCAGCCGCTCCAGAAAAACTCGCTGACCAGCCACGATGCGCTCCCCGGCGGCCTCCAAGGACCACCACGCCACCCGGTCGATCTCCGGGAACGCACGGACCACGCCGGACCCCCTGGGCCACTCCATCTGGAAGGTGTCGGGCGAGATCCGGTCCGGATCCAGGTCGCTCTCCACGGCCCAGGCGGTGACGACCTTCCCACCCGACTGACGGATCTCCCCCAGCTCGATGTAGGGGCCCTCCGGAGGCGGCAGTCCGAGTTCCTCCTCGAATTCCCGGCGCGCCGCCTCACACGCCTCCTCCGGCGGGACGTACTCACCCTTGGGCACCGACCAGGCACCCACATCGCGCCGGGCCCACAACGGCCCGCCCATATGCGCGAGCAGCACCTCGACACCCACGCCGTCCGTGCCCGAGCCCGCGCCCGCGTCGACACCCACGTCACCGGTCCGGAACAGCAGCAATCCGGCACTCCTTCTGCCTGCCATACCGCCAGTCTGCCGCTCACCGGGCCCGTCCACCCGGCAGCCCGTCCACCCGGCAGCCCGGACCGCCCGGCAGCCCGTCCCGCGCGGCACCGGACCGCCCGGCACCCCGCACCGTGATTAATCACTTGGACCACCACCACGACTGTGCTGTGTTGGCGTCATGACGGAAGCGACGAGAAACGCCGACGAAACCGACGGATTCTCCGCGTTCTGTGCCCGGATGCGGACGGAGCAACGGGTGCTCGGCGTCGTCCTGAGCGGCTCGCAGGCCCGCGAGGGCATGGCCACGGAGCGTTCGGACCACGATGTGCTGGTGGTGGTCGAGGACGGCGCGGAGCAGGCGTTCGCCGACGAGTCCCGGCGGGGCGCCCGGATGGACGTGACGGTGATGCCCTTACGGGACTTCCGGGCCCACGCCCTGCCCGGCTCCGACACGGAGTGGAACCGGTACGCCTTCACCCACGCCCGCATCATCAAGGACACGCCCGACGGACGGATCGCCGAACTGGCACGGGCCAAGGGACGCCTGACACCGGACGAGGCGGCTCGGACGGCGCCCCAGGCGCTCGACGCCTTCCTGAACGGCGTCTATCGCTGCCTGAAGAACGACCGGGACGGCCTCCCTCTTGGCGCCCGACTCGACGCGGCCGAGGCGCTGCCCTTCTATCTCACGTACGTGTTCGCCCTCCACGAGCGGGTGCGGCCGTACAACAAGTACCTGAGCTGGGAACTGCGGCATCACCCGCTCGATCGCCCCGAGTGGTCCCACGACCGACTCATGGCCTCGCTCGAACAGGCCCTGTCCCCCTCGCCCGTCACAGCCATCCGCCGACTGTTCAACGAGTTGGAGCCACGCGCCCGCGCCGCCGGACACGGTCCCGTCCTGGACTCCTGGGGCGAGGACCTGTTCCTCATGCGGGGCGGTGGTGCGGTGTCGCCGTGAATGCCTGCGTCCTCCGGCAACCCCGTGGCAATCCCGTGAACGACTGCGTGAGCCCCTTAATCACGAATGGACTCCTCAGCCACAAACGGACCTTGGCACCTTGGCCTTTAACGCGCCCTGACGCCCCTTGACGCCCCTTGTCCACCGAACGGGCAATGCCCCCCGCTCCCCGGTCGAGAGCGAAAACACCTGGTCATCCCCTCACCCAATTGCGACCATGCTTCGGTCCCCCGCAGTCGGTCACGTGAGGAAGTCGATCGCCATGCCTGCTCTGCCCGCCGACCCGAACGTGCTCCACCCGATGCCCGAACAGAAGCGCGTGGTGCTGCTGAAGCCGCTGATCACCTCGCCGCTGATCGAGGTGGGGGATTTCTCGTACTACGACGACCCCGACGATCCGACGGCGTTCGAAACCCGGAATGTGCTGTACCACTACGGGCCGGAGAAGCTGATCATCGGGAAGTTCTGCGCGCTGGGTGAGGGCGTGCGGTTCATCATGAACGGCGCAAACCACCGCATGGACGGGCCCTCGACGTTCCCGTTCCCCATCATGGGTGGCTCGTGGTCGGAGCACTTCGACCTGATCAGCGGCCTGCCCGGGCGGGGGGACACCGTGGTCGGCAACGACGTGTGGTTCGGGTACGGGTCCATGGTGATGCCGGGCGTCCGCATCGGCCACGGGGCGGTGATCGCCTCCGGCTCCGTCGTCGTCGACGACGTGCCCGACTACGGCATCGTCGGCGGCAACCCGGCCAAACTCATCCGCCGCCGCTTCGACGACGCGGACGTCGCCCGCCTGCTGGACCTCGCCTGGTGGGACTGGCCCCTCACCCACATCACCGAGCACATCCGCACCATCATGTCCGGCAGCGTCGACGCCTTGGAGGCCGTCGCCCCGGACCGTTCCTGACAACGCGGCCCCGGCCGGGTTGCGCCCACACACCCCCGGCCGGGTTGCGACCACACCCTCCCGGCCGGTACGCACAGTCCGTTGAGCCACCGAGTCCGTGTCCGCAGGACGCCGACCCCGTGTCCGTAAGTCACCGCCTCCCTGTCCGTAACTCACCGCCTCCGTGTCCGTAGGCCGCCGGCTCCCAGTCCGTAAGCCGCCGACCCCCGTACCCACAAGTCACCGACCCCGAGTCCGCAAGTCACCGGCTCCGTCCGTTCCAGCCGAAGGGTCTGCCCTCATGGCCGTCATCGCCCACCTCAGCGACATCCACATCGACGCCGAACCCCGCAGCCTCGACCGCGCCCGGGCCGTCATGGACTACCTGAACGCTCTCCCCGCCGACCTCGACGCCGTCGTCGTCACCGGAGACATCGCCGATCACGGCCTTCCGGACGAGTACGAGCGGGCCCGGGAGCTGCTGCGGTCCCGGCACCCGGTGCTGACGTGTCCGGGGAACCACGACGAGCGCGCCGCCTTCCGGGAGTTCCTGCTCGGCCTGCCGGGCTCCACCGCGCCCGTCAACCAGGTGCACCACGCCGATGGCTTCACCCTGGCGCTCTGCGACTCCTCCGTGCCCGGCAAGGGCGAGGGGTTCCTCGGTGACGAGACCTTGGAGTGGCTGGAGGACGTGCTGACGCGGAGCCGCGTCGGCATACCCGTCCTCGTCGGCTTCCACCATCCGCCCGTCCCGTTGCACACGCCGTATGTCGACGGCATCCGCCAGTTCGGGGAGGACCGCCTCGCCGCCCTCGCCGACCGCCACCCCGACCTGCTCGCCTTCCTCTGCGGACACGCCCACACCCCGGCGGCGACCACCTTCGCCGGACGCCCCCTCCTGGTGGCCCCCGGGGTCGTCTCGACGCTCCGGCTCCCCTGGGAACACCAGGACCACCCCGCACACCACGTCCACCTCGACCTCCCGCCCGCCGTCGCCTTCCACGTCCTCGACGAGCCGACCGGCCGCCTGACGACCCACTACCGCACCGTTCCCTGCTGATCCCTCCTGATCCCTCCCGATCCCCCCTGATCCCTCCCGATCCCTCCCGATCCCTCCTGACCCTTCCTGATCCCCGCCGACCCCCGCCGAGGACTCGCAACGGTTCGCGCCCGTACGCGCCCACGCGCCCACCCGCGCCCGTCCATGGCCACGCACCACCGCCCACGGCCGTTCGCGCCCCTCCATGACCACGCACAACCACCAACGGCCATTCGCATCCGGACGAAGAGACCGGGCGCGCGGCCAAACGGAGGGACTGTCGGCCATGACGCCGACCGGACCGGCCACCATGCCTCCGACCAGGTCACCCGCCGCAAACCGCGCGCCACCCCGTCAACGCACGACCGGCAACGCGCTGTCCGACGAGCCGTGGCCAATGATGGCCGGGCCCTCGTCCGGGACATACGGTCGAGGCATGTCCGCGACTGACCGCACCGACACCGATCGTTCCCCGACCCCCGCCGTGCCCCGTCCACGGAGCACTCCGTCGGACAACCCGGCAGCCAACAGCGCCGTCAAGCTGGAGAAGGCGGCCGAACGCAGCCCGGAAGCGCGTGCGGAGCTCCTCATCGAGGCCGCCGCGCGCTGGTGCACGGCCGGAGAAACGGACCGGGCCCTCGCCCTCTACGACCGTCTGCAGACGGAAGGCATCTACGACTCCCACCTGGTTGAAGCCTTCCGCATCGACACTCTGTGGGACTCCGGCCGTGAGGACGAGGCCCGGGCAGCCGCCGCGCGGTTGCGCGCCGAGCACCCGCGCGAGGCCGGGCCCTGGACCCTCGTGGCGGAAGTGTTCGAGAGCGCCGAGGAATACAAGACGGCCGCGGAGTGGTACTCCGCCGGCATCGCCCACGTCCTGGGCACGTCCCCCACCCTGTCGCTCTCCGACGTCGAGGAAGGGCCCGCGCAGAGCTCGGACCTGATCATCGGACGTCACCGCGTACGACGGCTGATGCGCCAGCCGCACGACGACTGGGACGAACTCGCCCACGAGGTCCACGACAACACCGGTTTCAGCGGTGTGGTGCCGCTCGACGAACTGCACGAACCGGGCCGGATCCACGACCTGGCCTCCGATGACCCGGACCTGGCCGAGGCCGAGTTCACGCGGTTGATGAACAGGGTCGCGGAGCGGAAGGCACTGCCGTCCGACCTGCCGCTGTGCGTGCCGTTCTGGCCCGAGGACGAGTACGGGAAGCTGATGGAGCGCTGGGGGGAGTTCGCCGAGGACTACGGCACGGAGCACTCCGGCCACCTCCGGCACGTCGAGACGACCCTGCGGCAACTGTCCGAGCAGGGCGCTCCCCGCTTGGCCGTCGCCTCGACCACGGTGGCGGAATTCGCCGCGTACGCCGACGAGCAGCGCCGCTCCCCCATCTCCAGCGGACTGCGCGCCCAGCACGCCGAGCACCTGGCCGCCCAGGGCCGCGCCATCGCCTGGCCACCGCCGCGCAACGGGCCGTGCTGGTGCGGGTCCGGCCGCAAGTACAAGAAATGCTGCGGCAACCCGGCACTCACCTGAGCGCATAGACCGTACCGGCGCACCGCACGCCGCAGCTCGCACAGGCTCGACATCGGCCCGCCCCTCTGACCGATCCGGGGAATCCAGACCCGTCAGAGGGGCTTCGTGCGCCTGCCTGCCTGCTTTTCCTCCTCTTCCGGCGGCTCCAGCAGGAGGCGTCCGCGTATCTGTCCGCTTTCCGGCAGGCGGTGTGCTCGCGCGGCCTGATCCCCTTCGGATACCCACGTTCATGCCTGATGGCGGGCCCGTGGCGGTCCCATGGCGGGCCCATGGCGGGCCCGTACGTGTGGCCGGACGATTCCTACGATCTGCCGGTTCGCTCAGAACACCGACAACCCCGTCAGCGTCGTGAACCGGTCCAGGGCCGCCACCCCCGCCACCGAGTTGCCGCGTTCGTCGAGGCCGGGGCTCCAGACACAGAGGGTGCAGCGGCCGGGGACGACCGCGATGATGCCGCCGCCGACGCCGCTCTTGCCGGGCAGGCCGACGCGGTAGGCGAAGTCCCCGGCCGCGTCGTAGGTGCCGCAGGTCAGCATGACGGCGTTGACCTGCTTGGCCTGGCTGCGGGTGAGCAGGTACGAGCCGTCGGCGCGGGTTCCGTGGCGGGCGAGGAAGCCGGCGGCGCGGGCGAGGTCGGCGCAGGACGCCTCGATGGAGCACTGCCGGAAGTACTGGTCGAGCAGGACGGGGACGGGGTTGCGGATGTTCCCGTAGGAGGCCATGAAGTGGGCCAGCGCGGCGTTGCGGTCGCCGTGCGCGGACTCGGAGTCGGCGACGGTCATGTCGAAGCCGAGGTCCGGGTTGCCGCTCTCCGTCCGCAGGAAGTCCCGGAGGACTCCCGCCGCGTCACCGGTCAGGGTCTGGAGGCGGTCGGTGACGACGAGGGCGCCCGCGTTGATGAAGGGGTTGCGGGGGATGCCGTGCTCGTGCTCCAGCTGGACGAGGGAATTGAAGGGGTTGCCGGAGGGTTCCCGGCCGACGTGTTCCCAGAGCACGTCGCCCTCCAGGGAGAGGTCGAGAGCGAGGGTGAAGACCTTGGTGATCGACTGGGTGGAGAAGGGCTGCTGCCACTCCCCCACCCCGTACACCGTTCCGTCGAGATCGGCGACGGCCATGCCGAACCGCCGGGGATCGGCCTCGGCGAGCACCGGAATGTAGTCGGCGGGACGACCGCGGCCGGGGGTGGCCTCGATCTCGGCGGCGATGCGCTCCAAAACCGACTGGAAGGACGGGAACGGCGAGGGCACGGGGACTTACTCCGGGTTCGTACAGTATTGCGAGTGGTGCATGCGCATTCTGCCGTGACCAGGGGCGGGAGGTGTCACGGGGGCACGGCAAACGCGCCCTGAGAACACCGCGAACGCCCCGGGCGGTCTCCCCCAAGGTGAGAACGCGGGTCTTGGCCACGGGTCCGGATCCGGGATGTCCGCCAGCGAGCCCCGGGCCCAGGATCTCCGTCAGCGAGCCCCGGACCCGGGATCTCCGCCAGCGAGCCCGGGATCCAGGAGCCCCATCAACGCGGTGGCGTGACGAGCCCCACCTCGTAGGCGGTGATCACGAGCTGGACGCGGTCCCGGGCGCCCAGTTTGGCGAGCAACCGGGACACGTGCGACTTAGCGGTGGCCACCGTGATGAACAGATCCTCCGCGATCTCGGTATTCGACCGGCCTCGTCCGACCAGGGTCAGCACTTCCCGTTCCCGCTCGGTGATGCCCGCGACCGGCCGTGGGGAGCGCTCGGGAGCGACGATCTCGGAGCGCTCGGGAGCGACGATCTCGGAGCGCTCGGAAGCTACGGCCTCGGAGCGCTCGACGAAGTCCGCGATGAGGCGGCGCGTCACGCCCGGCGCGATGAGTGCGTCGCCGGAGGCGACCACGCGGATCGCCGCGAGGATGTCGTCCAGCGCCATGTCCTTGACCACGAAGCCGCTCGCGCCGGCCCGCAGCGCGCCGTACACGTGGTCGTCCTCGTCGAAGGTGGTCAGGACGAGGACGCGGCTCGTCGCCGGACCGGCCGTGATCAGGCGGGTGGCCTCGATCCCGTCCATGCCGGGCATCCGGATGTCCATCACCACGACATCAGGGTCGAGGTCGGCGGCGAGCCGGACCGCTTCGGAGCCCGTGGCGGCCTCGCCGACGACCTCCAGGTCGGGATGGTCGGCCATCAGCACGTGCAGACCGGACCGCACCAGCGGTTGATCGTCGGCGAGCAGAACGCGAACGGTCACCGGGCCTCCATCGGAACGTCGTCGAACGCGGGCAGCGGCAGCCGGGCCGCCACCCGGAAGCCGCCTTCGGGGCGCGGGCCGACGCTGAGGTGGCCGCCCAGCAAGTCGACCCGTTCGCGCATGCCGATGATGCCGAAGCCATGGGGCGGGCCTTCCCCGGTGGCGCCACGCCCGTCGTCGACGATCTCCACGGACAGTTCCTCGTCCGCGTAGTCGACGGTCACCCGGCAGCGCCCGGTGCCCGCGTGGCGGACCACGTTGGTCAGCGCCTCCTGCACGATGCGGTAGGCGGACAGGTCGGTGTCGGCGGGCAGGGGGCGCTGCTTCCCAGTGCGGCGCACGTCGACGCGGACGCCCGCGTCCGCGGTCGCCGCCGCCAGCCGTTCGAGGTCGGTCAGCCCCGGCGCGGGGGCGAGCGGCGACGGCGCCGAGGCAGGAGCGAGCCGCGACGGCTCCGAGGCGGTCGGGACGCGTTCGGCCTGGCGGAGCGACACCAGCGTGCGACGAAGGCCCGCCAGCGTCTCCCTGCTGGTGGTCTCGACGGCACGCAGCGCCTCGCGCGCCTGTGCCGGCTGCGTGTGCATGACCCGGCTGCCCACTCCGGCCTGGATGGCGATGATGCCGATGCTGTGCGCGACCGCGTCGTGCAACTCGCGCGCGATCCGCAGCCGTTCGGCGGTCACGGCCTCGGCCACCTCCCGCGAACGCAGCGCCACCGCGTGCTCGCGTCGCTCGCGACCGAGCAGACCGGTGACGCAGCACGCGGACATCGCCAGGAGGGCGATCAGCCCGTTGACGTTCAGGTTGGCTCCGTGCGCGAAGGCGGCGATCACCAGGAGCTGCACGACGAACGACACGGCGACGGCGATGATCGAAGTCCATCGTGCGCAGGTGGCGACGACGTACCCCAAGAGGAGGTCCACGGCCAGATACGACAGGAACTGACCCTGATACGAAACCGCCCGACTCTCGTGGAGGGGGCCCGGAGTGCCCACCACCACAGCGGTGGCCCCGAAGAGTGCCATGGCCAGAGCCAGTGGCGGCATCCGTCGCGCCACCCCGACGAGCAAGCTCGCAGCCAGCAGTGCCCCGACACCGGGGACCGTGCTCGGCGCCCGGTTCATACTTCCCACCAGCAGGCCCACCATGAGGAGGTAGGAAACACCCCCCGCCCAGACCACGGCCCTCGCTCTCGTCATCGGCGGCGTGCCCTCCGGGGAAGGCGTGCCCTCCGGGGAAGGCGTGCCCTCTGAGGCGCAAGGCCGCTGTGCGCAAGGCACGCAGGTAACGAAATGACCGTTGTGGGGTTCACGCGGTGAGAGTAACCGGCCACCGTCCGCACGGCATCAACCCGGGGACGTACGTCCACGGGCCAACTCGGCCGCGCGAATCGCTGGGCGCGGTCGCACGCGCCGTGTTCGCGGTGTGACGGCGCGATGTGTGAGCACGTCCCTGGTCACGCGGGCGTGCGGGGTGGATCGTCGGCGCCGGATACCTCCATGGAGCAGGCCACGCCTTCGCCTGAAGCCGGAGAGGGCGAGCGGGCGGGGGAGGAAGAGGGAGCGGATCGGCGGGCGCCCGGGGCCGGGAGCCGGAGGCCGACGCGGCTCCGGCAGAGCCCGTCGCCCCGCCAAAACCAGTGGCGCGTCACCCCGTCACCTGATTCCGTTCCCGGCATGAGCGGATTCGAAGATCCTGCCTACTTCGGTGAACTCTGGGCTCACGACTACGACGAAAAACTGGACGCCGATCCGACGGAAGCGGTCGATTTCCTGGCGCAACTGGCCGCGGGCGGGCGGGTCCTGGAGCTGGCCATCGGTACCGGGCGGGTCGCGGTGCCGCTGGCCGCGCGGGGGCTGAGCGTCGAGGGAGTGGAAGGGTCCGCGGCCATGGTGGAGCGGATGCGGGCCAAGCCGGGCGGGCGGGACATTCCCGTGGCCATCGGGGACATGGCGGCCGTCCCCGTCACCGGGCCGTTCCGGCTGGTGTATCTGGTCTTCAACACGTTGTTCAACCTGCTCAGCCAGGAACAGCAGGTGACGTGCTTCCGCAACGTCGCGGGCGTCCTGGAACCGGACGGCGTCTTCGTCGTCGAAGCGTACGTCCCCCACCCGGCGCGGCTGGAGCGCACGCCCGTCCAGGTGCTGGCGGCGGACGAGGGATCGGCGACGATCGAGGTGTACCGCCACGACGCCGCCAACCAGCGCTTCAACAGCCAGAAGATCACGTTCGACGGCCAGGGCGTCCGCCTGCGACCGCACGCCGAACGCTACTGCTGGCCGAGCGAACTGGACCTCATGGCCCAACTGGCCGGGCTCCGCCTCAAGGAACGCCACGCCGACTGGAGCCGCCGCCCCTTCGGCTCCGACAGCACGACGCATGTGTCGGTGTACGGGCCGCGGACGTAGCGATCACGTCAGTGGGGGCGGGGTCGGTCGGGAAGCGACATTCGGATGACGGTGACGCACGGTTGCCGCGTCGTCTCCACGATTCCTGGCGGGTGGGTTCCGGCATCGGACGCCGGAACCGCCCGCCCGCCGTAGTGATCAGGCAGGCGGCGGTACGGGACCGGGCAGCGGCGCGCCGTCGCCCGGCGAACTCCAGGGTTTTCCGTCAGGGAGGTCCTGCCTGCCGCCGAGGAAGTACGTAACGCCCCTGTGGAATTCGACGGTCCCGAGGATTTTCCGCAATGTCTCCCAGAGCCCGCGCGGCACGGGGTACACACCGGTCATCATCCACTCGTCGGAACCGAGCGAAAAGAGGTGCCTGACCGAGAGGAATTGGTCCCGGGTCAGAGAAGTGGTGGA
This sequence comes from Streptomyces sp. NPDC003077, assembly GCF_040611095.1. Classification (NCBI taxonomy): domain Bacteria; kingdom Bacillati; phylum Actinomycetota; class Actinomycetes; order Kitasatosporales; family Streptomycetaceae; genus Streptomyces; species Streptomyces sp. NPDC003077. The sequence continues at coordinate 14,331 of NZ_JBEXNM010000019.1, read as the reverse complement.
GACGATCCACTCGTCGGCTCCGAAGCCGTCCAGATCCCAGATCATGTTGCGCCCGTCGGCGAACGGGTATTCAACCGGGTAATCCTTGCAGTCCTTGTTCACCCGGTTAGTGTAGAACGATTCTCATCACTCCTGTCGGGCCCCGGCCCTAATCGCTGAGGTCCGCCTTGCCGAAAAGGACGGCATAGCCGGACGGGAGCTGGCTGATGATTTGGTTGAGTTCTCCCGGGGAGACGGTGTCGGCGAGGGTGGTCAGGACGGCGCTGGCGTCCCACTGGGCGGTGCGGTCGTGGGCGCCGGTGCGTTCGGCGACCCGGTGGCAGAATTCCTCGACCCCGTAGGACTCGACTCCCCCACCGCTGACCGCGGTCATGATCTCGTCCAAGGGAGCGGGAAGCTGGGCGGCCATGTCCCCGACCTCCTTGGCGCTCATGCGCCCGGCCAGGACTTCGAGGACGGCTTTGGTGGCCCCCGCGGCCTCGTCCCTATCGGCGTACTCACCGCGTTCCCGTACGCGTGCCAGGAACTCGTCGTACTTCATGGGCACCCTTTCCCATAGGCTTTTCTTGTTGCGTACGGCCCGCTGATTTCTCGTTCCCTCGTTCCCTCGTTCTCTCGTTTCCCGGTGTCTTGTCGGTTTCTCGTTCCCTGGTACCTCGTCGGATGCTCTCGTTCGCCGGTACCTAGTCGGCTTTTCTCGTTCCCCGGTATCCCGTCGGCTGCTCTCGTTCCCCGATACCTCGTCGGGTTGCCTCGCTCCCCGGTATCCCGTCGGTTTCTCGTTCCCCTGTGTAGTTCGACGGGCGTTCGCTCGGGAAAGCGTGATGCCGTTCGGTGAGGGAGCGGACGAGTTCCGGTGACACCCGACCGCGCCTCGCGGCGGAATTCTCAGCGGTGGAAGAGGCCGACCAGTGTGCCGCTGGCGAGTTGCCGTTCGTCCACCGCGGCGTGTACGTCCTCGGCGGTCGGCTGATCGGGCAGGCCGGTCGGCTCGGGGAGGGCGTAGACGTGGAAGAAGTACCGGTGGGCCGTGTCGCCGGCGGGTGGCTGTGGGCCGCCCCAGCCGGGTTCGCCGTAGCCGTTGGTGTGCTCCCGTCCGCCCGGGGGCGTCTGTCCGGCCTCGACGCCTCCGCCGGCGGGGTCGATGCCGGTGACGAGCCAGTGCACGAAGGTCCCGGTCGGCGCGTCGGGGTCCTCGCAGAGGAGCACCAGCTCGGACGTGCCGTCCGGCACCCCGGACCACGACAGGGCCGGGGAGACGTCCTCGCCGTCCCTGGTGTAGCGGCGCGGGATGAACGCTCCGTCGTTGAACGCGACGCTGTTGAGCTCGATTCCAGCCATGCGAACGTGATACCCCGCCGGTGCGCGGGCCTGTGGGGAGGGCGGGAAGATGCACGCGAGTGGCGCAGTGGCGCCCTGATCACTCCCGCTTCACTCCGGCTTCGGGTCGTTACTCCTGCTTCGGGGCGTTACTCCTGCTCCGGGTCGCGGGCGGGTGCCTCCTCGTTGGCGCCGATGGTGTCGGCGTACTCGGACGGGTCCAGCGTGCCCTTGCGGTCGGGCTTGATCCCGGCGCCGCTGCCGCTGGGCTGGCCGCCGCCGGTGGTGCCGTAGCCGCCGATGACACCGGGGACGCTGTCGGCGTCGGCCTGTTCGCGGGTGATGTGGCGGGTGGCACGGACGCCGGTTTGCCGCTGGTGGTGGGGGTAGCTGAACGGCCGGGTCTCGCCGCGCCTCTCCCCGGCTTCCCGTGCCTCTCGGGCGGCTCGGGCCTTTTCGGGGTCGTGGGTGGCCGGAGGGGTGGTCTCCGGCTGCCGGCGTTCGCTGTCGGGGGCTTTGGGGGTCCTTCGCCGGCGTTCGGGGTTCTCGTTCGGGTTCAGGTCCTTATTTGTCATGATATTTCCGGTACCCGCTGCCCCTGGCCGTATGCGGCATCGCCCCCGGACTCCGCTCTCACCAGGCCCCGGAAAGAAGCCGCTCCACAAACCCCCCGTGCCCGTCGAACCGCACCTCCCGCACACCGTCGAACCCGTCCGCGAGCGACGGCTCGCGCAGCCGCTTGAGCGTGGCGTGGATTCCGACGTCCGGGACCCGGTCCCGCCCTTCCCGCGCGGCGTTGCGCCGCAGCGAGCCCGCCACGTCCGGCGGGAACCAGTAGGCGGTCACCGTCGCTCCGTGGGCGTGACCCAGGGTGATCAGCGGGCCCCATTCCTCCGGCGACGGATTGGTGTTGTCCACCGCCACCGACTCGCCGGCGGTCAGCGCCTCCTCCACCAGGCGCATCTGCCGCCGCTGCTTGTTCCGGGCGGCCCGGGGGAACAGGTCCTTGCTCACCAGCGCGTAGCGGCCGGAGAGACGCTGAGCGTAGAAGGTGGACTTTCCGGACGCCTGCAACCCGACGAGCACAGCCACCCGCAGCTCAGCCCTCGCGCCCGCCCTCGCCCCCGCCCCCGCCCCATTCAGCGGCATCCGCACCTTCACCACCTTCCGTCACACCCTTACCACCCCCACCCCAGAATGACGGACAGCAGGTCGACATGGCGGAATGCGTCTGAACGCCCGGCGCTGAAAAGAGCTAAAGAGAGCTAAAGAGAGCTGAAGAGAACAGGAGAGAACTGGAGAGAACTGGAGAGAACTGGAGAGCTGCCTACACCGGCAGCCCCCCACCTCCCCCTTCCCCCAGATACGCCATCGCCACAGCCGCGTGCAGGGCGGCCCCGACGGCGAACGCGTTCTCGTCATGGATCACCTGGCTGGAGTGGTTGTCCGGCACCTGCGACGGCTGCCGGTCCGGTGGGCACGCGCCGAGGAACGCCATCGCGCCGGGCACCCGTTGCAACACGTACGCGAAGTCCTCGGCGCCCATCATCGGGTGGGCCATCCGGCCGACCCCCGCGGGCCCCAGGAGGTCGGTCGCCGTCCGGGTCACCAGGGCGGTGAAGCCGGGGTCGTTGGTCACCATCGGGGTGCTCTCCCGCAGCGCGACCTCCGCGACCAGGCCGTGGGCCGCGGCGACGCCCTCGGCCACCCGGGTGATGCCGTCCCTGATCAGCCGCCGGGTGTCGTCCGAGAGGACGCGGAAGATGCCGGAGATCTCCGCCGTCGCGGGGATGATGTTGTGCGCGCCACCGGCGGCGATCCGCGTGACGGTGAGGACCGCCGGGTCGTAGACGGGGACCGTGCGCGTCACCATCACCTGCAACGCCTGGACGATCTCGCAGGCCACCGGCACCGGATCGAGCCCGCGGTGCGGCCCGGCGGCGTGGGCGCCCCGCCCCCGGACGGTGATGTGCAGGGTGCCGGACTCGGCGTACTGCGTCCCGGGCTTGAGGTGGACCGTTCCCGAGGCGTGCCGGGTGGTGATGTGCAGGGCGAAGGCCGCGTCCACCCGGCCGTCCGGCGGGTCCAGCACCCCTTCCTCGATCATGAGGCGGGCGCCCCGGCCGAGTTCCTCGCCCGGCTGGAACATGAACACTACCCGCCCCGCCAGCACCTCCCGCCGCGCTGCCAGGAGGGTGGCGGCGCCGACCAGCATGGCGGTGTGCGTGTCGTGCCCGCAGGCGTGCATCAGGCCCGGCGTCCGTGAGGCGAACTCCAGACCCGTCTCCTCGGTCTGCGGCAGCGCGTCCATGTCCGCGCGCAGCAGGATCGTCCGCCCCGGCCTCGCGCCGTCCAGCGTCGCGACGACGGACGTCAGCCGTTCCCCGGTGACGGTGGTGACGGCCGGTCCGAGTCCGGCGAGGGCCCGCAGCACCGTCCGCTGCGTATGCGGCAGGTCGATACCGACTTCCGGTTGACGGTGGAGGGCGCGCCGGACGGCGATGATTTCGGGGAGCAACCGGCGGGCGTCTTCGAGGAGTGCGCTGACGGGTTCCATGTCCCCATGGTGGAAGCGGGGCCCGCCGGCCACCAGACCAGCGGGTACGACCGGTCACGGCCCCACCGCCGGTGTCGTCGCGACCGATGGCGAGGCGACCGGTCACCGGAAGAAGCGGAACGGAGGCCAGACGAAACCACCGTCACCGGAAACGGCCGGACTCACGAGCGACAGCCGGACTCACGAGCGACAGCCGGACTCACAAGCCGCAGCCGGACTCACAAGCGAAAGCCAGGCTCACAAGGCTCACAAGGCTCACAAGGCTCACAAGGCTCACAAGCAACAGGCTCACGAGCAACAGTCAGGCTCACAAGCAACAGACGCGCTCATGGCGACAAAAGCAGTACCTACAACGACAAGACCGACCCAACAGGGTCCGCCCCATCCCCGTACTGCTCCAGAAAGGACAAGGCGGTCGCGCGGACGGCGGGCCGCGGGAGCCAGCCGGGGATGTCGTACTCGGTGGCCGGGCGGTCCTTGGCGTAGCCGATGCCGCGGCCGAAGTTGGTGACGGCCGCGGCGGAGACGCTGCCCGGCTTGAGGCCGGGGGTGCGCTGGCCCCAGGACACCGCGCCGGAGGCGGCGCTCCAGGCGATGGCGATCAGCTGGCCGAGGGAGAACCCGTCGTCGAGGGCCTCGCGGGCCGCGGCGTGGAGGTCGGTGAGGCGGTGTTCGGGGACGGGCGCCTCACCGTATTGCCGGGTGAGGAGCCCGGAGAGGTAGGCGGTCAGCAGGCCCGCGTCCAGGTCGGCGAGGTGCGCGCGGACGTCGGCGATGTCGCGCAGGAGGTGGGGCGTCAGGCGGGTGATCGCGGCCTCGCGGGCGTCGAGGGCGTTCTCGCCCAGGGCGTGGGCGGGCCGCCAGGTGAGCTCGTCGGGGTAGAAGCCGCTGACCGTGTCGTCGTCCTCGTATGTGAGGCTCTCGGCCGCCACGGGAGGGGCGGGGGCGATCCAGCCCTTGCGGTACAGCTCCCCGATGGCGTCGGCGTCGCCGCTCTCGGAGCCGGTGAGGGGGGAGGAGAGGGCGGACAGCGGGCCGAACGTGCCGTCGGCGGTCCGTTCCATGGTCTCGGCGGCGGAGAGCAGGACCAGTGCGGCCTGGAGGCTGGGGGTCTCGGTGGGCGCCGGGTCGTCGCGGTGCGCGTCCAGCCACAGCACGATGTTGTCCGCGCGCCGCCGCTCGGCCTGCCGGCGGAGCTCCTCGGCGAGGGCTTCCTCCTCCCGCCGGACCGTGTCCGCGGCGGCGCGGCAGTCCTCGCACGGTGCCCGCCCCGGGGTGACGGTGGCGGGCAGGCCACCGGCGCGCCAGTAGCCGCTGGCCGCCATCTCCGACCGGGTGCTCACCGTGACCGGGCCCGCGCACCCCGGACAGACGACCGTCAGCAGCGAGGCGGTCGAGGCTGCCTGAACGGTACGGCAGACGGCCTTGGCCGAGCCGATGTCGGACACCGGCCGGGCCCAGGTGCCCGCCTCGTCGAACTCCCAGTACGCCAGACAGGTCTCGCGCACGTCCGGCGGCGCGTCCCCGTCGATCTCGACCCGCACCAGCGGCGTACCGAGCGACGGGAACCGGACCACGACCGGCGTCCGCTGTTGCTTACCGGTGCCCCCGGACCGCTGGCGTTCCCTCCGCCGTTGGCGCTTTCCCATAGCCATCCCTTCGGCCACTCGTGTGCGAACTGGGCTCCCAGCGTAGCCATTTGGTGTTGATGCGCGGACGTGTTCGGGTCTCCCGGGAGCCGTGATCGAACGTGGGGACGGCGTGGTCCCAGCAGGGAGTCCGGGGCGGCAGGGGCCGGAGTTCATGGGAACCCACGGGGTTGCGAGGGCCTGCCGCGCTACCGGATCAGGGATTTTCCAGGGCCCGAGTGGGCCATGCCCCCAAGGGTTTCAAGGGCCCGCGTCGCCAAGAAATCAGGGGTTTTTCAGGGGAGGCCGCGGGAGGCCGGACGAGACCGGGGAGGCCGGAGAGGCCGGGCAAGACCGAAGAGGCCGGACGAGACCCGAGAGGCCGGACGAGACCGGCGGGGCCGAACGAGACCGGGCAGGGGGCCCTAATCGTTGTCCTCCAGGGTGGCGGAGTGGATGAGGACGTCGCGGGCGACGTCCATCAAGGGCCGGTCGTGACGGTAGGCGTGCGCGCGCAGCCGCAGCAGCGCCTGGTCCAGGGGGATGCTCAGGCGCGCGGCGAGGGCGCCGGTGGCCTGGTGGAGTTCGGCGCGGTACAGCTCCATCGGCCCGAGCGGGGCGAACGCGGCCGAATGCGGCCTGCGCAGCAGGAACTGGCTCAGTACGCGGGTGAGCGCGCGGGCGTCCCGGTCCTGCTGGTCCGTGAGGGGGCCGGGAACGGTGCGGTACCCGGTGAGGACGCCCAGCTGCATGGCGCCGACGCGCAACGGGAACGTGAAGACGGCCCCGGCGCCGGCGGACAGGGCGGCGGGCAGGAAGGCGGGCCACCGGGAGGCCGGGGTGGCGGTCAGGTCGGGCTCCGCGACGGACCTGCCCGTGCGGGCGGTGTCGGGGGTGGGGCCCTGGCCTAGGGTGTACTGGATGTCGTCCAGGGTGAGGCCGGTCCGGTCGGCGGGGGCGTACCAGACGAGTTCGGTGGTGTGGGCGGGGGTGCGGAGGGAGGCGGTCACGCCGTTGAGGCCGAGGGCCGCAGCGCACTCGGCGGGCGGGAGGCGGGACGCGCCCGCGCCGCTACGAGAGGTCGCCAGCACGGCGGCCATCCGCTCGCTGATCTCCCTGCCCGGGTCAGGCATCTCCGAGCGCCGCCCGGACTGGCAGCCCGCGGTGCGGGATCGGCGGTCCTCGCCTCATTCCTCGTCCCCGTCCCTTCCCTCTTCATCCTCGCTCGGCGCCTGCCGTCATGCCCCTGACGCCCCGGCCGGGGGGGGGTGAGTCGGGTTCGAGCGCGGCCGGGATCACGAGGCCGTTCTCGATCACCCGCGTGGCCAGCGTGGTCAGGCGTAGCTGACGCTGCCGGGCGTGGTGACGCAGCCGCGCGAACGCCTCGTCCACACTGATGTGGGCGCGTTCGGCGAGCATGCCCTTGGCTTGTTCGATGACGATGCGGCTCTCCAGCGCGTGGTGCATCTGGTCGGCCAGCAGGGCCTGGTCGTGGACGGTGCGCTGGGTGAGGATGCCGATGGTGGCGGCGTCGCCCAGCGCCTGCGCCAGGCGCAGGGTGGAGTCCTGTAACGATTCGGGGCCGGTGTGGAAGAGGTTGAGGACGCCCACCAGTTGTCCGCGCAACCGCATCGGCACGCCCGCCACGCCGGTGAACCCCTGCTCCCGCGCCAGCGGCGCGAACCGCGGCCAGCGGGCGTGCGTGCCGGGGTTGTCCAGGGACGTGTCGGGGGTCGCATCCCCCGACTGGGCACAGTCCCAGCAGGGGCCCTCCTCCGACTCGATCTGGACCAGCTCCAGCCGCCGGGTGGCCTCGTTCGAAGCCGTCGCATCCACCAGCCGGCCTTCGGGGTCGATCAGGATCACCCCCGTCGCAGCCAGGTCGAGCAGCGCCACCGCGTGGTCGGCCAACAAGTGCAGATATTCCATGACGTCGAAATCGTCGACCAGGGTGTCCGTCAGCTCGATGAACGCGGCGGCGAGCCGCTCCTCCCGCTCTCGTGCAGTGCCCATCACCGGACCGCCTTGCTCTTCGCACACGCCCACCGCCGACGAACGGACTGCTATCGGCGGGGGCTGGGCCGGTACCGACGCAGGCGGGGCGCATGCACCACATACCATTGCCTGCCGTCCTCAACCGGGGCGGCTCTTCTGCGTCGTACTAAAGTCCACCTTCCAGTGTGGCACCGGGGCCGCACGGGTTGAAGGCCCATCGCCGGTTTTCTGCCGCTGCCGCCCGGGGCGAGGCTCCCGGTTCGGCCCTCCGGCGGACGGCACACGGGGTACGGCCGTCGTGCGGGGTGAGCGGCCGGGGCGAGCGGAGGCCGCACCTCCGTCCGGAGTGAGCCGCCACTACGAGCGAAGGCCGCACCTCCGACCGGAGTGAGCCGCCACTACGAGCGAAGGCCGCAGCTCAACCGCGCAAACGCACGGCGAAGCTGCACTCCCCGCCCGGCTCCTCCCGCCAGGACTCCGGCTCCCCGCCGACACCCTCCAGCAGGGCGCGGGCCATCCTGCGGGTGAGGTCGGGGTCGGGACGAGGGGTCGGTGCGGGCTGGTGGGGCGGTTCGGGCCGGGGAGCCGGTTCGGGCTGGTGGGGCGGTTCGGGCCGGAGAGCCGATCCGGGCCGGGGAGCCGGTTCGGCCGCGGCCTCGCCCGCTACGCGGACGACTTGGGAGTCCTCGGGCCGGTAGCGCGGCAGCGGCACCGTGGTCGGTCTGCCGAACGCGAACGGTTCCGCCTTGGCCGCCACCGCCACCCGGGCCCTCGGCACGCCGTCCCCGCGCCCCCGCTCCTCGACGACGGACAGCCGGACCAGGCCCTCCCCGTCGTCCATCCCCCACGGCAAGGTCCACTCCAGCATCCCGTCCACGGCGGGCCAGACCGTCCCGCCCTCGGTGTTGCGCTCGTACACCTCCCGGCAGACCCGCAACACCGGCTCCAGATGCGCCAGCACGTACGCGTACCAGTACTCCGCCACCATCGCGGCCCCCTTATGCCGGTGTCGGCCCGACGCCCGTCCACTGGGGCGACACTAATCGATCAGGGGTTCGCCCGGACCGGGATCGGGCTTCGGCTACCCGCCCCCCGGCAATCGGTGAAGCCGGACGAAGGACGAGTCCGGGTCGTGCGGGACCGCCACCGGATCCCCGTCCACGAGGACATCCGCCCGTTCGGCCGTCCGATCCTCGGCGAAGTGCCGGTCCTCGTCCGACATCCACGCACGCCAGAGCGGCAGCGCTTCCTCCCCGTCGCGCTCCAGGCCGCGCCGCAGCCGGACCGTGCGCCGGGTCTCGATCCACACGGCGTACGTAAGCCGGTCGGCGACGGCGCGCCGCGCGGACGAGACCCCCTCCAGGACCAGCGCCCCTGCCACCGGAACGTCATGCCACTCGGCCAGCTCCCGACTCCCCCAGTCGTACCGCTGGTAACGCCCCGGCCGCCCGGCCTCCAACGGCTTGAGGACCTGCTCCTCCAACCGGGGCCACCACTCCAACTGCTCGTCCCAGGAGGCGAAGTCGTCGGTGTGGATGACCTGGGCGCCGCCGAGGGCTGTGGCCAGCCGCTGGGCGAACGTGCTCTTGCCCGAGCCTCCGGGGCCGTCGATGGCGATGAGGCGGACGGGGCCGCAGCGTGGGGGGAGGTGGAGGATGCGGGTGGAGAGGGCGGTGTAGGGCTCGGTGACGGTGGGGGTCATGGGTGGGGAGGGTAGTGGGGGTGGGGCGAGCGTGTGCGGGGCCGGTCTCGTCCCGGCGGGGGAGCGTCACGCGTCCGGCGAGGACGTGGTCTCCCACAAACTTCCGACGAGCCTGATGAGTGCGATCTCGAACTGTTCCTGCAAGCCCTCCGGAGCGTCGGAGTGCTCGGACCACACGGCCCGTATGTTTCCGGACCCGCATTCCGTCAACATGTGAACAGGGAACTCGGAAGGCTGCGGTCCGGTGGGACCGTCGGTATAGCGGCTCAACTCGGCATGCATCTCCCCGAGCCGAGCAATGGCCGCATGAACCTCGTCGCTCGCGTCCGGCATGACCCCCACTGCCACCGTTGCGACGCGGAGGACGAGTTCGATGACGTGGGGACCGATGATGTAGGCCGACGTGGCCGTCACCAGGACATGGAAGACGACGTCGGACGGAAGACGGGCGGCGTCCGCGACGAGCTGTTCGAGGACGAGTCGGCTCACGGCCTCCAGGCCCTGCGTGCCGAGAGGAGTCCTGTGGCCCATGAACGGCACGCACCGCTCGTAAAGCCCCGCCAGCTCATCGACCGGAGCACCCAGCCGACTCGCCAGCCACAGGCTCGTCACCGCATGTGCCGCCGACTCGGCGGTACCGCCCGGCGTCCCGGCATACGCCGTGACGGCGGACGGCAAGCGAGCGAAGAACGGTTCGACGGCATGCAGCACCGCGGAGTCGTTGGTGCCGCCCGACACCGCCATCTTGTGCCGGATCTCGGCCGCGTACGGGCGGGACCATGTGTCCAGTGACACATCGTCGCCGGCCTCACGTGGCGGGCGGCCGTAGAGCATGAAGGCATCGACGGGATCCTGCGTATCAAGGAAGTCCCGGTTGCCATACGAAGGGCGGATCACCAGCTCGCGCCGCCCGTTCACCCACGTCCGCCGGATCGTCAACGCCAACGCGAACTCCGTCCATTCCGCCTCGCTGAACGCCGACCGCCACAGCAGGGCGTACCGGTGCCACCGGTTGACGGGGTCTTGGTGGTCGGGGAACACCTCGCTCGCCGTGACGCCGTCCCGGAGCATCACCGTCAGCATCATGAGGTTCGCGCCGTAGACGCCGTGCCGGGAGGAGGTGGCCCGGACGGTGGGCCGGTAGTCGGCGAAACGGTGCTCGACGCGCGTGCGGTGGGCGCCCATCACGCTGATCAGCAGCTCGCCCAGCTGCTCGCGGTCCTCGCGGGTGAGCCGGTCCATGCGGGCCCGGACGAAACGGAGCATCTGACGAGAGGAGAGCGGGGCGTAGGACAGCAGGGCGTACAGCAGGTCGTCATCGGTGTCCGCGGCGCCGGCGAGGGACAGTGCTGGACGTCGGCTGAGCAGGCCGGACAGGAGCAGGACGGCGAGTCGGGCGGTGAGGTACTCACCGAAGGTGGCGTGCAGGAATTCGTACGTCGCGAACTTCCGCTCTTCCTGGACCGCCTGTGCCCGCTGGATGAAGAAGAACCGGCCAAGGGCGATCTCAGCCCGGCCCAGAGGTGCCTGGAAGTCGGCACGCCTGGTGTCCTGGCGGCCAAGGAGTGCCGTCAGGTCCTGGCCCAGTTCATCGGTGGTGATCCACTGACGGCGGCGGTTGAGCATGCCGAAGGAGATCAGGGAGAGCCGTTGCAATTCCTGCTCGACACGATCGGTCAGCTGATGCCCCATCAGCGCTGGTTCGGTCTTGGCGACCTCTCGGGTGGCGAAGGAGGCCAGCAAGGATTCGTACAGGTCGGTTTCGTCGAGGTGGGTTTCCTGGCCGTCCCCGATGGGATCGAGGCGGGTGCCACGTTGCAGAGCGTTCTCGTCCGCGTCGTAGAGGGCGAGCATCAGCAGGAGCAGCGGCTGCGAGGACAGCTCCCGGTGGCGGGCGGCCACGGTGGCGGGTAGGGAGCACAGGCCGCGCGCGGCGAAATGCGACTCGTTCATGCGGTTCCACAGGGCGAGCCAGCGTTCGACCTGGGCGTCCCGGAAGGGTTCCAGGCGCACGACGACCGTGCCGGGAACGTAGCGGGCCCGGTCGGCGACGGCGGTGCGGCTGGTGACGAGAGCCAGCACTTGCCGCCCCTGGTCCGCCTCGCGCTGCTGGAAGCGGGCCACCCGTAGCAGGTAGTCGGACTGGCTCGCGCCGGTGACCTGCAACAACTCGTCGAATCCGTCGAAGAGGAGGACGGGCACCGCGCCCGGCGCGGACCGGATCAGTTCGGGCCAGGAGGTGCGTTCCCCGGTCGTGGCGCGGATGGCATGCTCGATCTGATCCTGGATTTCGGCATCGGCGGGAATCTCGCGCAGGACGACGCGTACGGGCAGGAAGCCGGCGGCCGACAGGCGGGCCGCCAGGATCTTGGTGAGCACGGACTTCCCGGCACCAGGCTGACCGAGAACGACCAGCGGCGCGGTGGTGGAGGCGAGCGAGGTGACGGCGCCCGCCAGGTATTCGGTCAGGTCGCTCCGTACGGGCGTGGACGCCCACCACTCCTCCTCGGCGGGCGCGTACGCGCCATTGCCGGAGTCGGCGCGCACCCGGAAGTCGGGGTCGATGTAACCCTCTTCGAGCGTGGGCAAGCGGATGCCCTCGGGCGCGTCCTCCCCCTCGGCGAGGATGGGCCTGCTCAAGGTCGCCCGATAACCGGTAGCCAGCGCCGCCGCCGTCCCGGTGAAAGGGCGTACGGCGGTCAGATCCGCCAGAGCGGTTTCGATTCCGGTGAGCGCCTGCCGGATGGTCGCGCGGGTGGCCTGGTGCTCGGTTTCGCCGGTCCAGAAGGCGAACTCGGGGAGTTCGGTGGCCAGCTGGGCGTAAAGCTCCCCGTAGCGTTCGCGGGCGGCCGGCGGGAGCCGGTCCCTCAAAGCTTCCTGGGTGCGGGAACGGTCCGTCTCGGAGAGGGCGTCCCAGACGGCCAGACCGCGCACGAAGAGGACCAGGTCGGTGGACAGCCTCTCGTACCAGCCGATCAGTTCGGCGAGGAGTTCCTCGCGTGGCTGGTGCGGGACGGGCAGCGGAATGTCAGCTGAGGTCAGGGCCCGCACGAAGTTGCCCACGTCGGGCTCACCACCCGCCAAACTCACCTGCTCGCGCCGCGTGAGCCGCAACTCGTCCGGATCGAACGGCAGCTCCGCCTCACCGAAGGCTTCGAAATAGGCCGTGATGACGAGGACCGCATGCGCAGCGGCCAGCCGTTCCGTGCGCGTCGCCCGCTCGGCCCCACCCAACCGGCCACGCAGCCCCGACGTCAGATCCCGCCCCAACCGCAGAATCCGCCCCCGCGCCTGGAACACGTCCAGCACCGTGTCGCTGACCCCGCCCGTCGCCAGGTTCAGCGCGCCGCCGAGCGCTTGGTCGGCGGCAGCCAGCGCCGGGCTGTCACCGCCGAGGATCGCCACCGCGTCCCGGTAGCTGAGTGATTGCCGTTCTCGCACCGTGCCCCCCGTCACCGTCGTTGCTTGCAGGTCTACCACGGGGGTCTGACAACGCGGGGTCTGCCGGGGCGGGGCCGGCCGCCGGGCGTTCGTGAGGCCGGACGGGCCACCGGGAATGGAAGCACTTACCCGGAGGTTCGCAAGGAAAGCCGTACTGCTTGAAAGTCCCAGTTACGGCATGGTTTCCGACGACCTGAGGTGATCTGTGATGACCAGCGACTCAGCCACACGCACCGCCGCAGACGTTCTCGCCCGCCCCTTATCCCTGGGCAGCCTCGCGCTCCGGAACCGGATCGTGATGGCTCCCCTGACCCGTTCGTTCTCCCCCGGCGGCGTGCCGACCGCCGACGTGGCCGCGTACTACGCCCGGCGCGCGGCGAACGGCGTGGGACTGATCGTGACCGAGGGCACGTACGTGGGCCACCCTGCGGCGGGAGGCATCGACGGCGTTCCCCGGTTCTACGGCGAGGACGCGCTCGCGGGCTGGACCCAGGTGGTGGACGAGGTGCACCGGGCGGGCGGGAAGATCGTGCCGCAGCTCTGGCACATCGGCTTGAACCGCCCCGCCGGAGCCCCGCTGGCGGCGGATGCCCCGCTCATCGGGCCGTCCGGCATTCCCTTGGGTGAAGCCGAGCCCGGCCGGCCGATGAGCAAGGCCGACATCGACGCGGTGACAGCGGCCTTCGCCACCGCCGCCGCCGAGGCCGAGGCCCGCGGCTTCGACGGCATCGAACTGCACGGCGCCCACGGCTACCTCATCGACCAGTTCCTGTGGGCACACACCAACCGCCGCGAGGACGCCTACGGCGGCGACCTCGCCTCCCGCGTCCGGTTCGCCGCCGAACTGGTCGCCGCCTGCCGCGCGGCCGTGTCGCCGGACTTCCCGATCATCTTCCGTACGTCCCAGTGGAAGACGGAGCACTACGATGCCCGGCTCGCCGAGACACCGCAGGAGCTGGAGGCCATCCTGACGCCGCTGGCCGACGCGGGCGTCGACGCGTTCCACTGCTCGACGCGCCGCTACTGGGTCCCGGAGTTCGAGGGCTCGGACCTCAACCTCGCGGGCTGGGCGAAGAAGATCTCCGGCAAGCCGACCATCAGCGTCGGCTCGGTCGGCCTCGACATCGACATGTTCAAGACGCTCCAGGGCGAGCACGGCGGCGTGTCGAGCATCGACGGACTGCTGGACCGTCTGGAGCGCGACGAGTTCGACCTCATCGCGGTCGGCCGCGCCCTGCTCGGCGACCCCGAGTGGGCGGCGAAGATCCTCTCCGGCCGCACCGACGAGCTCAAGCCCTTTGACCCGAGCGCGTTGGTCAGCCTGTACTGACGGGGGGCGGTCTTCCGGCCTTTGCTCGTTCGGGGTTGACTCCGTCGCGTCTATATCTCTCGATGTGGAGGAGCCCGGTGAATTCATCCAGCGCATCGAACGGGGGTGTGGATGAGCGACGCAATCGCATGGCAGAAGTCTTCGTTCTCGGGGGCAGGCCAGGGTCAGGACTGCATTGAAGTAGCTCCCGTGGATGGTGCTATCAAAATGCGCGAGAGCGACGATCCCGAGGTGACCATCACGACGAGCGCCGTGAAGCTGCGTGCGTTCGTCCTGGGCGTCAAGGCCGGAGAATTCGATCACCCGATCTGACCTGCGATACCCATAGGCCAAGCGCCCCCACCTGCTCAGGTGGGGG
>NZ_JBEXNM010000018.1:20187-139386 GCF_040611095.1 Streptomyces sp. NPDC003077 | reverse complement strand
CGCGCCGCTCCCAGGAGGGAGCGGGCCGGGCGCCCACACCGGTGCGGCGCCGCAGCGCCGGGTCGGCCAGCGCCTCGGGGGTGTGGTGGGAGTCGTCGGGATTCACGGCCCGGCCGGGCGGCACGATGGCGTCCACGCGGTCCAGCAGGTCCGCGTCCAGCGGCGCGTCCACGCCGGCCAGCAGGCCGTCCAACTGCTCACGGGTCCGCGGGCCGATGAGGACCGAGGTGACCGCGGGGTGGTTGCGGGCGAAGGCGAGCGCCAGGTGCGTGAGCGGCAGACCCGCCTCCTGCGAGAGATCCAGCAGCCGCGCCACGGCCTGCCGCTTGGCCTGGTTGCCGGGCAGCGCCGGGTCGAACTGGAGGCGGTGCGCCGCCTGCCGGCCCCGGGTCAGGTCGATGTCGCCCTGGAACCGGCCGGTCAGCCAGCCCTCGGCGAGCGGGCTCCAGGTCGTCACGCCCAGCCCGTACCGGGCGCAGACGGGGAAGACCTCCGCCTCCGCCGCCCGGTTGAGCAGCGAGTAGGGCGACTGCTCGGTACGGAACCGGGCCAGCCCGCGCCGCTCGGCGGCCCACTGCGCCTCGACGATCTCGGAGGCGGGGAAGGTGGTGGTGCCGATCGTGACGATCTTCCCGGCCCGCACCAGGTCGGTCAGGGCCGACAGCGTCTCCTCGATGTCGGTCTCGGGGTCGGGGCGGTGGACCTGGAAGAGGTCCACCCGGTCGGTGTCCAGCCGCCGCAGGCTGTCCTCCACCGCGCGGGTCAGCCACCGCCGGGAGTTGCCCGAACGGTGCGGGCCGCTGCCCATCGGGTAGTGCGCCTTGGTCGCCAGGATCACCTCGTCGCGGCGGCCCGCCAGCGCCTTGCCGACGATCCGCTCCGAACCGCCCCAGGAATACACGTCGGCGGTGTCCACGAAGTTGATCCCGGCGTCCAGCGCCGCGTGGATGATGCCGATGGCGTCCTTCTCGTCGGGGTTGCCCCACTCGCCGAACATCATCGTGCCCAGGCACAGCGGGCTGACCTGCATTCCCGTCCTGCCGAGCGTCCGTAGTTCCACTGTGTGCCTCCTCGTGTGCTGCTCACGGGCCGAGCACGGCTCCACCCTGGCTGGCGTCCGCCGTCGCGGACATCACGTCTTTCCGGGATGCGCGCCCGGGCGGCGTGCGCGGGGGCGGGCCGCCGGGGGCGCGGTTTCGCGCGGTGTGAGAGGTGGTCGCGGTGTGCGCGGAGTGGCCGCACCGCCGTGCCGTGGGATCGCCGTCCGTCCGGGAACGGAGCCCCGGGACCCGCGGCTGTGGCAGCGCCGCGGATCGCAGCCGTCACGGGCACGCACCGCCTTCACGGCCGCGGCACCCACCCGGCCTCGTCCCAGAACGCGAGCTGCCGCGTCTTGGGGGCCGCGCCGACGTACGCCACCCGCTCGCCGCCCAGGACCAGCGTGCTGGGCCGCCGCGGGTCGAACACGGGCCAGGGCGGCGCGTGCGGACCGCGCGGCACCCCCGTGTGCGCGAAGGAGGCCACCAGGTCGACGAGGGTGCCGGCCACCCGGTGCTCCAGAGGGCCGTTCCCGTAGACCGGCGCGTTCTCCGGCAGCCCGAGGGTGCCGAACAGGAAGGGCGAGGTGGCCTCGTGCGGGGTGCCGTGCCGGGGCGGGCGCACGGGGTGCGCGAAGTCGAGGTGGTACTGCGGGGCGCCGCCCGTACGGGCGCGTCGCTCCAGCAGGCGCTGGATCTGGTAGCGGAAGAGGCCGTCGCCGTAGATCTCGGTGTAGAGCGCGAACGGGTCGGCGGGCAGGCCGTCGGCCACCGCCGCCGCGCGGTAGGCGGCGATCACGTCCGTCACCAGCCGGTCCGGGACGGTGGCGGCCCCTTTGAGCAGGAACGCGCGCACCATGCGCCGCAGCGCGTCCTCGTCCCGTGGCTCCGGCGCCGTCAGGTCCGTGAAGAAGGAGCCCTCCGTGCGGGTGTGCGCGACCAGCATCGGCAGGTCCGGGACGGGCAGCGCGAAGTCGTACCCGCGCATCCAGCGGCCGTCCACGACGGGCCCGCGCATCTCGCGTCCGCTGGCCACCGGACGGCTCTGCGGAGGACCGGCGAACCGGGCCTCCCACGCGTCCAGCAGCTCCAGCGCGGGGACCCTGCGCAGGCCGGGGACGGTGGTGCCCAGCCGCCGGGCCACCGCCTCGTACGTCGTGCGGGAGTCCCGCGGCGTCAGGGACATGATCGGCTGCCAGGTGTGCGCCACGCTGATCAGCACGAGCCGCCGCACCAGCGCGCGGGTGGCGGGCAGCAGGGCGAGCTGCCACGCGCTCGACCCGCCCGCCGAGGTGCCGGCGAGCGTGATGTTCTCCGGGTCGCCGCCGAAGGCCGCCGCGTTGGCGCGCACCCAGCGCAGCAGCGCCGCCTGGTCGCGCAGGCCCCAGTTCGCGGGCGCGCCGCCGCCCGCGCCGAACCCCTCGTGCAGCCCGAACCCGAACGGGCCCAGGCGGTAGTTGAAGGTCACCACGACCAGGTCGCCGCGGCCCGCCGGGAAGTCGCCGTCATAGGTGGGGTTGACGGCGGAGTTGTGCATCCACGCGCCGCCGTGGACGTACACCAGGACGGGCCGCTTCCCGCGGACGTCCGGGGTCCACACGTTGGCGTAGAGGGCGTCCTCACTGCCGTCCCGGGCGCTGGGCGCGAGGAAGGGGCGCGAGAACCGCGTCGCGTCCCGTACCGACGACCACGGCCGCGGTGGAACGGGCGCGGCGAACCGCAGCGCGCCGGTCGGCGGCGCCGTGTAGGGCACCCCCCGGAAGACGACGGAGTGCGCGGCCTGTTCGCCGCGCACCCGGCCCGCGGTGGTCCGGGTGACGAGGACGGGTGCGCCCGTCGTACCCCGTCCGGTGCGGGGGCGGGCGGCGGCCCGTGGGGCCAGTCCCGTCGCGGCCAGCGCCGCGGACGACGTGAGCAGCGTGCGCCGGTGCACCGGCAACTCCTTCGGTCGGCCCGGCGGTCGACCGGCCGGGCGGCGGTGCGGGGGACCGCGTCGAGCAGCGGCGCGAGGGCCGTCACGGAAAGGCCGGGAAACGGCGTCCGGTATTCGGTGCCCGCCGAACCGGCGCGATATCCCCGCGCTGGACCAAGGAAATCCCCCCGCAGAATTCTGGAGACCGCGGGAAAACGCAATCGGTCCCAGCCTCGCGTAGGACCGGCGGGGCCGCCTCACGTGAATACGGGAGACGGCACGTCATGGAAGTCGACGCTCTGGTTCCGGTGACCGGACGGCGAAAGGGAGCCGCGGGTGTGGTATTTGGTAGGGGTTCGGGACGGTGCGGGAAAAGTGCGTGACGGCCGGACCGAAATGATCGGGAACCATGCGTGGACCCGCACAGTTGTGGGGGACGGGGACGCCTTGCCGGGATCGGACCAGGGGAGGTGGCGCGCGGAAACCGTTAATGATTTGTTTATGCCCAGCGTTTCTGCTGCTCTCTACGAGACCCGGCCCGCGTGCGTCCGGCGCGTCAACGGCGCACTGCGGCGGAGATTATCCGGTGAGCGAACAGGGACGCATGTGACTGTTTTTCCTCGACCCGCTCCGTGACCATTCCTCTGCGCCTCCGCATGCCCAGGAGGCGGCGAGGTTCTTTTCCGGGCGCATCCGCCGCCCGGCACGGGCGAGTCGGTCCGGCACCATTTCAGGCGTTCGCGCCAGGGGCGGGAAGCGCCCCGCGCGCCGCCTTTTCACGCGCACGGCCGGCCTGACGGGGGACCAAGGCCGGAACGCCGCAGCGCGGCACACGGGGGAGCGACAGCCACGGCCTGACCAGCCGTCCCTCTCCCTGCCGCCGAGGACAGAGGGAGAAGATCCATAGTGACCGTTACCGCGACCGGCCCGCGCACCATCGGCAGGGTCCGCGAGACGGAGGTACTGCGCGAGGCGATCGGGGACCTGCGCCGCGGCCAGGGAGGCTGCGTCATCCTGGAAGGCCCGGACGGCATCGGGAAGAGCCACCTGCTCGCGGCGGCCGTCCACCACGCCGCGGAGCTGGACGTGCGGGTCCTGGACGCCGGCGCCGCGACCGGCCGGCCCGCCGTCGGCGCCACCCGGCTCGGCGAACTGTGCGACACCAGCACGCGGGACCTGCCGCTGCGCACACCCGCCGACGCGTTCGCCGCACCCGACGCCTACGCCCGGCGGTGGGCGGAGCGCGCCGGCGCGTTCGTCCGCGCCCAGGGCCCGCTGCTGATCGTCCTGGACGACGCGCACCGCGCCGCCGAGACCGCCGGGCTGCTGGGCACCCTGGTGCCGCGCACCGCCGGGCTGCCCGTGCTGTGGCTGCTGGTCCGCCGCACCGGACTGCCCGCCGGCGCCGCCGACGACGCCCTGGACCACCTCGCGCACGACCACGCCCGGCGCGTCCTGATCGGGCCCCTGGACGAGCCCGACACCCTCCAGCTCGCCACCGAGGTGCTCGGCGCGCCTCCCGAACCCCGGCTCGCCGTCCTCGCCTTGCGCAGCGGCGGCTTCCCCGGCCTCCTCACCGCCCTGCTCACCGCCCTGCGTGAGCAGGGCGCCGTGCAGATCAGGGGCGACCGGGCCAGCGTGCGCAACGGGGAACTGCCCCGGGCGGTGCACCGCCGGGTCGACGCCCAACTGCGGGTCCTGTCCGAGGAGACCCGCTGGCTCCTGGCGGCGATCGCCGTCTACGACCGGCCCTGCACCCTCCACGAAGTCGTCGGCCTGCTCGGACACGGCTTCGACCTGCGGCTGGCGTCCCTGGTGCACGAGGCGCTCGCCGCGCAGATCCTCACCGAGTCCGAGGCCGGCCTCGCCTTCCGCTGCCCCCTGGTGCGGGACGTGGTCTACGAGAACCTGTCCACCTCCGTCCGCCGCGCGCTGCACCGCGAGGCGGCGAGCGTCCTGGAACAGGAGTCGGGCCGCCCCCCGGCGGAGACGGCCCGGCACATCATGCTCGGCACCCGGCCCGGCGAGGAGTCCGCCGGGCGGCTGCGCGACTTCGTCGCCCAACTGGGCCGCTCACCGGCCGCGCTGGGGGAGTCGGTGCGCGCCCTGGAAGAGGTCGACCGGTACGGCGAGGCCCGGGCCCTGGTCAACGACGTGCTCGGCGCCGCCGAACTGGACCCGGCCGCCCGCAGCGGCATCCTGGTCGCCCTCTCCGGCGCCGCCCTGAACACCGGCCAGGACCACGGCACCGCCGGCCACGCCAGCGACGCCCTGCGCGCCCCCGGCCTCGCCCCCGGCCTCCGGGCCCGGCTCCTGTCCGTCCACGCCTCCGGCCAACTCGCCTACGGGCGCGACGAGCTGGCCGAGGAGATGGCCCGCGAGGCCATCCGGCAGGGCGCCGACAGCCGCGACACCGAGGCCCGCGTCCTGGGCGCCATGACCCTCAGCCGCCTCGCCCTGGAGCGCGGACGCCTGCGGGAGGCGTCCTTCCGGGCCTGCGAGGCCGTCCATCTCGCCCACCTCGGCGGCATCGACACCCTCCACCCGCAGTTACTGCTGGCCCCGGCGCGCGCCGCCCTGGACGACTTCGAACAGGCCGAGATCATGCTGCACCTCGGCGAACGCGACGCGGAGAAGTCCGGCAACACCTGGCTGCGCCCCGCCTGGGCCTACCAGCGCGCCCGCCTGTGGCTGGCCGCCGGGCGACTGGACGAGGCGGAGCGCGCCGCCGACGCCGCCCGGGAGAGCGCCGAACCCCGCAGCCCCCTGGGCGTGCGGGTGCTCGCCACGCTCAGCCACCTGGCGCTGCTGCGCGACGACCTGTCCACCGCCTGGTACCACCTGCGCCGCGCCGGACTCGGCCCGGTGGAGAACCTGCCCTCCCGGCCCGAGGACGTCCTGTGGCGGCACGGGCTGCTGCGGCTCGCCGAAGGCGGCCCCGAGACGGCGTTCGCGACCCTGCGCCCCGTCTACGACGCCCTGCCGCGCCGCACCGCGCTGCTGAGCCGGGAGCCGCAGGCCGCCGCCGTCCTCGTCCGCGTCGCCCGCTGCGCCGGGGAGGGCGAGTGCGCCCGCACCGTCGTGCACGCCATCCGCGAACTGGCCGCCCAGCACCCGGAGATCCCTTCCCTCCAAGGTGCCGCGGCCCACGCGGAAGGCGTCCTGCGCGACGATCCCCAGCTCCTCGAACGCGCCAACGCCGCCTACCGGCACGCCCCCCGCCCCCTGGCGCGGGCGGCGGCGCTGGAGGACACCGGGCTGCTGCTGCGCGGCGTCCGGCCGACCCGGGCGACCGCCCGGCTGCGCGCCGCGCTGAACCTGTACGAGGAGACCGGGGCCCGCTGGCACGCCCGCCGCGTCCGGCGGTGGCTGGACGCCGGCCCCGACGCCTCCCCGGGCGGACCGCCACCCGGGCCCGGCCTCGGCTGGGGGACGCTCACGGAGAGCGAGCGCCGGGTGGCCGTCCTGGTCGCCGAAGGGCTGACCAACCGCGAGGTCGCCAAACGGCTGCACATCTCGCCCCACACGGTGGACAGCCACCTGCGGCACTGCTTCGCCAAACTCGCCGTCAACAACCGGGTCGCGCTGACCAGAACGGTGCTGGACCACCACCGGCCCGATCCCGGGAACACGTGATGGCGCACGCCGCACCCACCGGGACAAGGTGGAGCGACAGGGCCGCGGCGTGCCCGCCGCGCGCCCACGGCGAGCGCCGCCCGCCGGCCGCCGCGCCGCTTCTCCGACGCTCCCACCGCACCTTCACCACCTCCACCGCGAAAGGAACGACCGTGCCCTCATCACCCACCGAACCCATCGCGACCGGCCCGCCCGACCGCGGCGGCGGTCTCCTGGACCGCGTCCTCGGCCCGGCGCCCGGACCCTTCGCGATCCTTCGGCGACCTGCCCATCGGGGGAGGCAGGAGCTGGAGGTCCTGGCAGGACCGGTCCACCGGATCGAGGACCTGGCCGGCCTCGGCGCGCTGTGCGCGAGGGCCGCGGCGGAGGCCACGACGGAGCCCGCTGCGGGGGCCCCGTCGCAGGCCCCGGCGGGGGACGGCGCCCGGTCGGGGGACCGGGCGCCCCGCCCCGGGGACGGGCCCGCCGGTGACGGCGCCGCGCCCGGCCCCGGGTGGGCGGCCGACGAGCGGCACGACGTGCTCGCCCTGCTGCCCTACCGGCAGATCACCGAGCGCGGGTTCGCCTGCCACGACGGCGGCGAACCCGTCCTCGCCCTGCGCGTCCGCGAACGCGAGGACCACCCGCTGGCCGACGCGCTCGCCCGGCTGGAGGCGCCCGGCGCGCCCGCGGCCGGGCGGGCGGCGCTCGGCACCGCCGAGGTCGCCTTCGACGTGGACGACGCCGCGTACGCCCACTCCGTGCGCCGCGTCATCGACGAGGAGATAGGCAGCGGCTCCGGCGCCAACTTCGTCATCCGCCGCACGCTCGGCGCCCGCCTGCCGGGACCGCCGCACCGGACGGCCCTGGCGATGTTCGCCCGCCTGCTGCGCCGGGAGACCGGCGCCTACTGGACCTTCGTCGTCCACACGGGCGAGCAGACCTTCGTCGGCGCCACGCCCGAACGGCACGTCGTCCTCGCGAAGGGCACGGCGGTGATGAACCCGATCAGCGGCACCTACCGGCACCCGCCCGGCGGCGCCGACCTGGACGGCCTGCTGACCTTCCTCGCCGACCGCAAGGAGACCGACGAGCTGACCATGGTCGTGGACGAGGAACTCAAGATGATGGCCCAGGTGTGCGCGGACGGGGGCCGCGTGAAGGGCCCCTACCTCAAGACCATGGCCCGCCTCACCCACACCGAATACCTGCTGGAAGGTGCCAGCGACCGGGACCCGGTGGACATCCTGCGGGCCACCATGTTCGCCCCCACCGTGACCGGCAGCCCACTGGAGAACGCCTGCCGCGTCATCACCCGGCACGAGCGGGGCAGCCGCGGCTACTACAGCGGCGTCGCGGCCCTGATCGGACGGGACCGGCAGGACCGCCCGTCCCTGGACTCCGCGATCCTCATCCGCACCGCCGAACTCGACCCGGAGGGCGCGCTGCGGCTCAGCGTCGGCGCCACCCTGGTCCGGCACTCCGACCCGGCGTCGGAGGCCGCCGAGACCCGGGCCAAGGCCGCGAGCCTGCTGGACGCCGCGGGCCTGCGGCTGAGGGGCGGGGAGCCGGGGGGCGCGGGGGAGGATCCGGCCGGTGAAGTCGACGGGCCGGTGGCAGCTGACATACCGTCAGGGAACGCGTCCCTCGGCGACCATCCCCGCGTCAAAGAAGCCCTCGACCGCCGCAACGACGCCCTCGCGGACTTCTGGCTGCACGGCCGCACCCCGCAACGGTGTGCGGGCGGCGGGCCGCTGGCCGGACTGCGCACCCTGGTCGTGGACGCCGAGGACTCCTTCACCGCCATGCTCGCCGTCCTGCTGCGCTCCCTGGGCGCCCGTACCGACGTACGCCCCCACGACCGGGCCCGGGCCGCGCTCACCGGCGCGGACCACGACCTGGTCGTGGTCGGGCCGGGCCCCGGCGACCCGCGCGACCCGGCCGATCCCCGGATCGCCCATCTGCGGCGGATCGTCGACGACCTGCTCGCCGGGCGCACCGCGTTCCTGGCGGTGTGCCTGGGTCACCAGGTCCTCGCGCGGCGGCTGGGCCTGGACGTCCGGCCGCGCTCCACACCCGGCCAGGGCGCCCAGGCCGAGATCGGCTTCTTCGGCCGGCGCCGGACCGTGGGCTTCTACAACACCTTCGCCGCCTTCACCGGGACCGACCACCTGACCTGCGCCGGGGTGCCCGGCCGGATCGAGGTCGCCCGCGACCCGCGGACCGGCGAAGTCCACGGGCTGCGCGGCCCCGGCTTCGCGTCCGCCCAGTTCCACCCCGAGTCGGTACTGACGAGGGACGGCCGCTCGGCGGTGGCCGACCTCGCCGCCGACGCCCTGACCGTCCGCCCCGCGCGGCGACCCGCCGCGCCCGCACGGAGGAGCGCATGACCAGCCCAGCGGAATCTTCCGCCCCCACGACCACCCGGTACCCCTCCCGCCCGGAGCCCGGCCCCGCGCCGCGCCCCCGGCCGGGCCGGACCGGCGTGACCGCACCGAGCGGACCGGCGGAGACGGGGGAGATCGAGGTCGACGCCTACCTCGCCGACGTCCGGCCCGCCGCCCCGCACCCGTACGCCGCCGAACGCGCCCGGCACACCGTCCGCGACACCCAGCAACCGCCCTGGCAGGACCACCCCGCCCTCGGCCCCGTCAAGGACCGGCTCGCCGCGTCCGTCCCGCTGGTCACCAGTGAGGAAGTGCGGGAGCTGCGCGGCGCGCTGGCGGCGGTGGCCCGAGGGCGGGCCACCGTCCTCCAGGCCGGGGACTGCGCGGAGAGCCTGTACGAGTGCACGCCCGCCCACGCACGGCAGCGCGCGGACACCCTCGACCGGCTCGGCGACCACCTCCAGCGCGGCTCCGGCCGCACCGTGGTCCGGATCGGCCGCATGGCGGGGCAGTTCGCCAAGCCCCGCTCCCGGCCCACCGAACGCGTCGGCGGCCTCGAACTGCCCGCCTTCCGCGGGCACCTGGTCAACTCCGAGGCGCCGACCGAGGACGCCCGCCGCGCCGACCCGTACCGGATGCTCCAGGCGCGGCTGGCCGCCGCCACCGTCGGCGGGGTGCTGCGCGAGGCCCGCGCCGCCCGCGCGGCGCGGCCGGGGACCGCCGCGCACACGGGGCCGTGGACCAGTCACGAGGCGCTGGTGCTGGACTACGAAACCCCGCTGGTGCGCACCGACCCGTCCACCGGCGGCCGGCTCCTGACGTCCACCCACTTCCCGTGGGTGGGGGAGCGCACCCGGCAGCCGGGCTCCCCGAACGTGGCGCTGCTGGCGGACATCGACAACCCCGTCGGCTGCAAGATCGGCCCCGGCACCACGCCCGACGAGGTGCTGCAGCTGTGCCAGACGCTGGACCCGGAGCGCACCCCGGGCCGGCTCACCCTCATCGTCCGGATGGGCCGGACCCGGATCTCCGAGGCACTGCCGCCCATCGTCGCCACCGTGCGGCGCGCCGGGCACCCCGTGGTGTGGCTGTGCGACCCGATGCACGGCAACACGACCACGGCCGGCGACGGCCGCAAGACCCGCTACCTCGCGGACCTGATCGCCGAGGCCGCGGCCTTCCGCTCCGTACTGGAGCGGCAGGGGCAGCACCCGGGCGGCGTCCACCTGGAGGTCGCGGCCGGCGAGGTGACCGAATGCGTCGGCGGCCCGATCCACTCCGAGGACCAACTCGGCCACCGGTACACCACGTTGTGCGATCCCCGGCTCAACCCGGAGCAGGCCGAGCGCTTCCTGAACACCTGGGCGTGATCGGGCGGCCCGGGCTCGGACGTTCCGGGGCGCGTGTACGGAAAGACGCGCGCCCCGGGACCGGGCCAGGTGGAACGCACCAGGAACCAGGAGCCAGGCACCAAAAGCCAGAAACCAGGCAACCCCGCACCCAGGAACCAGGAACCAGAAATCAAGGAACGAGGACGATGGACCTCAGCGACACCCGGCGCGGCACGACCGCGCTGGTCACCGGCGGGGCCGGCGGTATCGGCGCCGCCGTCGTCCGCAAACTCGCCGCCCAGGGCATGACCGTGGCCGCGACCGACACCGACGCCGAGGCGCTGACCCCCTTGATCAAGGAGGTCAGGGAGAACGGCGGCACGGCCCACGCGTACACCGTGGACGTCTCCGACAGCGCCGCGGTGAACGCCACCGTGGACCAGGTGGAACGGGCCACCGGCCCCATCGAGCACCTGGTCAACGTCGCGGGCGTGCTGCGGACCGGCTCGGCCCTGACGCTCAGCGACGAGGACTGGGCCGCCACGTTCGCGGTCAACACCGACGGCGTCTTCCACGTCTCGCGCGCCGTGGGGCGCCGGATGGCCGGCCGCCGCCGCGGCGCGATCGTGACCGTGACCTCCAACGCCGCGTCCGTACCGCGCACTCAGATGGCCGCCTACGGCGCGTCCAAGGCCGCGGCGACCATGTTCACCAAGACGCTCGGCCTCGAACTGGCACAGTACGGGGTGCGCTGCAACATCGTGGCCCCCGGATCGACCAACACCCGGATGCTGCGCTCCATGTGGGCCGACGCGCACGGCCCGCGGGCCACGCTGGACGGCTCGCTGAGCTCGTACCGCGTCGGCATCCCCCTGCGCCGGCTCGCCCAGCCGGAGGACGTGGCGGAGGCGGTCGCCTTCCTCCTCTCCGGCGCCGCCGCCCACATCACCATGCACGACCTGTATGTGGACGGGGGCGCGGCCCTGGGCCGCTGAGCCACCGACCCCGGGGACGGGGCGTCGGGCACCTGAAGGCGGGCGGCGCGTGGCCGCCCGCCGGAGGGGCCCGCACCCGCCGCACCGGCTCCGCCCGGCAGCCGGCGAGGAACGCGGACCAAGCCGGAACCGCCGGACGCCACCGAAAGCCGACGGCCTACCCCAGCCCGCCGATCACCGCCCGACCACCACCGACCACCAACCAAGGAGCCCGCAAGTGCGGATACCCGCCGACGTCACCTACCCGATGCCCTCGGGTGCCCGGCAGCCGGACGAGGGACCACCGTGGCGGCCCGTCCGTGACCGGGCGGTCGTCCTCGTCCACGACATGCAGCGCTACTTCCTGGACTTCTTCCGCCCCGGCACCTCGCCCCGCGACGACCTGGTCCGCAACGTCGCGGCCCTCCTGGACGCCGCGCGCGCCGCAGGGATCCCCGTCTTCTACACGGCGCAGCCGGGCGCCATGTCGGCCGCGGACCGCGGGCTGCTGCGCGACCTGTGGGGGCCGGGCATGAGCGCCGAACCCCGCCACCGGGAGATCCTGCCCGAGGTCGCCCCCAAGCACGGCGACACCGTGCTGACGAAGTGGCGCTACAGCGCCTTCTCCCGGACCGACCTGCTGGAGCGGATGACCGACCTGGGCCGCGACCAGCTCGTCATCTGCGGCGTCTACGCCCACATCGGCTGCCTGATGACCGCCGTCGACGCGTTCAGCGCGGACATCCAGCCGTTCCTGGTCGCGGACGCGCTGGCCGACTTCTCGCCGCGGTACCACGCGCTCGCCCTGGACTACGCGCGCGACCGCTGCGCGGCCACGCCGGTGACCGCCGACCTGCTGCGGACCTTCGTCCCGGAGACGGAGCGTTCCGGTCATGCGGGCTGACGGCGCGATACGCGCTGACGGGGGCACACGGGCCGACGGAGTCATACGGGCCGACGGCGGCACACGGGCCGACAGGGGCATACAGGCCGACCAGATGCGGAGCGTGGAGCGGGACGCGGACGCCGAGCCGCGCCGGATCGTCGTCGGGATGACCGGCGCCACCGGCGCCGTCTTCGGCATCCGGCTGCTGGAGGCGCTGTCGGCGCTCCCGGACGTCGAGACGCACCTGGTGCTGAGCCGCTGGGCCCGCTCGACCATCACCCTGGAGACCGACTGGACCGTGGGCGAGGTGACCCGGCTCGCCGACTTCTCCTACCGGCCCGACGACCAGGGAGCCCGGATCTCCAGCGGTTCGTTCCGCACCGAGGGCATGGTGATCGTCCCGTGCAGCATGAAGACGCTGGCGGCGATCCGCACGGGCTACACCGACGGCCTGCTCGCCCGCGCCGCCGACGTCACCCTCAAGGAACGCCGCCGACTCGTCCTGATGCCCCGTGAGGCGCCCCTGAGCGACATCCACTTGGAGAACATGCTGGCGCTGTCCCGGATGGGCGCCGTCCTCGTCCCGCCGATGCCGGCCTTCTACAACGCGCCGCAGGTGATCGACGACATCGTCGACCACATCGTCGCGCGGACGCTGGACCAGTTCGGCCTCCGCGTCCCGGCCCGCCGCTGGGCGGGGATGCGCGCGGCCCGCCTCCGGGCCGCCCAGTGACGCGGTTGCCGGCGCCACCGCCTCCGAACCACGACGTACCCGACCCTTCCGAAGACGAGGACCCCATGGCGTACGACGACCTCCGCGGCTACCTGGAGGCACTCGACAAGCAGGGCCAACTGATCGCCGTCCGCGACCGGGTGGACCCCGAACCGGACCTGGCCGCCGCCGCCAACGCCGCGGCCCGGATGGGCCCCGACGCGCCCGCGCTCTACTTCGACCAGGTCACCGGATTCGCCGACGCCCGGATCGCGCTGAACGTGCACGGCTCGTGGGCCAACCACGCGGTGGCGCTCGGGCTGCCGCCGGACACGCCGGTCACCGAGCAGGTGGCGGAGTTCGGCCGCCGCTGGGCGACCTTCCCGGTCGTGCCCGAGCGCCGCGCCGACCCGCCGTTCCTCGCCCACACGCTCGAAGGCGAGGACGTGGACCTCTACCAAGTGCTGCCCCTGTTCCGCCTCAACGTCCACGACGGCGGCTTCTACATCGACAAGGCGGCCGTCATCAGCCGCGACCCCGAGGACCCGGAGCACTTCGGCAAGCAGAACGTCGGCATCTACCGCCTCCAGGCCAAGGGCGTCAACCGGCTCGGCATCCAGCCCGGTTCCATCCACGACATCGCCCGCCACATCCGGGTGGCCGAGGAGCGCGGCCAGGACCTGCCGGTGGCCATCGCGCTCGGCAACGAGCCGGTGATCTCCATCGTGGCGGCGACCCCGATGGGATACGAGGAATCGGAGTACGAACTCGCCGGAGCGCTCCGCGGCGCCCCCGCCCCCATCACGAGCGCGCCCCTGACCGGACTCGACGTTCCGTGGGGGAGCGAAGTCGTGCTGGAAGGCGTGATCGAGGGCCGGAAGCGGGAGATCGAGGGCCCCTTCGGCGAGTTCACCGGCCACTACTCGGGCGGGCGGCGGATGCCCGTCATCCGCGTCGACCGCATCTCCTACCGCTCCCGCCCCATCTTCGAGCACCTCTACCTCGGCCTGCCCTGGACCGAGATCGACTACCTCATCGGCCCGGCCACCTGCGTACCGCTGCTCCAGCAGCTCCGCGCGGAGTTCCCCGAGGTCAAGGCCGTCAACGCGATGTACACGCACGGCCTGCTGGCGATCGTCTCCACGGCGGCCCGGTACGGCGGCTTCGCCCGGGCGGTGGGGCTGCGCACCATGACCACCCCGCACGGCCTGGGCTACTGCAAGGTCGTCATCGTCGTCGACGAGACGGTGGACCCGTTCGACCTGCCCCAGGTGATGTGGGCGATGTCCACGAAGGTCAACCCGGTCGACGACGTGATCGTGCTGCCCCACATGTCGATCCTGCCGCTCGACCCGTCCTCCCAGCCGCCCGGCATGAGCGGCAAGCTCGTCATCGACGCCACCACGCCCGCCCACCCGGACGCCCGCGGTCACCACGGCACCCCTGTGCGGGACCTCCCGGAGACGGGGGAGTGGGTGGAACGCCTGCGGGCGCTGGCCCAGACGAACCGGCGCTGACAACCTGTTCCGTTCTGTTCCGTTCCTGTTTCCCTCCCTTCCGTTCTGTTGCGGTTCCGCTCCCTATCCGTTCCGACCGTCACAGGCCCGTCCCGCTTCCCGACACCGGGTCACGCCCCGGAAACCGATCCAGCCACGAAAACCGATCCAGCCCCGGAAACAGACCCACCTCAGGAGTCCCCAATGACGACGTGTCCTCGCTGCCCGGCGGACCAGACGTTCCGCGTCGCCACCGCGCCGGTCGGCGCCGTCTGGGAGGTCCGCCAGTGCGGACGCTGCTGGTACACCTGGCGCAGCACGGAGCCGGCCGCGCGCCGGGACCCCGGTCACTTCCCGGCCGACTTCCGGATGTCCCCGCAGACCATCGCCGAGGCGCCCCAGATGCCCGCGGTCCCTCCGCTCGCCCCGGGCGTCGCGGAGCGCGGACTCCCGTCGTCCTCGTCACCGGGCGCCGATCCGTCCGGCAAGCCCTCCCCGGAACGCGCCGAACGGCCCGCACCGGGCGCCGGACACCAGGAGGGCCGGTCATGAGAAGGCCGCTGTGGGTCAGCCGACGGTACGCGCTCGCCGGAGCGACGGCCCTCACGGCGGGGCTGCTGGCCCGGCACACCGCGACGGCCCGGGCGACGGGTACCGCGGACGTGGCGGGCAAGGGTCCGAGGCCGGGTGATCTCCGGTTCACCGTGACGGACCGGTTCCGGCCGGTCGACCTGCTGCCGCCGCGCTTCGCGCGGTTCGAACGGGGCCGGGCGGCCCCGACACCCGGCCCGGTGCTCGCCCCGTCCGGCCCCGTGGCACCGTTCGCCACCGTCGTCGCGGACGTCGCCGAGGAGGCCGCGGCGATGTCCGTCAGCTTGGGGCTGACCTCGGTGGACGGCCGTACGGCGGTGCGTGCGCGATACGAAGGGGGCCGGGACGGCCGGGTCGCCATCGAGGTCGTACGGCCCACGGGCACCACCACCGTCGCGACCGCCCCCGCCGCGCTGCGCGCGCCCTTCCGGCTGGCCTTCACACTCACCGGCGACACCGTGTCCGCCTTCGTCTCCTCCGACGACCCGGCGCTTCCGTGGCGTCCCCTGCTGACGGACCGTCAGGGAGTGTTCCGGCTGCTCGACCTGCGCGACCCCCGCCTCCTGAGCACCCTGCGCTACTCCTTCCACACCTCCGGCGTCACGCTGCGCAAGGTCCGCGCCGGATACTTCGGCCAGCTGGGGCTGCGGGACCTGCACGTGGTGCGCGAGGTCGGCGGGCGGCCCTACGTCCGGGACGGCCGGGTGTTCTTCGTGGCCGGGTGCGCGGGCGCCGGGTTCTCGCAGGCGGCCCACGCGGGGGTGTGGGCCATGGACCCGGAGCACCCGGCCCGCATGGAACCGGTCGCCAAGCTCTTCTTCGCCCGCGACGGCCTGCGGTACAACGACCACGGCGGCCAGATCCTGCACGACCCGGCGCGTGACCGGTTCATCGTCGTGGCCTGCGGCGGCAACCTCCCGGCCCCCGGCGTCCGCGTCTACCACACCACCACCGAGAAGGACGTGCTCAACGGCGTCCATGTCCTGGACTCCCGGCCGCTGGACCTGCCGTACACCCGCAGCGCCTGGGACCCCGCCCTCGTCCGGTCCGACGGCCGCTGGCACTGGGCGTTCGTGGACGTCACCGCGTACCAGCCGAACCTGTCGTTCCACCCGGTGCTGGCCACCGCCGCACCCAACGGCGACTACCACCAGGGCATCACGCTCACCCACGACGGCCGCCGGTTCCCCCAGCTCGAAGGCTGCCGCTGGCAGCGGTTCGACGGCACCCCGTACCTCCTCACCAGCGACCGGGCCGGCCGCCGCTACCCCGTCCACGACCTGGCCCTCCGCCCGCACGGCTACCTCGACGCCCCGTACCCGTCGGGCACGCCCTTCCCGGGCGTGTTCCCCTGGCGTGGCGCCCGCGATCCGCACGGCTGGCGGCTGGTCACCTTCGACGAGAGCCCGTACGAGGACCACGTCATCGGCTACGGCACGCACGGCGCCGTGGTCGCCATGCGCGGCGGCCGTCGCGGGACGCGCGCCCGGGGGTGAAGCCGACTCGCCACTTCGGGGCGGGAGCGGGACGGAATGGGCCAGAGGCGGAAACACGGGTCAGAGCCGGGAACGGGGGCGGGCGCTGGGGCTGCGGTGGCACCTCGCCTTCGGCGGTGGGGCGGTCCCGGGCCTGAGCCGGAGGGGGAGTCGGGCTGTCGGCGGGAGGGCGTCTCCGGGTTGGTGCCGGACGGCAGTCGGGCTGTCGGCGGGAGGGCGTCTCCGGGTTGGTGCCGGACGGCAGCCGGGCCGTCGGGCGGCAGGGCATCCCCGGGCCTGCGACCAGGGAGCAGCCGGATCACAGGGAAAAGGGCATCCCCGGACCCGCGCCGGAAAGGCAGCCGGACCGTGGGCACCAGGGGCATCCCCGCCCCGACGCCCCCTTCCGCAACCCGGCGCTGTCCGGGACCCTCGGTGCGCCACCCGTCGGCCCACCGCACCCCAGGAGCTGCCGTGCCCCCGGTCCCCTGCCGCCGCACGCCCGTCACCGCCGGACCCACCCGTACGGAGGCGGAGCCGCCCCGCGCCGCCACCAGACGCACGCCGCTCACCCGCCGCGTCGCCCTGCGCGCCGTGGCGGCGACCGCCGCCACCGGGCCGGCCCTGGCCTACGGCGCGGGCCCCGCCACGGCGCACGACACGGTGGCGGCCGACGTCTCCGAACACGGTGACCGGCTGCGCGTGACGACCTTCAACCTCCGGTACGCCTCGGCCACCCCGCCCCACTCCTGGCCCGAACGCCGCCCCGCCATGCGCGCCCTGCTGCGCCGCGCGGCCCCGCACCTGGTCGGCACCCAAGAGGGCCTGTACGCGCAACTCCGCGACATCGAGGCGGACCTCGGCCCCGCCTACGCCTGGCTGGGCACCGGCCGGGCGGGCGGCAGCCAGGACGAGTTCATGGCGATCTTCTACGACCGCCGCAGACTGGCTCCGCTCGCCTACGACCACTTCTGGCTGTCCGACACCCCGTACCTGATCGGTTCGACGAGCTGGGGCAACACCGTCATCCGCATGGTGACGTGGGTGCGCTTCCGGGACCTGCGCACCGAGAACGAGTTCTACGCCCTGAACACCCACCTCGATCACGCCCACCAGTACGCCCGCGAGCGCTCCGCCACCCTGATCACCGACCGGTTGCGCGCCCTGGACCCCGCACTGCCCCGCGTGGTCACCGGCGACTTCAACGTCCCGGCCCACAAGAACCCCGTCTACACCACCCTGCTCGACGGCGGAAACCTCGTGGACACCTGGGACACCGCCGAGGAACGCGGCCCCGCCTACGGCACCTTCCACGGCTACCGACCGCCGGTACCGGACGGCGACCGCATCGACTGGATCCTCACCTCGCCGTCCGTCCACACCCACCGCGCCACCATCGACACCTTCTCCCGGGACGGCCAGTTCCCCAGCGACCACCTACCAGTGCACACCGTCCTGGAACTCTGAGCGACAGCGCACGGGCGGGACCGGACGGCCCCGGGACGCGGCCCCGCCGTCACTCCAGCCCGGTGACCCGCATCGTGATGTTGAGCCGTCCCCCGGCCAGCCCCGTGGCCGGATCACCCGTCCCCGGGTACACCTTCGTCACCCCGTGGTACGCGAACCGCGACGCCCCGCCGAACACGAACAGATCACCCGATGCCAGCTCGATGTCCGTGTACGGCCGAGTCCGCGTCTCGGTATTGCCGAATCGGAAAAGACACGTATCGCCCAGACTGAGCGAGACCACGGGGTCGCCGGTCCGCTCGTCCTTGTCCTGGTGCATGCCCATCTTCGCTCGGCCGTCGTAGAAGTTGATCAACGCGGTGTCCGGGGTGTAGCCGGCAGCCGCCGACGCGTCCTCGTAGGCGTCGGCGACCGCCCGGCGGCCCAGCGCCACCATCCAGTCCGGGAACGGGGCCACCGCGGCGCCGTTGACGTCGTCGGCCGTGCGCCGGTACGCGTACGGCTGCCAGTGCCAGCCCACACAGACCGTCCGCACGGACATCACCCCGCCGCCCGGCAACCGGGTGTGCCGAATCGGCACCGGCCCGCGCGCCCACTCCCGGCAGACGGCGACCAGCTCCCGTTGCTCCTCCAGACTCAGCCAGTCCGGTACGTGCACCGCCCCGGGCGCCGGGCGCGTACGGGGCCGGGGGCCGGGACCGAACCCGGGCAGGACCTCGTTCACCGCGGCCTCCGGGTCCCACCGGAGCCGAGGCCACCCGGCGACCCGGCCCGCACGCGAGCCCACCGTCCCGCTCTCACACGCCCTCCAGCTCCAGCAGCCGCCGCTTGCGCTCCAGCCCGCCCGCGTACCCGGTGAGGGTGCCGTCCGCCCCGATCACCCGGTGGCACGGGCGGACGATCAACAGCGGATTGGCGCCGATCGCCGCCCCCAGGGCACGGACCGCGCCCCGCGCGATACCGGCCCGCTCGGCCAGCCGGCCGTAGCTCGTCGTGGTGCCGTAGGGGATGTCCTCCAGTGCCGCCCAGACCCGCCGCTGGAAGGCCGTCCCCCGGGGCGGCTCCGCGTAGGCGATGTCGAATGTGGTGCGCTGCCCGGCGAAGTACGCCGCGAGCTGCCCGGCGATCTCCGCGAACGCCCCCGGGGCGTTCCGCCACCCCTCCCGCACGGTCGCGCCGCCCTTCTGGCCCGGCGTCGACAGGGAGGCCAGCGCGGTACCGCCGGGGGCGTCCGCCCGCTCCTCACCGACCAGCAGCAGCTCGCCCAGAGGGCTCCCGACCTTCGCGTAGAGCACCGCGGCGTCCCGCCCCGTCATCGCCTCGCCCATCCTTCTTCCTCGCCTCTTCCTCGTATCCGCCGTGCCTGCCGTCTCCGTTCCCGGTGGCACGGGCTCCCCGCCCGCACCGGGACGTCTCTCGAAGACCCATCGGTAGGGGATCGCACTCACGCCACCACTGTGCGGCGGAACGCCTCCGTCCGCTGGCGGAAATCGGACGGGGAGGTCGCGGCCCGGCACTCCCGCGAAGGCGGGCCGTCCGGGGCCACTCACCAAGGGAAACGGTACGCACACCGCACCCGCGAAAGACGAACGCCCCGGCGGCGAGCACACCACCGCCGGTGGGCGTCCGCCCTGCTCTACGCGGCTCCGGAGGAGCTGTCACCGCGTACCGCGAGCGTCCACGTCTCCAGCAGCTCGACGTACCGCACCCGGTCCTGGGCCGTCCACGGCCGGTCCCGGCGGGCGCGCACGAACCGCCGGATCGCCTCATTGGCTTCGGCGGCGGGAACGGGCACAGCGGCCCGTTCGGCGGGATTCGGGGACATGAGCCACATGCTAGGGGCCCCCACTGACAACGCATCCCCTTAACGGAGATCCCTCCTCCGCCCGGCACCCTCCACCACCCGGACCGGCCGCCGCCCATCGCCTTGACCAGGAGAGAACCCGACCCGCCCGACGCGGCAAGCCGACGCATTGTGGCCATTCACACACGTTCCGCTGCCACCTGGGGGCGGGGGACCGGAACGCGCACCGGCCCGACCGGGCCGGTGCGGAGCAGACGATTCCGGGACGAACTTGTGACCTGCCTCGTCGTTCACCGGGCGAGTCCCGGTTGTAGCATCACTTGCTCGCGTACCGGCGGGCCAAAAGCCATGGCTGGTGGCACCCGTCCCGTTCCACGTAATGGTCGACAAGGCCTGCGACACGGGTTGAGGGACATCGGGGGGCCGGCGGAGAATCGAGGGGAAGCCCGCTAACAGGGAAGGTCGCGGAACCGCTTCATCCACCGTCCTGCTGTCTCCGCCAGTTGGGTGTGGGCGGGTACTCAGATCTCGTTTGGTCTTGGGGACGGTTGTGGCTTCGGGCGCGCTCAGTTCTTGGAGGGGGGAAGGCGTCCGCGACGCCGCAGCTCCTCGATGACGTAGCGCTTCAGCTCTCGGATGTCGGCCGCTGTGAGATTGTCGGTCACGGCGATGGCCGCGGCCTGTACGGAGTTCTCGATGTCGGTCTGCAAGTCGTGTGTGGCGGTGAGCGGATAAGACATGTTGAGGGCGGGAAGACTTTCGGCCATGGAGATCTGGGCGGCTCTGTCAAGTACGTCACGGCAGGTGCCCTGAGCCCAGCCGAGAACGAGCTCGATTTTTCGGTAAGTGACGTCACGGACGGGCTCACCTGCTTCGGCCTTGTTATAGGTCGTGATGGTGATCCCGGCCGCTCGTGCTGCGTCGATCTTGTGCAGGCCAAGCTCGATGCGCCGCTTGGCGATCAGCATGGCGAGGCGTTGAAGTGCGGCACTGTCTCGTGGGGCGGCCATGTCTTACATCATCGCAGGAGCCGTCAGGAACAGCTAGGAACAGTGGGAAGCTGACCGATTCATTCACTTTCCAGACGTCAGACAACGGCGAGAAAGTGCCGCATGAGACAAGTTACCGTTACGTATTACTAGAAAACACCATTAGGTGCGGCTACCTTTTCCTGCATGAAATTCTCCCCACCCACCTTTCGGGTGAACGGGGCGGCACTACGCGCCATGCGTATGCGTCAAGGGCTCGGGGTGAGAGAAACCGCCGAGGCCGTCGGGCTCAGCCGCAGTTACATCCAACGGTTGGAAACAGGCATCCGGCAGCGCATGAGACCGGCCACGTACGCCGCACTCCGCGACTTCTTCAATGCCACCGACGAGCAGCTGCTGGTTCAGCAGGAAGACCCGTCCGCAGAGTCGTGAACTGGTCTCCCCGAGGCCGTATCCGCCATCTCCTCCGTTGAGTACGAAGGTATTTTCACACGTGTCGGCCGCGAGGGGCGGAGAATGCGCCATCGCGAGTCGGCCGGACGCGGATGGTGTGATCCCTGTCGAAAAGGCTCGGCTCCTCCTGCGGGCGCGGCGCTGGGCCGAGAGGTACTGCGCGGCCTCTGTGGGAGTTTCTGCCGGTGGTAAGAGAGCCCTGCCGGTGCGGGTGGCATGGAAACGATGCCGCGTTGACCGGCCGGCTCGGCAGCCGTAGGCGTGGAAGTGAGCCGTCATGGGCGGACTTCCACGGCGAGAACCCGCAGGCGGAAGCGTCGTGCCTGCCCCTGTCCCGTCGTCGGCCGCCAATGCGGCGAGCCATGACCGGCGACCACGGGACGAAGAGCGGAAACCGGGCGTTGCGCACATCGGGGACCCAGGGAACCTGGCGTGTTTCACCCGCCATCAGTTGGGGGAGAGGAGTGCCGTTCATGAACGAATCCCACGGATCGCTTCTGCGGTCCGCGGCGCGGGAGCTTCACGATGCCGGACTGTGCGTTCTGCCCGTCAAAGTGAATGACGGAGTGGTCAGCGGCGTCCGCGGCTGGACCTTGTACAAGTCCGTCCGGTCCACGCCTGAGCAGCATGACGCGTGGTTCACCGGAACCCGGCACACCGGGATCGGCGTGGTGCACGGCAAGGTTTCGGGCAACCTGGAGACGATCGAGTTCAAAGGGCACGCTGTTCGCGACGGCCTCCTGGACGAGGTCACCGACATTCTCACGGGGGCCGGGTTCGGCCGGGAATGGCGCACGATTCTCAGCGGTTGGGTCACCGAATCCCCCTGCGGGGACCGATGTTTCCGTGTCCGTGTGGTTGGTGCTTCGGTGCCCCGAAGTACCAAGCTCGCCCGCCGTCTCGCCCGCGAGGTGGAATACACCCAGCAGGAACACCGGCGCCTCGCGAAAAGACCGCGGGCGGAGATCGTTCGCGTCCGGATCGAAACCCGAGGTGAGGGCGACTTCGGTGCCGTGGAACCTTCTTACCTCGGTGTTCGTACTTCCGGCAGGACCTACCGGCGCTATGCGGGCAGCCCTGCCACCATTCCCGTCCTGGCCGCTGACACCATGGCGGTCATCCGTGATGTCTGTCGCATGATCGATTCCCTGCCGAAATCAACGAAAGCCAGGACCGCGCCGTACCTTCGAAGGCCTTTGACGGAAGGGCAAGCCGGCCCCACTGATAACTTCGACGACCGGGTGCCCTGGAAAGACATCATCGGTGTCATTTTCGAACCCGTGCTCAGTCGGGGGCATAGGACCTATTGGCGCGAGAAGGGAAGGGGTAAGGGCGTTTCGGCAGTCACTGAGGAAACGGACAAAGGCAACCGTGTCCGCGTCTTGAGCACCTCCACCCCGTTTTCGCCTGAAACCTCCTATGGCAAGTTTTCCGCCTACGCGCAGGTGCATCACGGCGGGGATCACAGGAAGGCCTTACGCGCTCTTGTCGGGCAGGGATACGGGAGCGATCCCGCGGCGCCTTACCCCGCCGCCGGTTCTGCCGGGATCGTGCGGGATGAGACGCCGTCCGCGGGGATCGCTACCGCGTTGCCCAATGACTTGCCATCAAGGTCCCACGCTGCGGCGCGCCGGACGCGCGACCGCTCCAGGATGGACATGACCAACGAGGCCGAGGCCATGGAGCAGCTTCTGGCCGCCATGGCCGATGGTCGGCTGCCCGGTCTGTACCGGCGCTCCGGTGGTCTGTGCAGGGTGAGCGAGAACGGACAGGACGGTCCGCTGATACGGCAGCTCGATCCTGACAATCTGCGCGCCTACTTCAACGACCACGTGACCACGTTCATCACCACCAATGATCCGATAACCCGGACTCCCAAGAGAGTCCGCACCCTGGTCACACGGAAAACCTGCGCTACCGTCCTCGGACGCGAGGACTGGCCCGTGCCCCCACTTCGTGGAGTCGTCACCTCGCCTGTCGTCCGGCCTGACGATTCCGTTCTCGCAAAACCCGGCTACGACCCCGCCACCGGCCTCTACCTTCATCCCCATGTACCCCTGCGCCGACTGGGGCCCGCACTCACCCGGGGCAGCGTGGACAGGGCAAGGAAAGTCGTCCTGGACACCATGCTGGCCGGCTTCCCGTGGGTGGAAGCCTCAGACCGGGCCCAGTACGTCGGCGCACTCCTGGCCCCGATCCTCCGGCCTCGTCTGCCTGGGCCCACCCCCCTGGTCGTCATCACCACGATGGGATCAGACA
The DNA here is from genome assembly GCF_040611095.1 of Streptomyces sp. NPDC003077. Taxonomy (NCBI): domain Bacteria; kingdom Bacillati; phylum Actinomycetota; class Actinomycetes; order Kitasatosporales; family Streptomycetaceae; genus Streptomyces; species Streptomyces sp. NPDC003077. The sequence continues at coordinate 115,998 of NZ_JBEXNM010000018.1, read as the reverse complement.
GCGTTGCAACCCTGCTCAAAGACGTTTTCAAGTATCTGTACGGGCTCAGTGAGGCGGTGTGGCCCAAGGACGAGGCAGAACTGCGCAAGGTGCTCACCACGCAGCTGCGGGGCACTTGTGAGCCGGTCGTGTGCTTCGATGGCTTCCCGCAAGGCTGCGTCATCTCGTCACCCGTGCTCTCCTCTTTACTGATGAGAGAGACGTGGCGGGACCGCCTCCTCGGCAGCAACGAGATCGTCACCATCCCCAACGATCGGCTGTGGATCGTCAACGGGAACGATCTGCGTACTTCCAGCGACAACAGCGGGCAAACCCTGCGGATCCGCATTGATCCCGCTCGTTCCCATCCTGCTGCGCGTGGTGGCTTCGAGGCCGGTGATCTGCGGCCGTGGCTGACGAAGAATGCTTCTGCCGTCGTCGCGGCGCTGGTCACGATGGTTCGTGGCTGGCTCGCCGCAGGCGCTCCCACATTCCAGGCCCGGACGGGTGACCATTCGTCCTGGGGCGGTGCTGTCGCCGGTCTCCTGGGCCACCTCGGGATCACCGGGTGGCCGGCCGAGAGCGGAGAGGGGGCGATCGGCCCAGTCGGTGAGACGGACACATGATTCCGGGGCAAAGCGCGTCGCATGCCAGCGGTTCAGAGGCGCCGTGCTCTCCGGTTCCGGTACTGCCGCTGGGCCCCGCGGTGTTGTGCAAAACGCCACTGCCGCGCTGCTGCGCCTCCGCTTTCCGGGAACGGCCTACGGAGCGGTGCCTTCCGCTGATGTTCCTCGCCCGCGCCTGGGTGCCTGAAGGTGGTGCTCGCACGGCGAGAGCGGGGTCGTCTCCAGTACCAGAAGACGGACGGCTTCAACGTACGCGGCCAACTGATCGACCCACAACAGACCGGCCTCACGACGCAGGCAGTACGAGTCGCCCGGGGAACCGGAGTCGACAGCCAAGCAAATGCCCCCTTCTTGGCCGGCGGCGGACGGCCACCACGCGAGGTGCACGCGCAAGGCCATGTCGGTGACGCCGTCGAACGTAGGCGCCGACATGTGCAACGGTGCACCGTAGTGATGCACGTCTTCAAGGAAGTGCAACTCTTCTGCGGAGTGGTCGAGTACGCACCAGTGGGGGCAGACAAGAGTGGTCCGTCGGCCACGTACTGAGGCAGTGACATGACGTAGGGCGGTATGCCCCGTGGCAGTCAGCGTGCACAGGGCCGGAACGTCGGCTCGGTCCGGGTCGGGGGGCTCGCCGAGAGACGCAGAAATAGACTCCACGTGAAGTCCTTTCTCAATCTGAGGACTTGGTGACGAGCGAGATGTGAACTCGCTGGTCAGACCGGTGGGGTAGGCGTAGATATCCCGGCTGCTGCCAGTGCGGGAAGTGGGCGGGGACGGGAGATCAGGAACCTAGCTCACGGAAGGGAACCGGCTGGATCGGCACCGTCGGAATCCGGCTCCTCCGGGAAGCAAGGAAAGATCCAAAGCTGCACGGAGTGCCATGATTCCGCACTTTTACCGATGTACGGAGCCATGGCGCCTTGCGCGTGCTGACCTGCGTTAACAGCTGTGAACGAAGGTTCGCTGCTCTCGTGAAGGGCGTGTCGGCGGTGCTGGTTCCGTGCTGGATGACCCGGTGGGCATGGTGGGAACTCGACCAAATCGCGATCCCGAATGACCGCAGATGACAAGCTATGGCTGCTCATTTGTCGCGTGTGTGAGAGACATCAGGCGGTCTCGACCCGACGGACGACTTCCTCGGAGGTGGGGCCGGTTCGTGACGGTGGGCAGCGGTTACGGCTCGCCCAGCAGCGCGGTGACTCCGGATGAGCGGGGTCGTCGGCCGCGCACTCCACGGGTCGGGTGGTGCCCGATCGGAGAACCGGTGGCGCGGGCGTGCACGCTTTCACCGTTTCCTGCCTGGGCTGGGCCGAGCGCAGTGCCGGTTCCCCATGTGGTTCGACCCTCGCGTGGGGCTGGCGGATTGCTGTGCTGACGCGGTTGCCCAACAGATTCGAGCCATGAGAAAGCAGCGCGACAGCTGTGGTCTTCGGGCGGTTGACCAGCTTCGCAAAGAAGGGCTGTCTCTGTTGAAGACCTGCTTCGCCACGCCCTCACCCCGCCGATTCCCCCGCGTGCGGGCTCAGGACACCCGCCGCCACCAGGGCGAACAGGGCAAGGCCGAGCAGGACGCGGTAGATGACGAACGGCATGAAGCTCCGGGTGGAGATATAGCGCATAAACCACGCAATAACGGCGTATCCCACCACGAAAGCAATAACCGTCGCGAAAATCGTCGGCCCCCAGGAAACGTGGCCCTTTCCCGCGTCCTTGAGTTCGTAGGCGCCGGAGGCCAGGACGGCCGGGATGGCGAGGAGGAAGGAATAGCGGGCCGCGGACTCGCGGGTGTAGCCCATCAGAAGGCCGCCGCTGATGGTGGCGCCGGAGCGGGAGACGCCCGGGACCAGGGCCATGGCCTGGCAGATGCCGAACAGCAGGCCGTCCCGCACGTTCAGGTCGGTGAGCGACTTGCGCGTCCTGACGGCGCGGTGCCGTCCGCCGGACTCGTCACGGGCGGCCAGCCGGTCCGCGATGCCGAGGACGATGCCGAGGACCACCAGGGTCGTGGCGATCAGGCGCAGGTCGCGGAAGGGGCCCTCGATGGCGTCCTTGAGGGTGACGCCCAGTACGCCGATGGGGATCGAGCCGACGATGACCAGCCAGCCCATCTGGGCGTCGTGGTCGCGCCGCGTCTCCCGGTCGAACAGGGAACGCGCCCAGGCGGAGACGATGCGGCCGATGTCCTTGCGGAAGTAGATCAGGACGGCGGCCTCGGTACCGATCTGGGTGATGGCGGTGAACGCCGCGCCGGGGTCGTGCCAGCCCGCGAACGCCGCGGTCAGCCGCAGGTGGGCGCTCGACGAGATCGGCAGGAACTCGGTCAGCCCTTGGATCAGGCCGAGGACGAAGGATTCGAACCAAGACATGGGAATTTCGCTATCCAGAGGTTGGACCGGGCTCTTACCAGCGAGAACGGGGGAGAGGCCGGGGCGGGAGCGGTGGGCCGGGCGATGCGGAACGGTGCGGTCGGTCCGGTACGGAACGGCGCGATCGGTCCGGTAGGGAACGGTGCGGTCGGTCCGGTGCGGAGATACGACGGGGAGGGGACGGCGTGACAGGGCCCGGTCCCCTCCGGGCCGTCGTCGGGGTGGCGATCGCCGGGCGATCGGGGGCAGCGTAGCGCCCGAAGGTGACGGGGTGGCTGAAGGGCTTGGATGGCCCTCGCGCCGTGGACGACCGGTTTCGTGGCGGGGCTCGCGGTCGGGGTTCTTCGGTGGCCCCGCGGCCGGTGGTGGCAGGAGTCCGCCGAGGGTGGCGGGGCCCGCCGGTGCCGGGGCGGCAGGGCCTGTCCGGCCGGCGAGACGGCCGGCCGGTGTGGCCAACTGCCGCCCGTACGAAAATCGTTCGACGGGGGAAGCCGGTCACGGAAAGATATGGCACATGTTCCGGCAGCCCTTCCCCGTGCTCCCGTCCGCGGTCGCGGACGCGCCGAAGGCTGCCGTGGAATCGTCGGCGTCCGTCATCGCCGGCCACCTCAGGGAAGCCCTGCCGGGGAGGGCCTGCCGGTCCACCGCCACCACTCCCCTCACCGTGTCCGACGCCCTTGCCCCGTTCACCGCCTGCGCGGGTGCGACCGGCGGCACGCGAAGCTGACCCTCTCCGGAAAGTCCGGCGGACCCCGTAGGGGGAGGGTCGGCGAGACCTCGGGGTCCCCACGGCGTCCCGGCGCCGCATCACCGCGTTGTTGCGAGGAAGCACCGCCATGTCCAAGACCGCTTACGTCCGCACCAAGCCGCACCTGAACATCGGCACCATGGGCCACGTCGACCACGGGAAGACCACGCTCACCGCAGCCATCACCAAGGTCCTCAGCGACCAGGGCAGCGGCGCCTACGTGCCCTTCGACCGGATCGACCGGGCTCCCGAGGAGGTGACCCGGGGGATCACCATCAACCTCGCGCACGTCGAGTACGAGACCGACACCCGGCACTACGCCCACGTGGACATGCCCGGCCACGCCGACTTCGTCAAGAACATGGTCACCGGCGCCGCCCAGCTCGACGGCGCGATCCTCGTCGTCTCCGCGCTCGACGGGATCATGCCGCAGACCTCCGAGCACGTGCTGCTCGCCAAACAGGTGGGCGTCCAGCACATCGTCGTCGCCCTCAACAAGGCCGACGCGGGCGACCCCGAGCTGACGGACCTGGTGGAACTGGAGGTCAGGGAACTGCTCGCCGCGCACGGCTACGACGGCGAGCACGTGCCCGTCGTCCGGGTCTCCGGACTGCGGGCGCTGGAGGGCGACCCGCGGTGGACGCACGCGATCGAGGCGCTGCTGGACGCCGTGGACACCTACGTCCCGATGCCGCGCCGGCACCTCGACGCGCCGTTCCTCCTGCCGGTGGAGAACGTGCTGACGATCACCGGCCGCGGAACGGTGGTCACCGGGGCCGTCGAACGCGGCGCGGTGCGCGCCGGCGACCGGGTGGAGGTGCTGGGGGCGGACGTCGAGACGACCGTCACCAGCCTGGAGACGTTCGGCAAGCCGATGGAGTCCGCCGAAGCCGGCGACAACGTGGCGCTGCTGCTCCGCGGCGTCCACCGCGACCAGGTGCGCCGCGGGCACGTCGTCGCCGCCGTGGGCAGCGTGACGCCGCGACGCCGGTTCACCGCCGACGTGTACGTCCTGTCCGCCGCGGAGGGCGGGCGCCGGACGGCGGTGACCACGGGCTACCGGCCGCAGTTCTACATCCGCACCGCGGACGTGGCCGGCGACCTCGACCTCGGCCCGCGGGGCGTGGCCCGCCCCGGCGAGCGGGTCACCGCGACGGTGACCCTGGACCGTGACGTCCCCCTGGAGCCCGGCCTCGGGTTCGCCATCCGGGAGGGCGGCCGGACGGTCGGCGCGGGCACGGTCCGCACGGTGGAGGCGTGAGAAGTCCTCAGAGGAGGGGCTCCTAGAAGGAGAACGGGTCGTCCGGAGGGAACCTTCCGGACGACCCGGTTCCTTCTCGTCAACCGCGCATCCCCTCGACGACGCTCGCGAACTCGCAGTCGCCGTACCCCGCGGCGATCGCCCGGTCCACGAGGCCCTTGACGGTGGCCGGCACATCGGTGCTGATGCCGCGGTCCTGCGAGGCCTTGACGATGTGACCGAGGCCGGAGGTGTGGATGGCGAGGACGTCCGCGTCCTTGGAGTACCGCCCGGTGCCGATGTCCTCGGCCATGCTCGCCGCGACGGACGGGAACTGGGCCAGGATGGCGCCCAGGTGCGGTACGAGGTCCTGGGGCGGCACGCCTTCCCCGCCGGCCAGCGCGAAGGCGTGGACCATCCCGGCCAGACCGGCGTAGTAGAGGCTCAGCACCGCCACTTCGTGGGCCGTGGCCGTCCCGGCGTCGGGGCCGAGGTAGGGCGCCCGTCCGGCCAGGGCCTTGAGCGTGGCCGCGTGCGCGGTGTGGGCGCGGTGCGCACCGCTGTAGAGGATGGTCCCTTCGGGACTGCCGAGCTGGGTGGGCGGCATCAGCATCGCGCCGCTGAGGTACGCGATGTCGTGTTCGGCCGCCCACGCGGCGAGTCCGCGGTTGTTCCCGGGGGTGTCGGAGGTGAGGTTGACCAGCGCCTTGCCGGTCAGCGTCGGCCCGATCGGCTCCAGGACCCGGCGGACGGCCTCGTGGTCCAGTACGCAGACGATCACCAGGGGGCTCGCGGCCACCGCGTCGGCCGCCGTCCGCGCGCGCAGCGCGCCCCGCGCGACGAGTGCGTCGGCCTTGGCCGGGGTCCGGTTCCACACCGTGGTCGGATGCCCGGCCGCCAGCAGGCAGCGGGCCAACTGCCGCCCCATCGCACCCAGTCCGAGCACGGAGACAGGGGTGGGCTGCGCGGTGGTCGCAGGGGCTCGTTCCATCATGTACTCCTCACATCGTCCCCGGGGGATCGGCGTCGCGGGCGGGGCCGGGCCGGGAGTGTCACGCTCGTCGAGTGGACGGGCAGCGCGCGAACGCTCCGAGCCGCCTGATCATCAAGGCAGCCGCTCCGGGGTTCCTCCGGACCGGGGGCCGTTTCGATCAAGGATGCTGTAATGGCCTTATGCATCAGAACCCTTACGGGGAAGATCCCGTCCGGTTCATGGTCCGGCTCGCGGCCGAGCCACCGCGCACCCCCGAGGAATTCGCCGAACGCTGCCGGGCCGCGGGCATGGCCATCGACCGCCCGGTGGGTGCGGGAGACCTGGCGGAGATACGGGACTACATCCCGCGCTGGGTGGCCGTCGCCGACGCGGGCACCCCCGGAGAACGGGCCGCCCTGCTCAACGCGCTGCTGGCCGACTCCGCCGCCCACCCGCGCGTGACCGACCACGCGGACGGCGGCTGGCACCTCCACTACCGCGACGACGGCCTCGGCCTGGGCGCCGTCGTCCGGGCGGTGGTCAGCGTGGGCACGGCCCTGCATCTGACCGGGCGCGGCATGGACCGCCTCGGCCGCTGCGCGCTGGCCGAATGCGGGCGCGTGTACGCCGACTTCACCCGCGGCGGACGGCAGCGCTACTGCTCCCACGCCTGCGCCAACCGCGACGCGGTGCGGCGCCACCGGGCCCGACGAGCGGCGGGGAGCCGGAGCTGATCCCCCGGCACGCGGGCCGTGCGAGCCCACACGGCCGACGCGCGGCCCGTGCCGGGGAAACCCGCGCCATGCGGATGCGTCGGCGCCGGAACGCGCACGCCCGGCGCGATCGTTTGTGGGGGAACGGGGAACGGCCGGTGGACACGGGCGCCAAGGGGCGGGCCGTCGGGCCGAAAGCGTTCCGCGGAACGGTCCGCGGCGGGCGAGAAGGGGCGGAAGACGATGGCGGACACGGCACTCGTACTGGGCGGCGGCGGATTCACAGGCATCGGGTGGGAGATCGGGGTGCTGGCCGGTCTCGCGCGGGCCGGCGTCGACCTCGCAACCGCCGACGTGGTGGTCGGGACCTCGGCCGGCGCCCTCGTCGGCGCCCAGCTCACCTCCGGGGAGTGCACGCCGCTGGAGCTGTACGAACGGCAGCTCGCGGCCCCGGTGGAGGAGGCCGCGGCGCGGATGGGCACGGTGGCGATGGCGCGGTTCGCGTTCATCGCGCTGCGCTCGCGGGACGCGGCCGAGTTCGGCGTCCGCATGGGGCGGCTCGCGCGGTCGGCCCGCACGGTCCCGGGAACCGGCCCGCGCGAGGCCATCGCCCGGCGGCTCGGCTCGCACGACTGGCCGGCCCGGCGGCTGGTGATCACGGCGGTGGACGCGGAGACGGGGGAGCGGACGGCCTTCGACGACGGCAGCGGGATCGGACTCGTCGACGCGGTGGCGGCGAGCTGCGCGGTGCCCGGCGTCTGGCCGCCGGTGCGCGCCGCCGGGAGACGGTGGATCGACGGCGGGGTGCACTCCAGCACCAACGCCGACCTCGCCGCCGGCTACGGCCGGGTCGTCGTCCTGGCCCCGCTGGCGACGAGCGGCGGCCCGCTGCCCACCCCGCGCGCCCAGGCCGCCGAACTGGTCCGGAGCGGCGCCCGCGTGTGCGTCCTGACGCCCGACCGCGCGGCCCGCGCCGCGTTCGGCCGCAACGCCCTGGACCCCCGCAGGCGCGCCGCCGCCGCCCGGGCCAGCTACCGCCAGGCCACCGCGCACGCGCGGGCGGTGGGGCGGGTGTGGTCGCAGTGATCCCGGGTGGACCTGGGGAGCCGGCCTGTGCGAGGCACGTCGCCCGTCGCGGGGCTTCCGGAGGGAGGATGGGGACAGACCCGGGCCCGGGGCCGTCCGCGAGCTCCGCCGGAGTGGGCGCGCCGCGAGCTGTGACGCGTGGCCGGGCCTCAGACTTCGCAGGGAAGGGAATGGCCAGGCCGCGAGCTCTGACAGCGTGGCCGGGCCGTGCGTTTGAGAGCGTGCCTGGGCCGCGGGCTTCGCCGGACCGGCCGGCCCGTGCTGTGGCGGCGGGCACAATAGGGCGGTGGAACGAGCCCCCGAACCGATACCGGTCACCCGCACCGTCGAGTACGGCGTCGCGAAACTGCTGCCCGACGTGGACCGCCCGCGGGCCTGGCTGCTGACCGTGGACGGTGCCCCGCAGTCCTACGTCGACCTCGACGCCCCCACCCACCTGGAGTTCGAGTACGCGCGCCGGATCGGGCACGTCCTGGACGAGGCCGCCGAACCGGGGCTCCCCTTGGACGTGCTGCACCTGGGTGGCGGCGCGCTGACGCTGCCGCGCTACCTCGCCGCCACCCGCCCGGGGTCCCGTCAGACGGTCGTCGACGCGGACGGCGCCCTGCTGGAGCTGGTCCGCTCGCACCTGCCGCTCCCCGAGGGCGCCGACATCGCCGTCCACGCGCGGGACGCCCGCGAGGCCCTGGAAGCGGCGCCGGAGGCGGGGGCGGACATCCTGGTCGCGGACGTATTCGGGGGCTCGCGGGTGCCGGCGCACCTCACGTCCCTGGAGTACGCGCGGGCCGCCGCCCGCGCCCTGCGCCCGCGCGGGATCTACATCGCCAACCTCGCCGACAGCGCGCCCTTCACCTTCCTGCGGGGGCAACTGGCCACCTTCGCGGAGGTCTTCCCGCACATGTGCCTGATCGCCGAACCGTCCGTGCTGCGCGGACGCCGCTTCGGGAACGTCGTCCTGGTCGCCTCGCGGGCGGTACCGCCGGTCGGCCGGCTCGCCCGGCGCGCCGCGGCCGACGCCTTCCCGGCGCGGGTCGAGCACGGCGCGGCGCTGCGGCGGCTGATCGCGGACGCGGCTCCGGTGCGCGATGCTCAGGCGGTCCCCTCACCCCGGCCGCCGGAAGGTTCCTTCAGCATCGGCTGACGCGACTGGTACGGGCGGAGCAAGGGGTCCGGCGTCTTCTTTTCACGCGCCCTTTTGGAAGCGATTCCGCTTCGTTTCTTCATTCTTTCGCATCTGTCCGCGTCAGCCCGCCCGCTCGGCCCCGGCCACGGCGCCGACCACCTCGGCGTCGTCCGGGACCACCACTGTGGTGTCCTCGGCGGCGGCCGGGGCGGGTTCCGGCGGGCGGCGGGTGAGGCGCCGGACGTCCCGCACGCACAGCACACCGGCCGTCAGCACGACGATGAGCGCGGCGCAGCCCCACAGGGCGGCCGGGCGGCCGACCAGGTTCTGGACGGGACCGGCGAGCGCGGTGGCCAGCGGCACGACGGCGACCGAGCCCAGCCAGTCGTACGAGGAGACCCGGGAGAACTTCTCCTCGGGGATCTCCTGGTGCAGCGCCATCATCCACGTCACCGCGAAGACCTCGACCGACACTCCGGTGAGGAACATGACCGGTATGAGGGTGGCGGCCGGCACCGGCACCGCCAGCGCGGCGGACGGCAGGGCCAGCGGGAAGACGCACAGCGCGCCGGCGAGCAGGATGCGGCGGGGCTTGCAGCGGGTCATCACCAGCGCACCGCCGACCGTGCCCGCGCCGAAGGCGGCCAGCGCCAGTCCCCAGGGCCCGGCCCCGCCGTAGTGCTCCTCGGCCACCAGCGGCCCGTACACCGCTTCGGCCGCCGCGATGACCGCGTTGACCAGCGAGAACTGCAGGACCACCGACCACAGCCACGGCCGGGAGACCACCTCGCGCCAGCCGTCGCGCAGGTCGTGCAGCACGCCCTTGCCCGGGGCCCGGGCGGGGATGTGGCGGACGTCGAGGAAGGCCCGCAGCACCGCCGCGACGGCGAAGGACGCGGCGTCCACGGCCAGCACCCAGCCGGGACCCAGGGCGGCGACCAGGGCGCCGCCGAGCGCCGCGCCGCCGATGTTCGACCCGTTCATGGCCATGCGGAAGAACGCGAAGGCGCGCCCGGAGTGCTCACCGGAGACGCTGGCGAGCACCATGCCCTCGGACGCCGGGGCGAAGAACGCCTGGCCCGTCCCGCCGAGCGCCGCCAGCACCGCCATCTGCCACAGCCGGGGCTCGCCTGTCAGGACGAGCACCGCGAAGGCGCCCTGCGAGACGCAGTTCAGGGTGTTGGCGGCGACCATGACGCGGTGCCGGGGCAGCCGGTCGGCGACCGCGCCGCCGATGAGGAGGAAGACGACCAGCGGCACGGTGCGGGCGGCGGCGACCAGTCCGACGTCGGTGGCGGAACCCCCGGCGCCCAGGACGGCGAACGCCGTGGCGATCAGCGCCCCGGCGTTGCCGAGACCGGCGACCATGGTCGCGGCCGTGAGCAGCAGGTAGTTGCGTCCGGCCCAGGCCGGGCGGGCGCTCAGTCGCATGGCGCCGGGGGAAGGAGCCGGGCGGGGTGGTGGCGCGGGCGGGTGGCCCGGAGGACCGCGTGGCGTCGTGGGGGGTGAGGCTCGCCGCGCGGCGGTTGCTGACCTGGACACATGGGGCTCAACGATAACGGCGCCGGGGACGGCGGACCGGGCCCGGGAGGGGCTTCCACCGCAAGCTACTCGTAGGTAACGTTGCGCCATGTCCTCCGAGACCATGCCGTCGATCGGCGAGATGATGACGGCCACCGTGCCGATGGCCCGCACCCTGAACCTCGAATTCTCCGAGACCAGTCCCGAGCGGGCCGTGGTCCGCCTCCCCGACCAGGCCGACTACCACAACCACGTCGGCGGGCCGCACGCCGGCGCCATGTTCACCCTGGCCGAGTCGGCGAGCGGCGCCATCGTCCTCGCGGCGTTCGGCGACCAGCTCTCGCGGGCGGTCCCCTTGGCCGTACGGGCCGAGATCGGCTACAAGAAGCTGGCGATGGGCCCGGTCACCGCCACCGCGGAACTCGGCCGCCCGGCCGCCGACGTGGTGGCGGAACTCGACGCGGGGGAGCGCCCGGAGTTCCCGGTGCGCGTCGCCCTCACCCGCGAGGACGGCGCGGTCACCGGCGAGATGACCATCGTGTGGACGCTCCGGCCCCACTCCTAGGCCCCGGCGTCACAGCGACGCCTGCCGGGAGGGTCGCCAGGCCCGCCTGATCCGGTCGCTTCCCCTCCTTTCCGGCCCGCCTTGCGCACCGCGCACGGCGGGCCTTCGCGTCCTGTGCGGCCGGTATGACGGCGCCCGGGCGGACGCCGGAAATGGTGAATTGGTTCCGCTGTGACCAGCGGAAATTCCGATTGGCCCGATGCCCGATGAGAGGGCTGTCCGGACGTGGTGACGGGGTGTCGATCAAGTAGGCTTCCCCGGGCGTGGCGTACCGCGCGCGGAGACACGGGGGATTTCCCTCCACCGGCGTCGAGGGAATGCCGGTACCGGCCCACGGGGCCTCGGATCAGGCGGAGGAAGCGACCTTGCACATCCAGGAATGGCTGGAGAACATCCCGGCGGTGAGCGTCTACCTTCTGGTGGGCATCGTCATCGGGCTGGAGAGCCTGGGCATACCGCTGCCCGGCGAGATCGTCCTCGTCAGTTCGGCGATCCTGGCCGCGACCCAGGACCACATCAATCCGTACGTGCTGGGCGCGTGCGCCTCGGTGGGCGCGATCGTCGGTGACTCCATCGGTTATCTGATCGGCCGCAAGGGCGGGGAACCGCTGCTGCGCTGGGCCGGTCGCAAGTTCCCCAAGCACTTCGGCCCCGACCACGTCGCGATGGCCAAGGAGAAGTTCGACAAGTGGGGCATGTGGGCGGTGTTCTTCGGCCGCTTCGTCGCACTGCTGCGCATTTTCGCCGGACCGCTCGCCGGTGTGCTCAAGATGCCGTACTGGAAATTCCTCATCGCGAACGTGCTGGGCGGCATCGTGTGGGCCGGTGGGACCACCGCGCTGATCTACACCCTCGGCGTGGTCGCGGAGTCCTGGCTCAAGAGGTTCTCCTACCTGGGGCTGGTGGCCGCGGTGCTGTTCGGCATCGGTTCGTTCCTCGTGGTCAAGCGGCGCGCGAAGAAGGCCGCCGCCAAGCGCGAGGCCGAGGAGGCGGCGTCGGTGGCGCCGCCGGTCGGCGCGAACGCCGACTGACGAGGCCGCGGATCCGGGGCGGGCGCGGCGGCCGTGAAAGCGTCCCCGTCCCGGAGTTCCCGATCCTCGGGGCGGAGGGGTGCTCCGACCCGACTGTTTTATCCAGAAATCCCGCGTCCGGTGACCCCGATGGTCCCTGCCGGACGCGACGTCGGCAGCGTGTGCCGTCCGCTGCCGGACACGATCTGCCGAGGAGTTCGTCCCCATGAAATGCCTGCGTGCCAGTACCGCGACCGTGGCGGCGGTGAGCTTGCTCGCCACGGGGCTGCTCGCCGGTTGCGGCCGGGGGGACAACGTGGATCGAGTCGACCGGGTCGACGCTTCCAACGTGCCCCGCCTGCGCCCGCACGTGCGCGATGCGAGCAGCGGTGGGCCCAAGGTGGTGCAGCCCACCGGGCCGCGCTCGACCTTCACGACGGCACGGACGACCGGCGACGACGGCACGAAGATCGTCAAGACGCGCTGGCACGGCAAGAAGTCGGGGTTCACCGGCGACATATGGGCCTGGGTGCCGCCGCAGTACAACGACCCCCGGTATGCCAAGAGCGGGTTCCCGGTGCTGATCGCGCTGCCCGGCGCGTACGGATATCCGAACAATTACTGGATCGGCGGCGATTTCCAGCTCCAGGAAAAGGTGGCGGAATGGTCGCAGGAAGGTAAGACGCTGCCGTTCATCCTCGTCATGCCGGTTCTCAATCCGAAGAAGAAGTACTTCGACGGCAGTGACATCCCGGGGCAGCCGAAAATGGGCACCTGGCTCGCCGAGGATGTGCCGGACTTCGCCCGGGCCAATTTTCGTACCTACGAAAGCCGCGACGGCTGGGCATTCATGGGATCGTCGTCCGGTGGCTTCGCCGCGATGAAAACCGTCCTGAAATACCCGAACAAATTCAAGGCCGTCATCGCCAACGGGCCGGACGTCGCGCCGGACTCTCCGATGTGGAAGGGCCACCCCCGGGAGAAGCAGGCCAATGACCCGGGCTGGCTGGCCCGGCGGCTCCGGTCCAAGGGAGCGCCGGACATCTACATGGCCTTCGAGTTGGGTTCCACCGAGGAGGCGGTGCCGATCGTGAAGAAGTTCATGCGGGATCACACGGGCGGTCCTCTCCACACCACGCTGTTCGAGATCCCGAACGGCCGGCACAGCGGTCATACGTACATCCTGAAGATGGCCGATTCGCTGCACTGGATCAGCGAGAAGATGCTGGGCCCGGTGCCCGCGGCGCTGCCGAACACCTCGCGCCCTGAGTCCTGAGACACCTCCGCCCGCGCCCCTCCCGCCCGCCGGTCTCCCGAAGCCGTGGCTTAGCCTGCGGGCGGGCGCGATTCCTATGTGAACGAGGAGAACGGCTATGGCACAGGAAGCACTGATCAGCGGCGTGGGCGGGTCCGAGCCGGACGTCTCGCCGGACGCGTTCACCGCGCCCACGTCCGTCGTGGTCGGTGACGTCACGATGGCGGCCGGTTCGAGCATTTGGTACCACGCCGTGCTCAGGGCCGACTGCGGTTCGATCGTTCTCGGCGCCGACAGCAACATTCAGGACAACTGCACCGTGCACGTCGATCCAGGGTTCTCCGTCCGCGTCGGGGAGCGGGTGTCGGTCGGCCACAACGCCGTGCTGCACGGCTGCACCGTCGAGGACGACGTGCTGATCGGCATGGGCGCCACCGTCCTGAACGGGGCGCGGATCGGCGCGGGCTCGCTGGTGGCCGCGCAGGCGCTGGTCCCGCAGGGGATGGAGGTGCCGCCGGGCTCCCTGGTGGCCGGGGTGCCCGCCAAGGTCAAGCGGGAGCTGACGGCGGAGGAGCGGGAGGGCATCAAGGCCAACGCGGCCATGTACCTGGAGCTGGCGAAGAGCCACCGCGCGGCGCACGAGAGCTGATCGGGGCGGGGCGGGCGGCAGCCGTCGGGGCGGGGCGGGGTTCGGAGAGCGTGACCGGCCCCGCCGGACGCGACGCCGGCCGCCGTCACCCTGTGCCTCCTGCCGCGGGCCGTCCCGGCCGCGGCCCTGCGCCTCCCGCCGTCGGCCGTCCCGGCCGTCCCGCCCGCGGGACGCGGACCTCTCGCCCGCCGCACCGTGCCGAGGCCCGTCCGCGGGACGGGCCCGCCCCCGCCTCACCGCCCCGAGCCCCGTCCGCGGGACCGGAGCAGCCGCGGCAGCTTCCGCAGTTTCTCCAGGTACGGGTACTTCTCGCGCTGCTCGCGGGACTGCCGGTCCAGCTCCTCCACCAGCCGTTGGAAACGTTTCTCCACATCCAGCTCGTCCAGAATGCGGTCCACCTCCGCCAGCAGCGCGCCGTGCAGCTGCCACTGGCGGGGGTGGGTCTGCACTCCGGCCAGGAGCATGTGGGCGACGATCTCGCGGCTTTGCCGACTGGCGGCCAGCTCCTTGACGAGACGTTCCTCCGCCTCCTCGGCGTTGGCGCTGACCTGCGTGGTGATCAGCACCGCGAAGCTCTCCACGGCGCGTGCCATGTGCCGGAACAGTTCCCGCAGGGCCTTGGCGACGTCGTCGGGGAACAGCGGTTCGCGGGTCCGCGCCTTGGAGAGGTCGGTCAGCGTGCGGCACGCGGTGCGCAGCACCACCGCCGAGATCTCCAGGGTGTCCAGGCCGGTGCGCAGCACGACGCGGTAGAGCAGCCCCTCGCGCACCCGCGGGTTGAGCCGCAGGCTGTCCTCCGCCTGCCGGAGGGACGCGTCCACCTGGACGATGTCGTGGTCCAGCCGGCGCGCCTCATGGAGCCGGGCCGCCGCCTCGGCGACCGGGGTGTGACCGGTGACGGAGTCCCCGAGGTGCAGCAGCAGCCGGCGCATCCGGCCCGCCAGGTCCTCGATGGCCGCGCTGGCGGGCTGCACCCAGACCGGCGGGGCGAAGAAGATGTTGAAGAGCATCCCGACGACCGCGCCGATCAGCGTCTCCAGCACCCGGTCCCAGGCCGTGGGGCCCACCCGTGTCACGCCCAGCACCAGCATGGCGCTGATCGCCACCTCCTGGACGAACTCCCCGGCCTTCACGAACCGGCCGATGACCAGCGCGGCCAGGATGATCAGCCCCAGGCTCCACCAGGTCAGTCCGACCAGGGCGCTGAAGCCGATGGCGATGACCACGCCCACCACCACGGCGTTCACCCGGCGCATGCTCGTGGTGAGGGTCGCGTACAGCGTCACCTGCACGACCAGGAGCGCGGTCAGCGGGGCGGTCAGCGGCGCCGGCTCACTGCTCAGCCACAGGGCGACCACGTACGAGATGACGGCGGCCACGGTCGACCGGACCGTCTGGGTGACCACCGGTTCCCTGCGCCGTCGGACCAGATTCAGCAGCGGATCAGTTACATCAGGCACTCTTGGCCTATTCCCGCTCTGCGGCGCCGCAGGCCCCTTGGGCCACGGGGCCACCCGTGCGCCCCGCCGCCGGGTGCCCATCGAAGCGCCGCGGTCACCGCCGTACGAGGTACCGCCGGGCCGTGGTCCAGAGGGCTTTTCCGCCCGCGCCGCCCGCCCGGAGCACCCGGGAGCGGCGTCCGGTCCCCTTGGACGCGGGGCCGTCGCGCCCGCGCCGTCCGCGGGCCGACTAGGACATTCGTTCTTGGCGTGGGTCGGCGGCGCGCCGTCGTGGGGTGAAGATCACAACGGGTGACGGGCGCCGGACGGGCGGGGGCTGAGTACGGTGAGCGGGTGCCCAAGCAGAACGTGTTCTCGTCCGTGGGGTCCTGGCGGCGCCGGGCCGTGTCGCGCGCCGTCCACCGCG
This sequence comes from Streptomyces sp. NPDC003077, assembly GCF_040611095.1. NCBI lineage: Bacteria > Bacillati > Actinomycetota > Actinomycetes > Kitasatosporales > Streptomycetaceae > Streptomyces > Streptomyces sp. NPDC003077. Next base: position 100,275 of record NZ_JBEXNM010000018.1, on the reverse strand, counting down.
GCGCGCGCTGGATACGGGACGCCGGAGCCGTCACGGCCGAGCGGCCCGGCCCGTACCGCTTCCGTCGCCTGGGCGCCGGCACCCGGCTGGCCTTCCCGCAGGGCACGATCTTCGGCGACCCGTGGATCGAGGTGGGCGAGCACTGCATCGTCGCGCAGGGCGTGACGCTGACGGCCGGCATGATGCCCGACCTCGACCTCGGCCCCGACCCGATCCTGACCCTCGGCAACGGGGTGGTGCTGGGACGCGGCAGCCACGTGATCGCCGACGTCCGGCTCACGATCGGTGACGACTGCTTCTTCGGCCCCGGTGTATACGTGACGACGACCAATCACAGTTACGACGACCCGGACGTGCCGGTCGGCAAGCAGTGGCCGCGCAGCGAGCCCGTCACCATCGGCCCGGGCGGCTGGATCGGCACCAACGCGGTCATCCTGCCGGGCGCGCGGCTGGGCCGGAACGTGGTCGTGGCGGCCGGTTCGGTGGTCCGCGGCGAGGTGCCCGACCACGCGGTGGTCGCCGGGGCGCCCGCCCGGACCGTCCGGACCTGGGACCCCGAAGCGGGGTGGCAGCCGCCGCTGCGCACCCCGGCACCCGTACCGATCCCGGAGGGGATCACGCCGCAGCAACTGCTGGCGCTGGCCGAGTGGGAGGCGGAGGGGCAGGGGCCCGGGGGGCCTGCCGGGCGGCTGCCCGTGACTCCCGCCGATGAGCCGTCCGGGGAGCCGCGAGCGCGTCGTAGAGTGCCGGCGCAGCCCGCGTCCCCGGAGTAGAGGGGACAGTCGAACGGATACCGGGCGGAGGCGGCGGAGAGACCGGCGCCCCGCCCCCGCGCACGGCCTGGCCCGCCCCCAGCAGCACGAAAGCGCCTGACAACGCCCCCGGAAACCCCCTCAGGACGCGAGCAGCGCCGACCCCACCAGAGCGAGCCCGGCGCCCGTCATCTGCACGGCCCGCAGCCGTTCCTTGAGGAAGCCGAGGGCCGCGAGGGCGGTGATGACGGGGTAGAGGGAGGCGAGCACCGCGGCCATGGTGACCGGGCCGGTCCGCGCGGCGATCGCGTAGGTGCCGTTGGCGGCGACGTCCGCGAGGCCGACGAAGGCGAGCGCGGGCAGCGCGGCGCGGACCGTCGACCGGCCGCCTTCGGGCAGCGCGGGCTCGCCGCGCCGCACCTGCGCGTACAGCGCGGCCCCGCCGACCGCGACGTTGCACAGCCGCTGGACGAACAGGGCGAGGAACAGCCCGGTGACGGTCGTGGACGCCTCCGCGATCAGGGTCATCACCGCGCCGAACCCGAACGCCGAGAAGAGCGTCAGCACGATCGTCCGCCGTTCCACCGAGGCGCCGCGGAACTGCGGCCCGCCGGCCAGCAGCACGCCCGCCACCGCGACCGCCATGCCCAGCGCCTGCACCAGGCCCGGGCGCTCGCCCAGGACGATGCCGACCCCGACCGGGACGATCACCGTCCCCAGCGAACTGAGCGGCGAGACCACGCCCATCGGACCGAGGGCCAGCGCCCGGTAGAAGGCGAGCATCGCGGCCGGTCCGACCACGCCGGCCGCCACCGCCCACCACAACTGCGGCCCGGCCTCCCGCCACCCACCGGTGGCCAGCACGATGGCGCCCAGGACCAGGGTGGCGAGCGCCTGGGAGAGGACCACGACCGTCAGGGCGGGCATCCGCCGGGTGAGCAGCCCGCCGCCGAAATCGGCGAACCCCCACAGCAGGCTGGTGGCCAGGGCGAAAACGGCAGTCATGGGGAAACCTCGCAGTAAAGTGCAGTGTGCTGAACGCGGCAGTACAGCGCACCGTAGTGCAATAAGATCGACCAGGCATTCACTATATTGGACGGATGAGAGCGTGACGGATCTCGACCAGCTCACCCAGTCGCTCGCCCGCAACCTCAAGCGCTGGCGCGCGGAACGGGGTTACACGCTCGACGCCCTGGCCGCCCGGGCCGGAGTGAGCCGCGGAATGATCATCCAGATCGAGCAGGCCCGGACGAACCCCAGCGTCGGCACCACCGTCAAGCTCGCCGACGCGCTCGGCGTCAGCATCACCACCCTCCTCGACTACGAACAGGGACCACAGGTGCGGGTGGTCGGCCCCGGCGAGGCGGTGCGCATGTGGTCCACCGAGGCCGGCAGCCACACCACCCTCCTCGTGGGGGCGGAGGCCCCCGGCCCCTTCGAACTGTGGGACTGGCGGCTGATGCCCGGCGACGAAAGTGCCTCCGACCCGCACCCGCCCGGGGCCACCGAACTGATCCACGTCGCGGAGGGCGAGTTGACGCTCGTCGTGGACGGGACGGAACACCGCGTGCCCGCGGGGTCGTCGGTCACCTTCGAGGCCAAGGTGGCGCACGCCTACCGCAACGACGGTGACGAGCCGGTGCTGATGACGATGGCCGTGAGCATCCCGCTCGGCCACTGAGACGCCCGGACCCGCCCCTCAACCGTCCTGTTAGCGTGCCGGGCATGCCTGTTCCCATGGACGCCTTCGACGACCCCCGGCCCGCCCTCACCCGCCTCGACCTGCTCTGCGAGCCGGTCGCCGCCGCCCTGCGCGACTGGCGCGGCACCGTTCCCGCCGAGCAGGTCGTCCACGTCGACACGGACCCCGCGATCGCGGACACCGCTCTCCTGGTCGAGCGGTACGGCGCCTGGCTGCTGGACCAGTCCGCGAACTGCGTGGTGGTGGCGGGCAAGCGCGGCGGCGAGGTCACCCTGGCGGCGTGCGTGGTGCCCTCCAGCACGCGGGTGGACGTCAACGGCGTGGTGCGCCGCCAACTGGGCGCCCGCAAGGCCTCGTTCGCCCCCATGGACGCGGCGATCGGCGGCACCGGCATGGAGTACGGCGGCATCACCCCGATCGGACTGCCCGCCGACTGGCCGCTGTTCGTGGACGCCGCGGTCACCGACCTGCCGTACGTCCTGCTCGGCAGCGGCAGCCGGCGCGGCAAGCTCATCGTCCCCGGCAAGGCGCTGGCCGGACTGCCGGGCGCCGTGGTGCTGGAGGGGCTGGGGGTGGCGGGGTAGCGGTCGCGCTGCTGTGCCTGTGGGGGCGGATCGGCGTACGGCTTGGGGGTGAGGCGCGCATGGGGCGTCGTTCCGGGCCGTTCCCGGCGGTTGCGCGTCCGCTTCGGCGCTTCGAACGCGGAGCCCGTCACCGCGCGGGGCCCGTGGGGCGCTCCGGCCGCCCAGGTCCCTCGCGCCTTGGTCCCTGGGGGCGGCGTTTCGGGAGCCCGAGACCGTTCAGGACGGGTGGAGCGTTTCCGCCGCCCGGATCCCTCCCGCCGTCCGGCGGTTCGGTGTCCGCTTCGGCGCTTGGAGAGCCGCCACCGCCCGGCGCCCCTCCCACAGGTCCCGACCGCCACCCCGCCTCCGGTCCGTCAGCGCGCGTCGTCGCGGGAGCGCAGATCCAACGAGAGCGGGACGGAGTGTTCCGTGAAGCCCAGGCTCCGGTACAGGGGCTCGGCGTCGGCGGTGGCGTGCAGGTCGACGCGGCTGACACCGCGCGCGGCGAACCAGTCCAGCAGCGCCCGGGTGGTGGCGCGGGCGTAGCCCCGCCCCCGGTAGCGCGGATCGGTGCACACGCTGAAGACGAACCCGAACCGCCCCGACGGGTGGCCGGGCGCCGCCAGCCGCTGCTCGACCCGCCCGACGGCGCAGGCGGCGAGGTGCGGCACGTGCCCGCCGTCCGCCCCGCCGCCGTCCCCGTCTATGACGAAGGCACCCAGCGGCGCGTCCGGTTCGCCGAGCTGGCGGCGGGCCGTCTCCTCGGCCGTCCTCTCCCAGTCGCCCGGCTCGTCGCGCCCGTTCATCGCCGCGAACATCAGGCGCCGCAGCCGGACCAGTTCGGCGGCGTCCGAGGGACCCGCCATACGTGTAACGATCATGGACGGACGCTAACGCACCGTTCGCCCGGGGCCGGTCGGGGGGCGGCGCGGGCGGAGCCACGTCGATCGGGCGTCGGCGCGGCATCCGATGGGCGGAGGCCGGGTCCGCACATCGCGGACGTGCGGGAGGGGCGGGCCTGCGGCGCCGGGCGCAGACGCCGGTACGCCGAGCCGTTCCTCCGGCGCCCCTATCAGCGCCGACGGGCCATGCGCCGTTCCCGGGGCCGCTCGCCCGGGGCGGGCGGCCGTCCGGGCCCTTTGCGGGCTCCCGGCGCGGGCGCACGCTGGCCGTGCCCGGGACCGGTCGGCGCGGCCGGGTGACGGGCCGGGCACGTGCCAAGGGGGATGGCCATGCTGGAACGTGGGGGAGTCACCGCGGGGTGGTTGCGCGTCGTCGACGGGACGGCCCGGCGCTGGGCCGACGGGACGCTGCTGGGCGAACTGGCCAGGATGGAACCGGACGTCGCGGGCGCCGCCTGCACGGCTCTGCGGCGCGCCGGAACGCTGCGGACCCACCACCGCGACGAAGTCATGATCATGGAAGGGGCGCGGAGCGCGTACGTCCTGCTGTTGAACGGATTCGCCAAGGTTCTGACCGTCGATCGTTCGGGCATGGCCGCACTGACCGACATCCGGACGGCCGGTGACGTCGTCGGGGAGATCGCGGCCTTCGACGACGCGCCGCGGACGGCCACCGTCGTGGCGGCCGAGCGGATGGTGGTCCGCCGCATCGGCCAGGACGAATGGCTGCGCTGGGTCCAGCGTGACCCGGCGGCGGGTATCGCGATCAGCCGGTCCCTGGCATACCGCAGCCGCGTGGCGGCCCGCCGCCTCACCGAGTTCCGGCACGGCCCGGTCCTCGTCCGGCTGGCGAGCGCCATCCTCGACCTGGGCGAACGGTACGGCGAGCCGGTGCCCGGCGGATTCCTCGTCAGGCCCGCGCTCACCCAGGCCGAGTGGGGCCAGCTGATCGGCGCCCGGGAGCGGCGGGTGCACCACGCCCTGCACCAGCTCTCCGCCGACGGGGCCCTCACCTTCGCGCGGCGGCGGATCACCGTGCACTCCCTCGCCACCCTGCGGGGGATCGCCTCCTGGCAGGGAGAACCGTGCTGAGCCCGGCCGGGCCGGCCGGCTCCTGGCGCGTCGTGCGGGCGGCGGACGCCGTGGAGGCCGCGCCGGTCCACGTGCGGTGGCCGGAGGACGGCGAGCCGCGCCTGCTGCCCGCACCGGAGTCCGTACGGCGGCGCTGGCGGGAGCGCCTGCGGCAGGTGCGGTTGGAGGGGGAACCCGGGGGCGGGCTGTCCGTCGGGGGGATCGGTTCCGCCGACGCGCCACCGTGGCGCGGTACGTGGACGGGCGGGAACGGGGACGAGGCGGACGGTACGGGTGGTGTCCGGTACGGGATCGGTGCGGTCGGCTTTCCGCACGCCTCACTGGACGGATGGCTCCTGGCCGACGGCGACCGGGCGCGGCTGGACGCCCTGTGCCTGCTCCCCGGCAGCGGCGGAACGTGGGCCGCGGCCGTCCGGACGCGCATCGCGCTGACACGTACGGCACCGGCACGCGCGGTACCGGGGCGGTCGGCACCGGCACGCGCGGCTCCGCCCGCAGAAGACTCCGCGGAAGGCGGCGGAACGCGGCGGCGGGCGGAGCCGTGGGGACGCTCGTTCCGTGGCACCGTCGTGCCCGTGGACGAAATGGGGAACGAACTCCCCGGCCACGGGCTCGACATCACCTTCGGTCACCCGCCCCGGCTGTGCCGCGAGACCACCAGCCCGGCCATGGCGCTGTGCAGCACCGCACCGCTCGTCGAGGCAGCCGTCCAATGGATCGCGCACTGCGCCGACAGCGCGGACATCCGGGCGGAGCAGGTGCCGGACGCGGCCACACACCACCTGACCGTGGAGTACGGACCCCGGCACGAGGACATCGGCGCGCCGATCTGGAACGTCCGGCGCGACCTGCCGTCCCTGCCCGGCTTCGCCCTCCCGGTCAAGGCGGACCACGGCCGGGCCCGGCTCGTCCTGCGGGGCACCGAACTGACCGGCGTTGTGGAGCTCACCGGCCGGATCCCCGTAACCGGCGAACCGGTCACCTATCGGGCCCGGTTCGCGGCGGAGGAGAACACCACCCCGCCCCCGTCCCCCGATCCCGTCCGCGAGGCGACCACGCCGCCGGATGCGCCGCCGACCGAGCCGCTGGGCGCGCCGTCGGGCGTGCCGCAGATCGAGCCGTCGGGCGTGCCCGAGCCGGACCTGCCCCTGCCCGCCTCCCGCGACCTGCTGGAGCGGTGGTGGAGCCCGACCGGGCCCCTACGGTGGGCCGACCTGACGGAACGGGACGCGGCTGCCTGGGCCGTGCGCACCCCGCACCGCGCGGCGTCGTACGACGGCGGGCTCGTGCTCCGCTTCTTCGAGCCGTGGCAACTGGCCGTGGGACTGCTGCGGGAACCAGGAGCGGACGCGGATCGGCCCCCCGAACTCGTCGTGCTGCGGCGGGCGGAGCCGACTCGCGGGGTGTCGGAGATGGTGCCCGCAGGCGCGGGGCCGGTCCACGGAGGGCGGCAGACAGTGTCTGCGGGGTCGGAGTCGGCCCAGGGGGTGCCGGGGGCGGGGCCCGCAGGCGCGGGGCCGACCCGCGGAGAGCAGCAGACAGCGTCTACGGGGTCGGAGCCAACCCACAGAGATTCGCAGACAGTGTCTACGAGTTCGGATCAGGCCCACGAGGCACCGTGGGTGGTTACCACAGGCGCGGAGCCGCCTCACAGAAACCCGCAGACATCATCCACAGGACTGGAGTTGCCCCATGGCCCACCGCAGACAGTGTCTACAAGCCCGAAGCCGGAAGCCGCCCCGCACGACCGCTTCGCCCTGCGTGACGTAGCCCAACGGCTGGTGGTCGCCGGGCGCCACGCCGAGGCGCGCCCGCTACTGCGCCACGCGTCCGCCGCGTACGAGCGGGCCGCAGCGCAAGCCGAGGAGACCTGGCGGGACACGGGGTCCGCGCGATGGCGCGAAACCCTGATCGGCGAGTGGACCAGCCTGCTGTTCCTCCTCGACCACCAGACCATCTGCGACGCCGCCCTGGGCGATCACGAGGCGCTGGTGGACCGCCTGGCGCGGTCGGGGGAGATACGGGCGAGGCTGCTGGAGGCGGGCCGCGACCCGGGCCGGGTCCCCTACCGCCCGGAACTGGTGGCCGACACCCTCAAGGCCGCGTTGGGACAGACCCAGTACGCCGAGTACTGGCGCACCATGCTCGACCACGACGAGGAACGCGTGGACCAGCTCCAAGCCGTGGAACCCTTCCACAGCCGACTGGTACGGGCCCTGACGCGACTCGGCGAGCCCGGGGCCGCCCTCCTCGCCGCCGAGGCCGGCCGCGGCCGGGCGTTCGCGGACCTGATCGGACGAGCGGTGCCCCGGCCGCTGCGGGCGCGGCGCGCCTGGGTCTTCGGCGCCCCGCCGCCACCGAACGAGGAACGGCTGCGCCTGCTCCTGTCCCGTAGCGGACAGCCCGCCGTGGTCTACCACCTCAGCGGCGACCTGCTCGTGCGGTGGGTCGCGCTCCCCGGCGGCGACACCGTCGCGCACGCCCAGCGGCTCGACGTCCCCGAACTGGCCGCCGCCGTGCGGCGCGTACGAGTCGGCGGCCCCACCGCCACTGCCACGCAACTCACCCGCCAAGCGGACAGCGTCGGCCACCCCGGGGGCACCGAGGACGCCCTGCGACACCTGGGACAACTGCTGTGGCCGGCCGAAGTGGACGACCTGCTGCCCGACGACCCCGACCACGCCGTCACGCTGGTGCCGCACGGCCCGCTCGCCCACGTCCCCTTCGCCGCCCTCCCCGACGACGCGGGCCGCCCGTTGGTACGCCGCCACGCCTTGACCGTGCTGCCGGCGCTCTCGCTGCTCGAAGGACTCCTCGACCGCCGGGACACGCGGCGGGAGGAACGGCCCGCTCCCGCACGCCTGCTCGCCTTCGTCGCCCCCGAGCCGCTTCCCGACGGGTTGCTGCCGCTGGACGTGGCGGCCGAGTGGTTCCCCGCGCTCGTGGACGCCTACGGTCCGGCGCGCAGTACGGCCCACTACGGCCGGAACGCCACCGCCGAGCACCTGGCGCGGGAAGCCGCGGCGGCGGGCATCCTGTGCTTCGTCAGCCACGCGTCGACCTATGACGGTTCGGCGGGGACCGACCCGATGGACTCCTACGTGGCCCTGGCCGCGACGGCCGCCCACGACGGACGACTGCGCGCGGCCGAACTGGGCGGCCTGCGCACCGGCGCCGACCTGGTCGTCCTCGCCGCCTGCGAGAGCGGCCTCGGCCGGTCGACCGCGGACGGCGTGATCGGGCTCGGCCGGGCCTTCCTGGTGCGCGGCCCCACGGCCGTCCTCATGACGCTCGCCCCCGTACGGGAAACGGACGCGTTGACGGTCGTCCTGGGCTTCTTCGAGGGGTGGCTGCGCGAGGGGAGGACCCGTGCCGCCGCCCTGCGCCGCGCGCAACTGGAGCTCGCGGACACGTGCCCCGGGGACCCCGCCCGGTGGTCCCCCTACATCCTGCTCGGCCTCGGCGGCAGGGGACTCGTCCCCCCGGCCCCCGCCCACTGACCGAAAGGGCGCGGGCTCCCCGTCCGCCTCTTCGACGGGAAGGCCCATCCGCCCCTTTGACAGGAAGAAAGAAGATGACCGTGACATCCGACATCGGCCCAAAGGACTCCCGGCTCCCGAAGGGCCACCCCGCCCCGGCGAGCTCCGTGCCACAGCACTTCCCCTGGCCCGACGATGTGATCGCCACGGCCGGGCTGTACTCCGAATCCGTCCTGCTCGGCGACGAACCCCCGGCCGCCGCCAACCAGGAGAGCACGGTCTCCTTCTACCAGCCGCTGGTCTACCGACTGGACGGGGAACATCCGAACGCCGCCACCGGATCCGCGCACGTCCTCGTCTGCCTCCCCTACGACCTGGCCCCTCTCGGCGGCGCCCGCTCCTACGGAGAACTGGAGCTGGTCATCGACTTCGGCGACAGCCGGGTACGAGCCCTGGACGTGACGCCCGCCCCGGGCGGAGTGCAGCCCGACGGCACCCTCGTCTCGGTCTTCGGGCGCGGCGACCACCGCGTGCGGTGGGTGTTCCGGCCGCCGTCGCACGGGCTGCGGGCGGACGGGCACTGGAACCAGGCGTACCTGCGGCTGCCCCCGGGACTGACGCGGATCCGCTGCCGCGTCACCTGTGAGGTGACCGTCCGCCGTACGATCCTGGGCCGCCCGATGGGCACGCGGGCACGGACGGCCAAGGAGACGGATTTCCTCATCGACATCGCCGACGCCTGGCGGGGAGCGCCCCCGGCGTCCGGGCTGCCCCATCCCATGACGATCCCGGGCGCCCCCGCGGACCGGACGGCTTCCAAAGAGGGAGAGGAAGAGGAAGGGGACGAGGACCACCAAGCCCCCTGGATGCGGCGGCTTTTCCTGGCCGTGGACGTGGAGGGCTACAGCCGACGCCACAACACCCACATGGCGCGCATCCAGCGCGACCTGTCGCGCGCGGTGCGGGCCGCCTGCGCGTACGCCTCCGTCGACTGGCATCGGTGCGGCCGGCAGGTCGCGGGGGACGGCTACCTGATCATCCTGCCCCCCGGCATCGACGAACCCGCGACGGTGGCCCGCATGGTGGAAGGGCTGGTTTTCGCCCTCCACACGGCCAACAGCGACGAGGAGCGCCCAGTGGACATCGGAGCCACCCGGATGCGCGCGAGCCTGCACCAGGGGCTCATCCAAGTGGGCCCGAGCGGCTTCGTCGGCCAGGCCGTCGTCGCGCTGTTCCGGATCCTGGACTCCGCCGAGCTCCGCCGTGCGCTGAAGTCGAGCCGGACCGCGGACCTGGCCGTGGCCTGGTCGGACGCCCTCTACCAGGACATCGTGCGACACGCCTATCCGGGGCTCGACGCCCGTTCCTTCCACCAGGCGCACATCCACCTGCCGGAAAAGAACGACTTCACCGCCACCGTGTGGATCGAACTTCGCCCGCGCCCCGGCCAGAAGCCGGACGGTCCACAGCCGGACCAGCACCACGGATGACGCGCCTCCCGGCTACCCACAGGAGTCGGCGCACGGGGCCTGGACGAACGACGCGGGCGCGGATCTCGGCGAAAGCCGCTGAACCCGCACTGGGACCGGTTACCCGACGGTCCGGGCCGCTGTACTGGCGACCGGGAGCGGAGGAATTCCCCCGAGAGGCTTTCCCGCTCGGTCAGCGTCGCACGAGAAGCAGGGAGACGCACCCCCATGCCGACCATTCCCGTCACCATCCTGGGACCGAAGGAATCCGGAAAGACCGTCTATCTGTCCAGCCTTTTCCGGCGGCTGGCCGTGCAGCGCGAGGACGTGGGTTGCTTCGTCACGTGCCCACCACGGCAGAGCGACGAACTGAACCGCGCTTACAGCCGCGTCATCGGCCCCGACGGCTGGCCCGACCCCCATGCCCTCGCACACACCTGGGAATGGCGGTTCACCTGCTCGGTCCGTACCGAGCACGGCCGGATATTCAGCCCTTTCACCATCAACTACCTCGATTACACCGGAGATCACCTCGCACTGCCATCCGAGCAGGGAACGGGCAACGGGCGCGCGGTCTGGCGCTGCGTCCAGGACGCGGAGTTCCTGATGGTCCTGCTGGACGGGGCGAAGATCCTGCGCTGTTTCGACGGCGACTTCGGTCTGGTCCGCGCATTCGTGCCGGTGTTCCACGCGATCGAACAGAGCCGCGCGGTCGTGTACTTCCTGCTGACCAAATGGGACCTCCTGGAAGCGGCCGGCCATTCCCTCCGCTCGGTACTGGACTGTCTCCTCCTAGACCCGGACTTCGACGCCTTCCACCGGATCCGGCTCCGGCAGAGCCGCGCCGTGGCGCTCCGCTTCTTCCCCGTCAGCTCGGTAGGGAAGGGGTTCGCCGTCCAGGCCCCGGACGGTCGGATGCTCAAACGACGGCGGTACCGGGCTCCATGGATCAGCCCACTCCACGTCGAGATGCCGTTCATGGCCGTCCTCCCGGACCTCTTCCGGCGCGAACTCCACGAAATAGTCTCAGAGATCGCCGGGGACGAGGCATGGCGAGGAAACGGAACCCCCGCCGAAAGGGAACGGCAACTGAAACGGCTCCAAACCATAAGGAACGAGCCGACGCTGATACACGACTCGCTGGACGCCCGCGCCGCCACTTCCCCCGTTCTGCAGTCGATGAGGAAAACAGTGGCGGACGCCTTCATCGACGACCTCGACCGCCGGATAACGACATGCACGTCGGGAGGGGAAAAGGACTCCGCCGCAGCGCTGCGCCACCGGATGCTGGAGGCCCGTTCGGAAAGAGAAGCGGTGGCCGGCATGGTCGGCATGACCGAGGCCACCCTCAGCGAATTCGAAGCCACCCACTCAGGATCACTCGCCGCAGAACGCTGAACGGCAAGGAAGGCTCGTCGCACCAGCTCCGCAACGATGCCCAACCCGAGAAAAAACAAAGAACATTGCCGACCGGGGCCCGAACGACCCCGGAAATAAAGGGGGACACCGCCATGTGGATGGCCGGATTCGGAATCGCCGCACTGCTGTGGGGGGCGCTGAGCATCATCGGCGGCGCCGACAGCCCGTTCTTCCCCTGGTTGCTGGTCATCGTGGGCGTCGTCGCCCTCCTGGCCGCGAACCGTTGGCACGGCCCACGCCGGCACCCGGGCGAAAACGGATCGGTCATCGAGGAACGCCACTACTTCGGTGACCACGCCCCGCCCGAACACGAACGCCACTGGTAAGCCGCAGAAGCCGCCCACGCCCACCCACCGGCCCGCAAAGGCGGGAGCCGACAACACCGGCTCCCGCCACCCCATTAACCGCTCACCCCACAACGACGCCCCTCCGCGCCCACAAACGGCACCGACCAAAACCGGGCCGACCCAAATCCTTTCCACCCCCCACAAAGGGGCGGACGCACAACCGACGGAAGGGGACGTCCCGGGGTGCCCCCGCAGCGGACTGGGGCGCGGCGGCCGGTAACTAAATCTCGTCGGGTAAGCGCAACTGCCGCGAGGAGGTACCCCGGGGCGGCCCCGACCCTAAAAACAACGAAGCGCCCGCCCCACAACCCCACCCCGCCGAAGGCGAAACACCCCCACCCACCGAAAGCGCACCAAAAAGCCCGAGGCAATCAACCGCAGAGAAAGCCCCACTAACCCAACGAACGGAGATCGATCGCCGGACAGCGGTCCATAACCATCGCAAGCCCCGCCGCACGGACCCGCTCATACGCCGCCTCGTCGACGACACCAAGCTGGAACCACACCGCCCGCGCTCCGATCGCCACCGCCTCGTCGGCCACCGCCCCGGCCAGGTCACTGTTGACGAAGACGTCCACCACGTCCACTGGGAACGGAATCTCGGAGAGCGCGGCGTAACCCTGCTCCCCGTGCACGGTCTCCGCCTTCGGATGGACGGGAACGACGCGCTTCCCGATCCGCTGGAGCACCTCGGCCACGCCGTACGCGGCACGCAGCCGGTTGGTGGACAGACCGACGATGGCCCAGGTGTCGCCGGATTCGGTGAGGATCCGACGGGCCTCCTCAAGGTCGCCGTACACGTACCCCACCTCCCGCTGTCATCGACGCATCCGTCATAGACAACGCGAGCACGCAACTGATCATTCCAAAGAACGGCCAGGGACGGCGGCCGACCGCAAGGCAGATGCGCGGCGACCGACCCGCTCAAGGCAGGGCGGCCCAGCCCTCTCAAGGCAGGGCGGCCCGGCCCGCTCAAGAACCGGAACCGGCCCACCCAAGGGCAGGCCCCACAACGGGGCCACTCAGCTCTGAGGCCGCCGCCCATGATTGGCAGCGTTCTTCCGCCGCGCCTTCTTCTTCCGGCGCCGTTTCGACGACATGCCGTCTCCTCTCCGGTCAGGGCTCCCCGAGCTTTCTAGGGGTCGTCCAAGTAGAACGGTTTGCGAGGATTCATACCACTTTGCCGCGTCTCGTAACGGGAGGCAGACCGCATAGGGTGGCCTGATGCAGGAGCAGTACCGGACCCTCGCCCGTGCGGGCGTGCACGAGATCGAGATCAACAGGTCGCGTTTCCTCTGCACGCTCGCGCCCGTCGCCACCGAGCAGGAGGCCCAGGAGGTCATCGCGCGCGTCCGCGCGGAGCACCCCACGGCCCGGCACAACTGCTACGCGTACGTCCTCGGCGCGGACGGCGGCGTACAGAAGGCATCCGACGACGGCGAACCCGGCGGCACGGCGGGGGTGCCGATGCTCCAGATGCTGGTGCGCCGTGAGGTCCGGTACGCCGTCGCCGTCGTCACCCGCTACTTCGGCGGCATCAAACTCGGCGCCGGCGGCCTCATCCGGGCCTACGGCGGCGTCGTCGGCGAGGCGCTGGACGCGGTCGGCACCGTCGTCCGGCAGCGCTACCGGCTGGTCACGGTCACCGTCGACCACCAGCGCGCGGGACGCGTGGAGAACGACCTGCGGACGACCGGGCGCGCGGTGCGCGAAGTCACGTACGGGGCCGACGTACGGATCGAGGTGGGGCTCCCGGAGGCCGACCTCGACGCCTTCCGCGCCTGGCTGGCCGACGCCACGTCGGGAACGGCGGCCCTGGAACTGGGCGGCGAAGCGTACGGGGACGCCTGAGAGCGCGCCGGAGCGAAAGGTCTGAGAGGACGCTCCGGGACAGCCGGCCTGCCGCCGAGCGCGTCCCGGCCCCCGGCATCGCCTCCGCACGGGGACGCCTGAGAGCGCGCCGGAGCGGAAGACCTGAGAGGACGGCTCCGGGACGGCCGCCCCACCGCCGAGCGCGTCCCGGACCCCAGCATCGCCCCCGTACGGGGACGCCTGAGAGAGGCCGGAGCGGAAAGCCTGAGAGGACGGCTCCGGGACAGCCGGCCCGCCACCGAGCGCGCCCCGGCCCCCGGCACCGCCCCGAGAGGTGAGCGGACCGCACACGCACAGACCCCCGCCGCTCACACCCCGTACACCCCCACCGCCCCCCTCACCCCGGGTGGCAGAATGAGCCCCGTGGGGGGCAAGCGCCGCCAGGGGCCAACGTGGCCGGCGTCCGTCCGCCGCACCGCACCGGTGGCCCGCCGGTCGCGGCCCCGGAACGAGACACGCAGGTCGGAGCGGCTCCTTGAGATTCGTCCACACTTCCGACTGGCATCTGGGGCGTTCCTTTCACCGGGTGAACCTGCTCGACGCCCAGCGCGCTTTCCTCGACCACCTCGTCGCCACCGTCCGTGAGCACGACGTGGACGCGGTGCTCGTCTCGGGCGACATATACGACCGGGCCATCCCCCCGCTCGCCGCCGTCGAGCTCTTCGACGAGGCGCTGCACCGCCTCGCCGACCTCGGCGTCCCCACGGTCATGATCTCCGGGAACCACGATTCCGCCCGCCGTCTCGGCGTCGGCTCCGGCCTGATGGAACGGGCGGGGATCCACCTGCGGACCGATCCGGCGGGCTGCGCCACCCCGGTCGTGCTGGCGGACGCGCACGGCGACGTCGCCTTGTACGGCCTGCCGTACCTGGAACCCGCCCTCGTCCGCGCCGAGTTCGGCACCGAGAAGGCCGACCACGCCCAGGTGCTGGGCGCCGCCATGGACCGCGTGCGGGCCGACCTCGCGGGCCGCGAGCGAGGGACCCGCTCGGTGGTGCTCGCGCACGCCTTCGTCACCGGCGGCGCGCCCAGCGACAGCGAGCGGGACATCACGGTCGGCGGCGTCGCGTCCGTGCCCGCGTCCGTCTTCGACGGCGTCGACTACGCCGCGCTCGGGCACCTGCACGGCTGCCAGACGATCACCGAGCGGGTCCGCTACTCGGGTTCCCCGCTCGCGTACTCCTTCTCCGAGGTGCACCACCGCAAGTCGATGTGGCTGGTGGACCTGGACGCCGACGGCGCGGTGCACGCCGAGCGGCTCGACTGCCCGGTGCCACGCCCCCTGGCCCGCCTCCGCGGCCGGCTGGAGGACCTGCTCGCCGACCCGGCGCTGGACCGCCACCAGGACGCGTGGGTCGAGGCGACGCTCACGGACGCCGCGCGCCCGCACGAGCCGATGGCCCGGCTGGCGAAACGGTTCCCGCACGTCCTCAGCCTCTCCTTCGAGCCCGAGGACGGTCCGGCCCACTCCCTGGCCTCCTACGCCCAGCGGCTGCGCGGGCGCAGCGACCAGGAGATCGCCGAGGACTTCGTGGCGCACGTCCGGGCCGGGCGCGCCGCCGACGCGCAGGAGCGGGCCCTGCTGCGCTCGGCCATCGAGGACGTACGGACCGACGACGCGGCACGTGAGGGGGCGCGATGAGGCTGCACCGGCTCACCGTCACGGCCTTCGGGCCGTTCGGCGGCACCCAGACCGTCGACTTCGACCGCCTCTCGCAGGGCGGTCTGTTCCTCCTGCACGGTCCGACCGGCGCGGGCAAGACCTCGATCCTGGACGCGGTCTGCTTCGCGCTGTACGGGTCGGTGCCCGGCGCCCGGCAGAGCGGGCAGGCGCTGCGCAGCAACCTCGCCGACCCGCTGACGCTCACCGAGGTCGTCCTCGACCTGACCGTCGGCGGACGGCGGCTGGAGATCACCCGGCTGCCGGAGCAGCCGCGCCCCAAGAAGCGCGGCACCGGCACGACGCGGGAGAAGGCGCAGAGCCGGCTGCGCGAGTACGTCGGCACGGACGGCGGGCCGGGAACGGCCCCCGGCACCGGCCCTGGATCGAGTCCCGGCCCCGGACCGGGCCCCGCCACCGGCCACTGGAAGGCGCTCAGCCGCTCGCACCAGGAGATCGGCGAGGAGATCACACGGCTGCTCGGCATGAGCAAGGAACAGTTCTGCCAGGTCGTGCTGCTGCCGCAGGGCGACTTCGCGCGGTTCCTGCGCGCCGACGCCGAGGCCCGCGCCAAGCTGCTGGGCAAGCTGTTCGACACCGGCCGGTTCGCCGCGCTCGAAGAGGAACTGGCCGACCGGCGCCGCGCCGCCGCCGAACGGGTCACCGCCGGCGACGACGGGCTGCTGGCGCTGGCCCACCGCATCGAAGAGGCCGCGGGGGCGAGCCCGGACCTGGCCGACCCCACCGTCCCGGCCCCCGGACGGGCGGCCCGCACCGACACCCCGCCCCGCCGCGGCCGACGGACCGGCACCACGGCGGCCGGCGGCCCGGTCGCGACGGTGCCGCGACAAGCCGACCCCCACCGCACCGAGCACGAGAGCACGGCGCCCGGCCCGGGCGACCCCGGCTTCGCCGAAGCCGTCCTGGTCCGCGCCGCCGTCGCCCGGTCCGGCGCACGCGAGCGCCTGACCGCCGCCGCCTCGGCGGCGCGGCTCACCCGGGAGGCCGAGACGGCGGCGGCCGGGCACCTGGAGGCGGAGCGCGAGCGCGACCGCCTCCAGCGGCGCCACGCGCACGCCCGCGAACGCGCCGAGGCGCTGGCCGGTCAGGCGGCCGAGCACGAACGCGTCCGGGCCCGCCTGGAACGGGCGCGGGCCGCGGCCGAGGTCGCCCCCGCGCTGGCGCTCCGCGACGCCGCCTGGACCGCGCACGACGCGGCCCAGCACGCCGAACGCCGGGCCCGCGCCGCCCTGCCCCCCGACCTCGCCGGCGCCGAGGCCGACCGGCTCGCCGCCCTGGAACGGGAACTGCGGCAACAGCTCGGCTCCCTGGAGGCCGCCCGGCGCGCCGAACGCCGGGCCGCGGACATCGCCCGGGAGCGCACCGCCCTGGAACGCGAGGCGCGCGCCGACGAACAGACCCTGCTGGACACCGCCCAATGGCTGGCCGGCTGGGAGACCGAGCGAGCGCGCCTGCACCAGCGCGTGGACGCCGCCCAAGAGGCGGTGGCCCAGGCCGACGCGCTCGCCCTGCGCCTCGACACGGCGCAGCGGCAACGGGACGCGGCCCGCCTCCGGGACCAGCTCGCCACGGACCTCCGCGCCGCCGAGGAAAAGGCACAACGGGCCAAAGAACACACCCTCACCGCCCACGGGAACTGGCTCACCCTCAAGGAACGCCGCCTGGCCGGGATCGCCGCCGAACTGGCCGCCGCCCTGAAGGACGGCACCCCGTGCGCCGTCTGCGGCGCCACCGAACACCCCGCCCCGGCGCGCGCCACCGCCGCGCACGTCGACCGGGAGGCGGAGGAGCGGGCCCTGGAGGCGTTCCAGCGGGCCCAGTCCGCCGAAGCCGACGCCCGGACGGAAACCCACCTCCTCCAGGAACGCCTGACCGCCGCCACCGCTCAGGCCGGCGACGCGTCCGCGGTCGACCTCGCCCACGCCGTCCAGGAACTGCGAGCGGCCACCGACCTCGCCCGCACCAAGGCCGCAGGTCTGCACGCCGCCCGCGAGGCGCTGGCCCGCGCCGAGCGGGAGCACGAGCGACGCGACGCCGCACGCCAGGACGCCGAGCGCCGGGCCGCGGCCCGCACCTCCCGCCGGGAGGCCCTCGACCGCGAACTGGCCGTCCTCCACGACGAGCTGACACAGGCGCGAGGGGAGAGCGTCAGTGTCGCCGAGCGCGCCACCCGGCTGGAGCGGCAGGTGGCGCTCCTGGGCGCCGCCGCGGCAGCGGCCCGTACCGCGCAGGAGTGCGCCGACAAGCTGAAGGAGAGCGACGCGCGGCTGTCCGACGCCGCCTACCGCGCGGGCTTCGACACCCCGCAGGCGGCCTCCGAGGCCCAGTTGGACGACGCCCGCTGGCGCGCCCTCCAGCACCGGCTCGACCAGTGGCAGGCCGAATCGGCCGCCGTGGCCGCGGAGCTGGCCGACCCCGAGGTGACGGCCGCCGCGGCGCTGCCGCCCGCCGACCCGGACGGGGCCCGCCGCGCGCTCGACGCCGCGTCCGCCCGCTCCCGCGCCGCCGCCGCGGCCCACACCGCGGCCGCCGAACGCTGCGCCGCCCTCGACCGGCTCGCCGCCCGGGCCCACACCGAAGCCCGCGAACTGGCCCCCCTGCGCGCCGAGTACGAGCGGATCGCCCGGCTGGCCGGACTCGCCGCCGGCACCTCCGCCGAGAACGCCCGCCGGATGCGCCTGGAGTCCTACGTCCTGGCCGCCCGCCTCGAACAGGTCGCCGCCGCCGCCAGCGTCCGCCTGCACCGCATGTCCTCCGGCCGCTACACCCTCGTCCACTCCGACGAACGGTCCGGCGGCTCCCGCAGGTCAGGCCTGGGACTGCACGTCGTCGACGCCTGGACCGGCCACGAACGGGACACCGCCACCCTCTCCGGCGGCGAGACCTTCTTCGCCTCGCTCGCCCTCGCGCTCGGCCTCGCCGACGTCGTCACCGACGAGGCCGGCGGCACGCGGCTGGACACCCTCTTCATCGACGAGGGGTTCGGCAGCCTGGACGAGCAGACCCTGGACGAGGTCCTCGACGTCCTGGACTCCCTGCGCGAACGCGACCGCAGCGTCGGCATCGTCAGCCACGTCGCCGACCTCCGGCAGCGCATCCCCGCCCAGCTCCAGGTCCTCAAGGACCGGAAGGGGTCGTCGGTGCGGCACCGGGTAGCGGGGGAGTGACGGGTTCTCCGGGGCCGGGATCGACGCGGGCTCGGGGAGGGGCGTCCGGGCGCGTGGGATTCGCGGGGCGAGCGGGGTGCCTCCACGGCTTCCGTCGGAGGCGGGCGGCGTCCCGCCCGTGGTGGCGGTCAACCCGGGGTGGCGGTCAACCCGTGGTGACGGCCCGCCCCTGGCGCCGAGCCGCCGTCTTCAGAGGGTGATCGGCCGGCGCGGGAGGGGCGAGGAGTAGACGACGCTGGTCGTCACCGAGCCCAGGGCGCCGATCCGGCCCGACACCTCCTCCAGGTGCTTCATCGACCGCGCCGCCACCTTGATCACGAAGCAGTCGTCGCCCGTGACGTGGTGCGCCTCCAGGATCTCCGGCGTCGTCTCCAGCAGGTCGTGGAACGGCTTGTAGTTGCCGTTGGGATAGCGCAGCCGGACGAAGGCCAGCACCGAGAGCCCGATGCCCTCCGGATCGACCACCGCCGTGTAGCCGGAGATCACCCCGTTCTCCTCCAGGCGGCGCACCCGCTCCGTCACCGCGCTGGCGGACATGTTCACGGCACGCGCCAGCTCCGCGTATCCGGCCCGGCCGTTGCGCTGGAGGACGTCGAGGATGCGCCAGTCGGTGGCGTCAGGGGAATAACCGGTCATGGGTGGTGTCTAGCAGTGGAATCCCCGAAGGATCAAGCTTTTTGCCGACGATCATGCGTTCGCAGACCGCCCCGCCATCCATAGATTTATGGCCATGACCACGCGAACGATCACCACGCCGCCCGCCTCCGCCCCCGGCTCTGCCCCTGTCGCCCCTCCTGCCCGGGTACTCGCCGTCCCGCCGGCCGCGCCCGGCGACGCCGCGGCCTACTTCGCCGCCCGCCTCGCCTTCCACACCGACGTCGCCGACGTCCACGCCTCGCTCGCGTCCGGTGCCGGCGGGTTCGCCGTCGTGGACTCCCGCAGCACCGAAGCCTGGGACCAGGGCCACGTCCCCGGCGCCGTCCACCTGCCCACCGCGGACATCCCGCGCCTGGCACCGGACACACTGGACCCGGACGTTCCCGTGATCGTCTACTGCTGGGGCCCCGGCTGCGACGGCGCCACCCGCGCCGCCCTGGCACTGGCGCGCCTCGGCTACCGGGTCAAGGAGATGCTCGGCGGCATCGAGTACTGGATCCGGGAGGGTTACGCGGTCGAGACCTGGGAGGGCACCGCCCAGCACCCGGCCGACCCGCTGACGGCTCCGGTGGGGGCGGACGATTGCGGGTGCTGACAGGTCCCGACAGGGCACTGAAGGCCGATGACGGGACCCGCCGAGTGAGCGCGCCGACGGCGCGGCCGGACCAGCCGTCCCGCGCCGCCCGCCCGCGCCCGCTGAGTGCCCCGGCCCGCCGGGGCACTCAGCGAGGCCCGAACGGATGGGCCGGGACCTGCCCGGCCCCGGCCCACCCGCCCGTCGACCCGTTCCTCAGATCCGGGACAGTTCGGCCAGCAGGTCGTCCAGTCCCAGCGAACCCTGGGACAGCGCCGCCATGTGCCACGCCTTGAGGTCGAACGCCGCGCCGTGCCGGGCGCGGGCCGCCTCCCGGCCGCGCAGCCACGCCCGCTCGCCCAGCTTGTAACCGATCGCCTGCCCCGGGACGCCCTGGTAACGGATCACCTCGCTCTCGACGTGATCGGCCGAACGCCCACTGTGCGCGCCCAGGAACTCCTGCGCCAGCGCCGGCGTCCAGCGCTCGCCCGGGTGGAAGGGGGAGTGGTCCGGTATCTCCAGTTCCAAGTGCATGCCGATGTCGACGATGACGCGGATCGCGCGCATCATCTGCGCGTCGAGGTACCCCAGCCGCCGTTCGGGATCGGTCAGGAAACCGAGCTCGTCCATGAGCCGCTCGGCGTACAGCGCCCAGCCCTCGCAGTTGGCGCTGACCTGCCCCACCGTCACCTGGTAGCGGGAGAGTTCCGGCGCCTTGAGCGTCCACTGCGCCAATTGCAGGTGATGCCCGGGGACGCCCTCGTGGTACCAGGTGGAGACCAGGTCGTAGACGGCGAAGCTGGTCATCCCCATCGTCGGCAGCCAGGTGCGGCCGGGGCGCGTGAAGTCCAGCGACGGTTCGGTGTAGTACGGGGCGGCGGCGGTGCCGGGCGGGGCGATGTGGGACTCCACCCGCTTCACGGGCTCGGCGAGGTCGAAGTGCGTGCCGTCCAGCGCCGCGATGCTCTCGTCCATGAGGGTCTGCAGCCACTGCCGGGTCTCCTCGACCCCCTCGATCCGCTGCCCGTGCTCCTCCAGCCAGGCCAGCGCCTCCCACGGCGTCTTCGCACCGGGCAGGATCTTCGCCGCCTCCGCCCGCATCTCGTCCAGCAGACGGTGGAACTCCGACCAGCCGTACGCGTACGCGTCGTCCAGATCGAGATCCGTACCGTTGAAGTACCGGGCGAAGCGGACGTACCGCTCACGGCCCACCACATCGGGGGCACCGGCGACGCCGGGGGCGTAGTGCCCACGGAACCAGTCGCGCAGCTCCACGAGGGCCCCGGTCGCCACGGCCGCGGCCTCCTGGAGCTCGACGCGCAACGCCTCCGGCCCCGCGTCGGCGAACTCCCCGAACCAGCCCCGCCCCGTGCCGATCCACTCCTCCAACTGCCCGATCACCGTGGCGACCTGGCGCGGCCCGGCCGGCAGCTTCTGCTCCAGCCCGGCGGCGAGCGAGGCCCGGTAACCCGCCAGCGCCTCGGGCACCGCCCGCAGCCGCCGGGCGATGGCCGCCCAGTCCTCGTCCGTGTCGGTCGGGGTGACGGTGAAGATCTCGCGGACGGAGTGCACCGGCGAGGAAAGGTTGCTGACGGCCCGCAGCCCCTCCCCGGCCTCGTGCACGGCCAGCTGCGCGGTCAGCCGCTCCCGCAGCAACCGCGCACACCGCCGCTCCGCCTCGGCATCCGCCCCCGGCCGCGCCTCGGCCTCGGCCAGCTGGTTGAGCGTCGTACGCGCCAACCGGGCGATCTCCTCCTGCCCTGCGGGCGAGAAATCGGGCAACCGGTCCGCGCTGCGCGCGACACCCAGATAAGTGCCCGCGATGGGATCGAGATCGATCAGTGCGTCAACATACGCGTCAGCCACCTGACGGGGCAGCGGCCCGCCGGTGGCGGCAGTGGTGTGGGACATGGCGCCATCTTCGTATGTCCGTGCGTGTGCGTCATCCCAGTATTCGGGCGGGCGTTGGGCTTCGGGCGGGTGCGGACGAGCGGTCTCCGCACGGACACGCAAAAGGGCCGGCTGGTAGGCCGACCCCCTCGCGCGACGCGCCATGCACGCCGGTTATCCGGTACGGGCTTCCGGCCCGGCGGGCGCGTTCCCGGGCCTCTGCGCTGACACCTCGCTTGCGGGCAGACATTTTGGAGTTCACTGCCTCCGGTTGGGCACACTGGATAAGCCGCCGGGGACCAGGGGCGGCAACGACGCCGATAAATCGCGGGTCGCCGGCGAACCACACTTCTTTGACACGTCCGGCTCTGACTCGACGTACCCAGAATTGCAGACTGCTTCCCAAGTAGTCTGCGTGTCTGAGGCTGATGGTCTTCTCCGAGTGCTCAGGATTCGGCAGGACGAACCGTGTCGTTCCGTTTTTCGCTGTTTGTGCGGCTCCGGTGTGGATCTGCCAGGGATAATTGCGCAGTACGCGACGGATGCCGAGAAGCGGCAGAAGGCCACCGACGCCCAGCATGGCACCGTAGAAGACAACGAGCATCAGCGGTATCCATACCACAAGTGTCCACCCAGGGGTGGTGGCCACGGCGATCATCCAGCCGATGACAGCACTCACCGAGAGCAGCGCCACGCAGCACCGGAAAAGCACGGTGCGCAGCCAGGCCCATGGGGTGCCGGGGGATTCCCAGGCTGTTTTGTACGATGTCGGCTGCATGAGTAGCTGTGGGCTCCTGTTTTGTCGCCGATTGAGCCGAACAGGCGTAGCGCTACGGGAGGGGCTGGTTGCCCAGGGCGGGAGAATGCGTCACCAGCCAATAGGTCCAGGATTGGACAGAGGGGGAAGTCCGGCGCTCCCGAGAATCCCGGAAGCGTTATTGACTGCCGGACAACAGTTATCCGGTGCGCGCTCCCGCGCGCCGGGCGCGTTCGAGTGCCTCGGGGCTGACGCCGCGTTTGCGGGGGGACATTTTGGGATTCACCGCCTCTGACTGCGCGCACCGAAGCAAGCGATGGGGTCCGGGCGTGGCTACGACACCGATGAATCGAGGGTCACCGGCGAACCAGACTTCTTGGACACGTCCGGATTTGACTCCTCGCCTCCAAAACTCAAAACCGCTCCCCAAGTAGGTCCCGAACCTGAGTGTTACCGTTTTTCCGGCACGTTCCGGATCGGGAAATGCGAACTGTGTTGTGCCATTCTTCGCTGTTTGTGCGACTCCTGTATGGACCTGCCATGGGTAAAGCCGAAGCACCCGGCGTGTCCCGGCGAGCCGGAGGATTCCGCCACCCCCCACCATGGCGCAATAGAGAAGGACGACAAACAATGGCATCCACACGAACAGGGCCCACCCAGGCGTCAGCGCCACTGCGATCATCCACACGACGAGAGTGCCAAGCCAGAAGAGCAACACTCCCCAACGGAAGAGCGTGGTACACAGCCAGGCACGTGGTGTACTCGGATGCTCCCAAGCCGTTTTGAAAGATGTCGGTTGCATGAGTAGCTGTGGGCTCCTGTTTTGTCGCCGGTTGAGCCGAACAGGCGTAGTGCTACGGGAGGGGCTGGTTGCCCAGGGCGGGAGAATGCGTCTCCAGCCAATAGGTCCAGGATTGGACAGAGGGGGAAGTCCGGCGCTCCCGAGAATCCCGGAAGCGTTATTGACTGCCGGACAACAGTTATCCGGTGCGCGCTCCCGCGCGCCGGGCGCGTTCGAGTGCCTCGGGGCTGACGCCGCGTTTGCGGGGGGACATATCGGGGTTCAAGGCTTCGGGCTGAGCCGGACGAATGAGGCGCCGGGGCCCTGGAGTGGCGATGACGCCGACGAAACGTGGGTCGCCTGCGAACCATACTTCTTTGACGCGGCCGGCCCGGACCCCACGGATCCAAAAGCGGAAGTTACTGCCCAGGTAATCTCCCATGCGCAGAGTGACTGTCTTTTCGGGGCGCTCCGGGTTCGGGAGGACGAATCGCGTAGTTCCGTTTTTCGCTGTTTGCGCGGCTCCTGTATGCACTTGCCAGGGGTAGAGGCGAAGCACTCTACGGATCCCAAGAAGTGACATGGTGCCGACGATTCCCAGCGTGACGCCGTAGATGATGATGAACATCAACGGGACCCACACCCACAATGCCCATCTGGGTGTCGCGTCGGCAGCGACCCACAACCCGACAAAGGCTCCGAACCAGCACAGCGCGACACCGCAACGAAACAGCACGGTGCGGAACCAAGCTGAGGGCGTTCCCGGATGTTCCCATGCCGTCTTGAACGATGTCGGTTGCATGAGACGTGTCCTTCCTGAGTCAGCCGAAGATGGCACGTGCCGAGGCTACGCCCTCTGGTTCGGGGATTGATTCCCGCATGTGCTCAGGAAGTGGGTTATCGAAACTCACCATGTGCGTGATTCCCAGAAGAATGTCACGATACTGCTCATGCCCGGCAGTTGCTGTCGTGCTCAACGTGAGGACCGCGATGCGTTTACCGTCTGGGTGCGGAAGATATCCGGTCGTTTGGAACACATCCTGCTCTTCCCATTGTGTTCGGCTCTGTGTGATCGCGGCCGGTCCGCACGGCAGTTCGACGAGTTCGGCCCTTTGTGTGTTGGGAAGCGACATCGCTGCTTTGGCTGCGCTGAGTTTCGCCGGGGTCCACGGAATGCCTTGCCAGGCGATCGTGAACACGCAGCGCATTACGGATCCGTCATCGGCTTGGTGTACGCCCATGGCGAAATGGGCGATGCTCGACTGCCGGAGGAGTTGGCTCGTGGTCCAGGCATCTTCCAAGTCTGCGAGGACGGCCATGCGTTGCTCCTGCGGAACCAACTCCAGAAAAGCACGGATAGCGTCCTTCGACGCGCCTTCGGCCTCAGGATCGTCGGCAGGTGCTTGGAGCGGGATCTCAAAGAAACCGGCAGGCAACGCGAACCAGATGGCGCAATCGTTGTCGACAGCGGAGTCGTCGACGACGTATTCATATGCATCAGCTGTGAGCACGGAGCAGCACCCTTAGTGTCTTGACGAGCGTATTGCCGTGCCCCGCACCGTCGAATGTGGCGGCTCGCGCCGCATCCAGACCCGTGCTGGTTTTCTCTGCGTTTTCATTTTTGAGGTCTTCGAACATGTTCTTCCCGACTCCGTAGACACCAGTGCCCGCTCCGGCGCCCGCGACCGAGAAGTCAACGATCTTTGCAGCCCTGGCAGGATCGGCCGCACCTTTTACCAGCCATGTGGTGAGGGGGTTCTCGGCGCGCGAGATCCGGTCGGCCGCCAACATCGTCTTGGTACCGGCACTCCCTAGTTTTTGTGCGAGGGTGAGTGTTTCCCCCGCCGCCGACGCAGACCTGAAGGCCCCGACAGCCCCGCGTGCTACGGCACTTGCCCCAGGGATGACGCCCATGGCGTCACCGACGATTCCCACCGCGTTGCTCCAGAAGTCGGCATCAAACTCACCTTTGGTGAACCCGTCCTTCAGTGACGGCCAAACCTTTGGATCTGCGAGCCGGGAGCTCAGCGTCGCTGCGCTCGCCGCCGCCGCCAGGAACATCAGGGCGATGCCCAGCGGCCCCGTCGCGATAAGGGCGAGCAGTCCCGCGATGGCTGCCACGGCGCCCAAGACGTCCGTCAGGTTGTCCTTGAGCCAGTCGACAGCGCTCTCGAACCACCCCGGCTCCTCCGGAGCGAGCTTGTCCGTCGCGTCGCGGAGGGTGCGGGCGCTGTTGCGGGCGGAGGAGGAGTGTTCCTCTTGGAGGTCGCGGGCGCGTTTGAGGACGGAATCCAGTTCGCTCTGGGCGTTGTTGACCGCGTCGACCGCGCTGTTCAGGGCGGTGGTGGCGTGGTTGAGCCGGGACTGGGCGCTCTGTAGCTCGGCGTCCGTCGGGAAGGTCTGGCCGGCGAGTTTCAGGTCGGGGTTGCCCCGGGCCTGCTTCTCGGTTTTCTGGGCCGTGCCGAGCTTGTCCTTCGCGGCCTTGGCCTCGCCGTCGAGCTTCTTGGCCTGGTCCTGGTAGCCGGTGAGGTCCTTTTCCCAGCCGCCGAGCGCGGTCGCGGCCTTGAGGAGGGAGGTGTGGGCCTTTTTGAGGTTGTCGGGCAGGGCTCCGTCGAGCTCTTCGCGGAAGGCTACGGCGGCGTCGCCCTTCCATGAGGACCCGGCGCGCAGCCGTTCGACCAATTGGTGGGCGTGCTCAAGCGTTTGTGCGGACGCCTTGAGCTTGGCCTGCAGTGCGGCCACCGTGCCGATGGTGCCGGGGGCGGGGTTGAAGCCGAGGTGGGGATAGGTCTGTGTCATTTGGTGCCCGCCTTGCCGCCCGCCTTTTTGAACGCGTCCTCCAGGCCCTTCTCGACCTCTTCGTAGTTCTCCCGGGTCTTCCCCACGGCTTCGGTCAGCTTCTTGGTCTGTTCGGAGATCTGCTCGGAACCGTACTTCCAGTGCTCCTGGAATTCGTTGCAGGCGCCATCCAGGTCCTTGGTGCCGATGCCGCTGGACGAGGTGTCGCGCATCTGCTTGCGCACTTCCTCCAGGGCGGAATGCGCTTGTTCCAACGTACGCATGAACTGGCCCAGTTCCCCAAGATCGACGGAAAAATTGTTTCCCATGATCACCTTTGCGTGAGTCGCTCTGCCCGCCGGGCTGCGAGCTTACCTGGCGGTGTCAGCGCGAAGAGCACGGGTGGGGAATGTCGAGAGCGGGGAGCGGAATACAGTCAGCGACATTTCGATGAAAATGGGCGAAAGGCGGCCGTTTTGTTTCTGATCATGGTTGCGATAGGGCCCTCATTGATGCCGGACCCGGCCTGTCGATCTTCGTCGAAAGACCGGGTCCGTAATTGGCCGAAAGAGTTCGGACTGTCTGTCTATCTATCGGTGCTCCGCCGGTCCCGGGCGCGGGGCGGGAATCACGCGGTCGGGGCCGGGCCCGTGGGCAGGTTTTCCGGGCGGGCCGTGATGACGAGGGTGCCTTCCTCGATCTGGTAGTCCAGGGGGACGCCGAGGCCGCGCATCGTCGCCACCATCCCGGTGTTGGACGCCTGCGTGATCGCGTACACGCTGTCGCTCCCCGCCTCGGTCGCCATGGCGACCAGGCGGCGCAGCAGTTCGCCGCCGATGCCGCGCCGCTGCCAGGCGTCCTCGACCAGCAGCGCCACCTCGGTCTCCTCGCCGTCCCACAGCAGGTGCCCCAGCGCCACCAGCCGCCCGGAGGCGGTTTCCACGGCCAGCGTGCGGCCGAACCGCGGGCTCAGCAGGTGTTCCAGGTACCGGTCCGCCTCGGCGGTGGGGCCGGGGTAGCGCAGGCCGAGGGTGTCCGGCGAGCAGCGGGCGTGCAGGGCGCGGGCGGCGGCCAGGTCGGCGGTGTCCGCCCGCCGCACGGTGATGGCTTGGCCCTCGGGCAGCGTCAGCACGTCCCGGCGCGGTGGGATCCGGGGCCCGAGGCGGGTGTCGAGGTCGAGCAGGGCGCGGACCCGGGCGAACTCGGTCGGGGTGAAGGGCAGGTGCGGGCGCTCGATGCTCAGGGTGCCGCCGGACGGATCACGGAAGGTCATGGTGTGCTCCGCGAGCACCCCGTCCTGAGGCACCTCGTCCCGCGACACCTCGTCCCGCGGCGTCTCCCCGTCCGCTGACCGGCCACCGGACGCCCCGGCGGGCACCGAGCGGATGGTGCACCGGCCGAGCAACTGCCGCAGCGACAGCGGGAGCGCGGCGCCGTCCAGGGCGGTCCGGGTGGCCAGCCCGAGCACGCGGGCCGGGACGTCCACCAGGTCGTGGGCGTCGGCGCGCTCCATCCAGGTGTGCCGTCCGCCGGCCCCGGCCAGCGCCCGGCTCAGCTCGGCGGACGGCAGCCCGGCCGGTGTGCGGAGCAGGAACTCGTCCACCGTTCCGGACGCGAGCGGATGCGTCTGCAGGCTGAGGATGTCCACGCGGAGGCCGGCGAGCGCGGTGCACACCGCCGCGAGGCTGCCCGGTTCGTCCCGGACGGTCGTGCGGACCCGCCACAGCGCCGTCTCCGGCCGGCCTTCCTGCCCGGCGGCCGGAGCGGTGGGCGCCGTGGCGCCGGTATCGAGCGGAGTCGTGGGCCCGGTATCCAAAGGGGCTGTCGGCCCACTGTCCCTCGGCGGTGAGCCGGCGCGGCGCGTGAACCACGTGTGGAACCCGGCCGTGGCCAGCAGCGCGGCGGCCGACCCGCACAGCACGACAGGCCCGGAGGGGCCGTGCACGACGGTGTTGGCGACGGCGTCGGCCACCGCCACCGCCGAGAACAGGGCGGCCAGTTCGACGAGGTCCCGCCGCCAGTGGGGGCGGGACCTGGGGGCAGGGATCTTCTCCGTCATGGCGACAGCCTCGTACAGCGGTGTTGCCTGATCACGAACATGCTGTGACCGATGGGTAAAGGACATGTCCGACACGTACGAGTCCGGGATCCCGGCGACCTCGGCCCGCCCCCCTGGAACACGCCGTGGCCGATGGGCGGTAAAGGACATGTCCGACACGTACGAGTCCGGGATCCCGGCGACCCCGGTCCGCCGCCCCGGAACATGCCGTGGCCGATGGGCCGTAAAGGGCACCGTAAAGGACATATCTGACACGGACGTGTCCGGAAGCTCGGCGGCCTCGGTCCGCTGCCCCGTCACCGGCTGGTGAGCGCGGCCTACTGGCCCACCCGCCCCGGCTGGAGCGTCCGGCTGAACAGCACCCCGCCGCCGTCCTCCCGCAGCCGGACCGTCAGCTCCCCGCTGTCCCCGTCGATGTCCACCTCGCCGAAGAACTGCGGGTGCTCCGCCGGGGAGACGTTGGCACGCGACGGCGCCTTGACGAAGACCTGCCGGGGGCCGAACGTGCCGTCCAGCCCCACCGCCGGGAACCCGCCCGCGTTCAGCGGCCCGGAAACGAACTCCCAGAACGGCGCGAAGTCCTTGAAGGCGGCCCGCTCGGGGGAGTAGTGCTGGGCCGAGGTGTAGTGCACGTCGGCGGTCAGCCAGACGGTGCCGGTCACGCGGTGGTGCTTGATGTGCCGCAGCAGCTCCGCGATCTGCAGCTCACGGCCGAGCGGTGCGCCGGGGTCGCCCTGCGCCACCGCCTCGAAGTCCGTCTTGCCGTCCGCGACGACGAGTCCCAGCGGCAGGTCCGAGGCGATGACCTTCCACACCGCGCGGGACCGCGACAGCTCCCGCTTGAGCCACCTCAACTGCTCGCCGCCCAGGATGCCGCCCCGGTCCACGGGCTGCCGGTTGGGCGAGTTGGCGTCGCGGTACGTCCGCATGTCCAGGACGAAGACGTCCAGCAGGGGCCCCTGCCGCAGGACGCGGTAGACGCGTCCCTGCCCGTCGGGACGGAGCGTGCCGAGGGGGAAGTACTCGGCGAAGGCGCGCCGGGCCCGCGCCGCCAGCACGTCCACGTTCTTCTCCGTGTACCGGGCGTCGTCCAGGATCTGCCCGGGGTACCAGTTGTTGCGCACCTCGTGGTCGTCCCACTGGACGATCGTGGGGACCTGCGCGTTGAAACGGCGCAGGTGGCGGTCCAGCAGGTTGTAGCGGAAGTTCCCCCGGTACTCGGCCAGTGTCTCGGCGACCTTCGCCTTCTCCTCGGTGATCACGTTCCGCCACACCCGGCCGTCGGGCAGCGTGACCCGCTCGGCTATCGGGCCGTCCGCGTAGATGTTGTCGCCGCTGCACAGGAAGAAGTCGGGGTCGCGGCGGCGCATCTCCTCGTAGATCCGGTAGCCGCCGAGATCGGGGTTGATGCCCCAGCCCTGGCCCGCGAGGTCCCCCGACCACAGGAAGCGCACGTTCTCGCGCCGCCGGACGGGCGCCGTGCGGAAGGTCCCGGCGACCGGCTCGCTCGTCCGCCGGTAGTCGTCCGGGTCGGCGAGCACCACGCGGTAGTGGATCTGCTCGCCGGACGGCAGGCCGTGCAGCGCGGTGCGGCCGGTGAAGTCCGTCCCGGGGCCGACGAGCGGCCCGTGCCAGGTCCTGGCGTTGCGGAAGGACTCGGTGGCGGCCGTCTGGACGATCATCCGGGCCGGCCGGTCAGACCGTACCCACACCACGCCCGACGAGGACGTCACGTCCCCGGCCTGGACGCCCCACGCGGCGCGCGGGCGCCCCGCACGGATCTGGCCGGGCGCGGCCACGGCGGGCGCGCCCCCGGCCGCGGGGAGGGCGAGGGCGGCCGAGGCGACCGCCGCGCCGTGCAGCACCGAGCGCCGCCCGAGGGCTCTGCCGGGTCCGTGCGTCGTCATGGGAATCCTCCGTGCTTCGTCGTACGCGGGTCCACCGCCCACAACCGCCCTGGTCAGCGGGCGAGCGGGGCGGTGATGACCCGTTCGTACCGGTGGCCGGTTCCGGGCGGGCGAACGGGAGGTGAACGGGGGAGTGGGGGACGAGGATGCGGGGATCGGGGTGCGAGGGACGGCGGGGCGGACGAGGCGGCCGGCACGGTCGGGGACGTCGGATCCGTCCGCGGCTCACCGTCCGGCTGACGGCGGCACCAAGAGAGACACGGCGCGCTCGATGTCACCGGGCGGCAGATGGGCGTACCCGAGGACCAGCCGGACCCGGCCGTCGGCCTCATGGATGCCGTTCCGCGCGGCACTGAGGTAGTGCGACAGAGGGCGCACCGCCACCCCAGCGCGCCGCGCCCGTTCCAGGAGGCGTTCCCGCGGTCCGTACGCCTCCGGAAGGGTGACGATGGCGTGGAGCCCGGCCGCGATGCCGGTCACCTCGGCGTCCGGGCAGAGTGCGGCGAGCGCGGAGGTCAGGGCGTCCCGGCGGGCGCGGTAGGCGCGTTGGCAGCGGCGCAGGTGGCGGTCGTAGTCGCCGCGGGCGACGAAGTCGGCGAGCGCCCACTGGTCGAGCACCGGATGGCCGAGGTCGAGCGTGCGCTTGCGGACCGTCACCGCGTCGGCCAGCGCCTCGGGGACCACCAGCCAGCCCAGCCGGAGCCCCGGCGCGAGGGACTTGCTCACCGACCCCGCGTACGCCACCCGGTCCGGGTCCAGTCCTTGCAGTGCGCCGACGGGCGCCCGGTCGTAGCGGAAGTCCCCGTCGTAGTCGTCCTCGATCAGCAGCCCGTCGACCCCGCGGGCCCACGCGAGCAGGGCCGACCGGCGGGCAGGGGAGCAGGCGATGCCCGACGGGAACTGGTGGGCCGGCGTCAGCAACGCCGTCTGCGCGCCGCTCGCGGCCAGCGCGTCCAGCCGCGGCCCCTCGGCGTCCAGCGGCACGGGGACGGTCCGCAGACCGGTGGACGCGAAGAGCCCGGTGTGTTCCGGACTGCCCGGGTCCTCGACCGCCACCGCGCGCTGCCCTTCGGCGCTCAGGACGAAGCCGAGCAGGGTCAGCGCCTGTGCCACCCCCGAACACACCACCACCCGCTCCGGGTCGGCCACCACGCCCCGCCGCCGGGACAGCAACGCGGCGAGGGCGGAACGCAGTTCCGGCAGCCCGCGCGGATCGGGATAGCCCAGGCCCCGGTGCGGCAACCGGGCCAGCGCCCGGCGGTGCGCGGCCGACCAGGCGGCGCGCGGGAAGAGCGAGAGGTCGGGGACGCCGGGCCGGAAGTCGAGGGCCGGGCTGTCGGGCGGCACCGCGACGACCGGTTCCGTTGCTGTTGCTGTTGCTGTTGCTGTTGCTGTTGCTGTCGCGGTCCGGACCGCACCGCCCACCCACGTGCCCGAGCCGCGCACACTGCTCAGATAGCCCTCGGCCGTCAACTGCTCGTACGCCTCGGTGATCAGCCCGCGCGAGACACCGAGGTCCGCGGCCAGCTCCCGGCTGGCGGGCAGCCGGGTCCCGGTGGCGAGCCGCCCGGAACGCACCGCGTCCCGCAGCGCCTGCTGGAGCACCCGGCCGCGGCGCCGGGGCGGGGCGGACGCGGTCGGCAGCAGCAACTCCCAGGCGGCCGACCACGAAGCGCGGCCGGTGTGTGCCGGGTCTTCGCTCGCTGCGGGGTTCCGAGGCGGCCTTCTTCCGGCGGGGGCTGATTCCTCGGCGGGGGCTGATTCCTCGGTGAGCGGGGACGAGGCAGCGGGCGGTTGCGGATCTCCTGGTCCCCGCGCCCCTCGTGACGAAGTGGTCCCCGATGACGTCATGGAAGTGGACCTTAAGACGGACCGCACCCCCCGCCTACCGTCCGTCTCATGCACCGGACACCCCAACACCCGCCGCACAGGACCGCCCGGCCCGACTCGAAGGCGACGAACCCGGCTCCGTACGCGCCCACGCCGCCGGGGACGGCCAACGATGAGATGCCGGGGACAGCCAATGATGAGACGCCGGGGACAGCCAATGATGAGACGCCGGAGACGGACAACGATGAGATGCCGGAGACGGACGACCATCGGCCGTCGGGGACGGACCATGACGAGCGCCCCGGGACAGGCGACGACGCCCCCTCGGAGGCCGAAGCCGAAAGCCGTGAGCCGCCGAAGACCGAGGCCGGCAACCGTGCCCCCTCCGGGGCAGCGGCAGGCAGCCGCCGACCGCTGGAGACCGGCACTGCCCCCAACGCCCGACTCCGGGAACGGAC
Organism: Streptomyces sp. NPDC003077; assembly: GCF_040611095.1. NCBI lineage: Bacteria > Bacillati > Actinomycetota > Actinomycetes > Kitasatosporales > Streptomycetaceae > Streptomyces > Streptomyces sp. NPDC003077. The sequence continues at coordinate 68,139 of NZ_JBEXNM010000018.1, read as the reverse complement.
CTCGGAACCTGATCCCATAGCGAGCCACCGCCCCGGGCGCGACGATCCCGGAAGTCACCACGCCCGGCGGCTCCGGACCGGCGCGTTCCTCGCCGCCGTCGCCTGCTTCCTGGTGGGCGGGTCGTTCACCGCGAACAGTCTGCTCGGGGACTACCCGTACGCGGGCGGCCAGGCCCTCCGGTACGCCGTCGCCTGCCTGCTCCTGTTGCCGCTGCTCGGCCGCCGGGGGACGGCACCGCTGCGTGCCCTGTCCCCGCGCCAGTGGGGGCGGCTCGCGGCGCTCGCGGCCGTCGGCATGGTCGGCTTCAACTTCGCGATCCTGGCCGCCGAACGGACCGCGGAACCGGCCGTGCCCGGCGTCCTCGTCGGCTGCGCGCCCATCGTGGTCGCGGTGATCGTCCCGCTGCTGGGCGGGCGGCGTCCGCTTCCGGCCGTCCTGTACGGGGCGTCGCTGGTGGCCGCGGGCGCGTTCACGGTGCAGGGCTGGGGCCGGACCGACGGTGCGGGTCTGTTGTTCTCCGTGGCGGCGTTGTGCGGAGAGGTCGGATTCGCCGTGCTGGCCGTGCCCGTCATCGCACCGCTGGGGCCCCGGCTCCTGTCGGCCGCGGCGTGCGGCATCGCGGCGGTGGAGGCAGCGGCGTTCGGTGTGCTGACGGACGGCCCGGGGTGGGTCCGGCTGCCGGACGCGACGGAGGCCGCGGCGCTGGGATGGCAGGCCGCGGTGGTCACGGTGATCGGCTTCGTGTGCTGGTACGCGGGCATCCAGCGGATCGGCGCCGAACGGGCCACCCTCTTCTCCGGCCTGATACCGGTGTTCGCCGCCCTGACCGCCCCGCTGGCCGGAACCGGCGGCTACGGCCCGGCACAGGCGGGCGGCAGCCTGCTGGTCGGCCTGGGCGTGGCCCTCGGCTCCGGGATGCTGCGCCGCCGGGGGACGGTGAGGACGGAGGCAGACCCCCTAGTAGTTCCCTGACCGCCTCCCCGACCGCGGAGTTGGGCACCTTGGCGCCAAACCGTCGTCGACGGACGCACCGCCGACCAGGTACGCACGCCGCCGCAGTGTGCCGCACACCACGTCCCCGAGCCGTCGATTCCGCTCATTCTCGCTGGACAACGTGGTGGCGTCCCGCTGGGATGGAAGGGTGCACACCGACTCCGTGACCGACGTGTTCGAGGAACACCGCCCCATGCTCCACGGCGTGGCCTACCGCATGCTCGGCCGGGTGGCCGACGCCGAGGACGTCGTCCAGGAGGCGTGGCTGCGCTGGTCGGCGGCCGACCACGAAGGGGTGCGCACGCCGCGCGCGTACCTGGTCCGGGTCACGACCCGGCTGGCGATCGACCGGCTGCGCCAGGCCCAGGCGAGGCGTGAGTCGTACGTCGGCCCGTGGCTGCCCGAACCGCTGGTGACCGACTTCGGCGGCCAAGCCCCGGACTCCGCCGAGCGGGCGGTGTTCACCGAGTCCGTGACGCTGGCGATGCTCGTCGTCATGGAGTCCCTCTCGCCGTTGGAACGCGCGGTGTTCGTGCTGCGCGAGGCCTTCGGCTACGGGTACGAGGAGATCGCCGGCATCCTCGACCGCGGCGAGGCGGCGGTGCGCCAGCTCGCGAGCCGCGCGCGGCGCCACGTCGAGGAGGGCAAACCGCGGTTCGAGGTGGATCCGGCCAGGCAACGCGACCTGACGGAACGGTTCCTGGCCGCTGCCGCCGGCGACGACCTGGACGGGCTGCTCAGCCTCCTCGCCGACGACGTGCGGCTCGTCGGCGACAGCGGCGGCAAGGCGAAGGCGCCGCTGCGCGTCATCGAGAGCGCCGACAAGGTCGGGCGCTTCCTGCTCGCGATCGCCGGCACCGCCGCCGAAAACCTGGAGTTCCGGTTCCTGGAGCTCAACGGGGGGATGGCGCTGATGGCGCTGTACGGCGGCGTGCCCGACGCCGTCTTCCAGGTCGACATCGTGGACGGCCGGATCCAGACCGTCTACATCATCCGCAACCCGGACAAGCTGGAGTTCCTGGCGGACCGGTAGCCGAAGGACGGGCAGCGGGGCGCGGGGCGCCGTACGGCGAGGCGTCGGCGCCCTCGGTGGCGTGGCCGGTGGTCTCCGTCCGGCGTGCGTGCCGGACGTGTCTTCGACGGGCTCCGCGCGTCGGCTCGTCCCATGCGTGGGCCCCGGTGATCGGCGTCCCGACGGCCGCCGTGAAGCGCTTCCGAAGAGCCCCGCCAGCGCCCCCGAAGTGCCTCCGAATAACCCCGCCAGCGCCCCCGAAGTGCCCCCCGCATGGGGCCGTATCGCGCCGATCGACTCTGACCGGAATTCCTCGGTCCGTGACCACCCAGCCCCCCGCCCACCCGCGGCGACGGGGCCGCCGGCGCTTGGGAAGCCTGAGGGGAACGGTTCGGCGCAGGCCCGGACCGACGCGAGCGGGAGTGGCGCGTCAGCGCGTCCCGCCTGGCCGGTGAGCCGCCTCCGTGCCGTACGGCGCGTTTGATCGCGGACGCGCGGGGGCAGACCGGGGCCCGTGCCGATAGAGGACCGGAGGACTCCGCTACGCGCCCGCGCCTCTCCTGTACGGATCCTGTACGCAACCGGTGACGGGCACCCCGCAGCGGTTTCCCCGGGATTCCTCCGCCCCCCCGCCGTACGGAAGCGGGCCACCCCGCGCTCGCGCCGGACGGCGAACGGTCCGACCGAAACCTGTCCCTGATTGGTCTTGACCAAGGGTGGGGGCCGCCATATCGTCGCAGGGATACTGCAACAACCTTTAATAAAGAAGCGCTCATATCGGAGAGCGCACGGGCCGACACCGGAATTCCGGTGGGGCGACCCGTCGGGGAAACGGCCATCGCGGAGGACAGGGTGGGGACCACGCAGCTCGAAACGGCACCGGAGCCGAAGTACTGGCACCTGAAGACCGTGCTCAGCGAGGCGCTCGACTCGGAGTTCGCGGTCGGGGAGATCCTGCCCAACGAGCGGGACCTCGCGGCCCGGTTCGGCGTCGCCCGCGCCACGCTCCGGCAGGCGCTGGAGCAACTGGAGCTGGAGGGCAGGCTGCAACGCCGCCGTGGCGTGGGCACCACCGTGGCCCCGCCCCGGATGGGTGTCGCCGTGGACCCCGCGCGGCACACCTGGCCCGGCGCACCCGGCGACGACTGGGAGCCCGTGGAGGCGACGGAGGCGGAGACGGTTCCCGCCGCGGTGGCCCGGCTGCTGGAGACCGTGCCCGGCGAGCCGGTGCACGTCGTGCGCCGCAGCCGCGTCACTCACGGTCAGCCGGTCGCGGCCGAACTGCTCTACGTCCCGGCCTCGTCCCTGCGCGGGGCACCGGAGACCGGCAAGGGGGCGGAGGGAGCGGAGCAGCCGGCCGACGCCGCGGCCCGCGCGCGGGACGTGCTGCGCCGGCTCCAGGGTCTGGAACTGGAGGGCCAGGACCGGGCGGTGGAACTGGGCTCGGCGCGCGCGGACGACGCCCGACGGCTCGACCGCCTTCCGGGCGCCCCCGTCCTCGTCGTCACCACGCGCTACTTCGCGCGGGGCCGTACCGCGGCCGTCGCCGTCTCCACCTACCGCGCCGACACCTGCCGCCTGACCTTCGGCGACAGCGAGGCGATGACGGTCCTGGCCGGCTGAGAACGGGGACGGGCCGCGGTCGCGGAGGCGTACGGGGCCTGTCGCCCCGCCTGCGGGGGCGCGATCACCCACCGCGCACCCCACCCGCACCACGGACGAACGGGCCGCCGGGAGACCTCTCCCGGCGGCCCGTTCGTCATGACGCCCGGCGGTTCACCGGTGGGCCGTGGCCGTGCCCTCCACCGCGAACAGCTGCTCCTCCACGTGGTCCAAGGCCAGCCGCAGCGCCCCCGTGGCCACCGCCGCCTCGCCCAGCAGCGACAGTTCGACGCGCGGGGGGCGCAGGCAGTACCGGTCGAGCTCGGCGCGCAGCGGGTCCAGCACGTCGTTGAGGCCGGCCGCCCAGCCGCCGACGACCACCAGCTCCGGGTCCAGGGCCAGCACCAGGGCGGCGACGTCGTGCACCAGCCGCTGGATGAAGCGGTTCACCGCGTCCCGGGCCCGCGCGTCACCGTCCCGCGCCAGCGCGAACACCCGCGCCACCTGGGCCTCGTCCAACGGGTGCAGCGGCTGCCCGGTCGTGGACAGCAGCTTCTCCGGACGCGCCCCGCGGCCCAACAGGTGCAGCGCCCCGATCTCCCCCGCCGCGCCGCCGAACCCGCGGTGCAGCCGCCCGCCGATCAGCGAGCCGGCACCCGGGCTGAGCCCCGCCAGGACGAACACCACGTCGTCGGAGTCGGCCGCCGCGCCCTTCCAATGCTCGGCGAGCGCCGCGGCGTTCGCGTCGTTCTCCACCAGTACGGGGCAGCGGAAGGAGCGCCGCAGCCGATCGCCCAGAGGCAGCCCGGTCCAGCCGGGGAGCGCCGTGCCCAGCCGCACGGTGCCGTCCGCCTCCACGATGCCGGGACTGCCCACGCCGACCGCGCGCAGCGAACCACGCGCCACACCCGTACGCCGCAGCACCTCCGCGACCACGGCGCGCACCCGCTCCAGCCGCTCGTCCGCCGAGGCGGACTCCAGGACCGGGCGTTGCGCCGAGCCGATCACCCGGCCGGCCAGGTCGGAGAGCAGGCCGGCGACGCGGTGCGGGCCGATCTCGATGCCGAGCAGGTGCCCGGCCTCCGTGCGGAAGCGGAACCGGCGGGCCGGACGGCCCTGGCGGCGCGCCGCGCCTTCCTCGGCGGGGGCCTCGGCCACCAGCCCGGCCTCGATCAGCCCCTCGACCACGCCTTCGACGGTGGGCCGGGAGAGCCCGGTCACCTTGACGAGATGGCTGAGCGTGGGGGAGTGGGCACCGCGCAGCGCGTGCAGGACCACCGTGGAGTTGATCCGTCGCAGCAGGGAGGGGTCCCCTCCGGTGAGCCGCCCCAACGTCCTTCTCCCTCGCATTGCCGGTGAGGCGGATCGTAGCCGGTCAGCCGGTGTGCGGCGAGTGGCGGGGCGGCCGGCGCCGGGGCCGGGCCGTCGGGCGCGCCGGGCGGGTGAGCGGCCGTCCACCGTGGACGCGCGGGGGTCCGCGGTTCGGCGCGGCGCTCGCACGGGCCCCGCCAACGCCGCGGTGGTGACCGATCTCACCCGGGACTCGCGCACCGGGCGCCGCTGATGGCGGGGAGACGCGTCCTCGCGCGTCGTGAGCGCGCCCAACGAGGCGGAACCGCGGGCGGCCGACGGCCGGCGACCGGCCCTATGAGGGCCAGGGCAGGTCCAGGACGTGGGGCAGCCCCAGCCGGTAGCGCGCGGCGTCCAGCGCCTTGGCGGCCTCGAACTCCGGCGGGCGGTAGGCCGGGAACAGCCGCGCCGGGCGGGCGCCGGAACCGGCTGCCTCCAGGACGGCGTTGGCGGCCCGGCGGCCCGCCTCGTTCGCGGTCTCCATCGAGGTGAAGTCGACGTTGCTGTAGGCGCGGACCCAGTCGGCGGCGAGGAAGAGGTTGGGAACGGCGGTCGCCGCGTCCGGCCGCAGGTCCCAGGAGCCGGCGTCGTTGAGCGTGTAGGGGTCGTCGTTGGCCAGTTCACCGGTGCCGGTCTCGGTGATCGCCGGGTCCAGGTGCCAGGAGTGCAGGACGCCGTCGGGAAGATAGCTGCGGCCGGTGTCCTCCAGGGCGGCCTTCATCTGCGCCCAGACCTCGCGGGCCACCTGTTCCCGGGTGCAGCGGCGGGCGGGCTTGCCGTACAGGATGCCGGGCTCGTCCCAATTGGAGACCACCACGGAGAAGGAGTCGCGCGCCTCGCCGTCACCCCAGGTCCGGGCGAAGTCCGGGCGCCAGAACTGCGACTGGCTGATGGACACCAGCGACCACGGCGAGTCGAGATAGGCCACGTGCCCCCGCACCACGGGCACCGGACGTCGCAGGTAGAACTGGATGCCCTGCGACCAGGTGCTCCGCAACCGGTCCATGGCGGCCAAGTGGGGGTCGGCCGCCCGGATGGCCGGGTTCCACAGGGCGCGCGCCTGCTCCAAGGGGGTGGCCACCACGAACCAGTCCGCCTCGATCCGCACCGTCCCCGCGCCCGTACGGGCCCGGGCGGCGGCGATCCGGCCCTGACGCAGCTCCAGCGCCTCGACCGAGTGGTCCCCGGCGAACCGCACGCCCAGTGCCCGCAGGTGCCGCGCCCACGGGTCGATCCACGCCTCGCTGGTGGGGGAGTCGAAGACGCGGTCGCCGGGCCCGTCCACGCCCCGCTGGAGGAGCGCGTACACGATGCCCTCCAGCCCCTGCCCGCAGGTGCGCGCGCTGGCGTCCGCGGGCTTGAGCGCCTGGATGACCTGCGCCCCGCCGCCCCAGATCCTGCGGTACTCCTCCGACTTGCCCTCCGCCTTGATGAAGTCGAGCCACTTGGTGTGCTCCCACTGCCCGAACTTCCGCTGCCTGCTGCTCGTCAGCAGGATCGCCAGTTGCCGGGCGAAGAACGCCGACTCGTCCACGGGCAGCCGCGTGAGCTGGGAGAGGGCACCCACCACCATGCGCCGGAGGGCGTCCGGGTCCAGTGTCCGTCCTTCGAACGGCGTGGTGGGAAGCGGCAGATCGTGCCGGGCGCCGTCACGGGCGAAGCAGATCCACGGTACGGAGGTGAGGTTGCCGTGCACGGTGCGACCGCCGTCGACGGGGATGCGCCGCAGGGTGTCCGGCAGGTTGTGGTAGAAGCCGAAGACGCCGCGGTGGCCGTGCTCACCGGGCAGATCCGCGCGCCCGCCGGTCCCCGTGCCGGGGACGGGGATGCTGCGCGCCTTGCCGCCCAACTCCCGGCGCCGCTCGTACACCGTCACCGCGAACCCGCGCTCCGCCAGCTCGTGCGCGGCCGTCAGCCCGCCGACCCCGCCGCCCAGCACCGCCACGGTGCCGGTCCGGCCCCGGCCCCGGGCAGCGGCGCGAGCGGTGCCCGCCAGACGCGGGAGGGCGACGGCGCCGGCGGTGGCGGCGCCGTATCGCAGCACCTGTCTGCGGGCGGGCCGCTCGGCCGCCGTGGCCGGGCGCGGGGGGTGGTGGCGGTCTTCGCCTGCGTGTTGCTGTGCCATGAGGGGTGTCCCTTCGCTCGCTGCGGATGGCCCGGACGAGGCTCAGGCACGCTTGCCCCGCCCGTGGCGGAAGGGAACACGAGACGCGGGGCTACCGGCGGTAAGACGCCGAGGTCCGCTCTCCGGTGTGGGGGTGGCGCCAGGAGTTGACGCCGTGTCGGCCGAGGGCGGGCCGCCGGAGCAGCGGGGACGAGAACCGACCGCCGGTCAATTGTCAGACCCTGGCGGTTTACTGACGGCATGACCACCACGCGGCACGACACCAACGGTCCCAGGCATCGGCAGGCTCCCTCCACACCGGCTCCCTCCACGTCGGCCGGTCGCCCCGCCCCGGGCGCCGCACCCCACACCGGGCCGGGAGCCCTGCCTCTCACCACGGCACGGCATGTGGCCGCGATCGACCTGCTGCGGGTCCGCGCCTTCCCGGACGCCCCGGTTCCCCTCCGCTCGCCCCCGGGCGAGAGCGGGCCGGGTTACCACCTGGCGCTGCTGGAGGAGAGCGAGCCGCTGTGGGACGCCGACCCCGCGGACGTCGAGGAGGCGGCGCACGCGTCCGGGGCGGGGCTGGCGGCCCTGGTGTCCGTCCTGTCCCTGCGATGGGGGCCGCCCGAGGTGCTGGACCTGACCGTGGAGCGGGAACGGGCCGCGATGGGTATGCCGGTCCCGGCACCGCTGGAGCGCCTCAGCGGACTCCTGGAGGAGGCATGCTCCTGGCGGATCGAGGGACGGTGGATCACGGTCGGCGCCGGACGCGGCGAGGGCGGGCCGCCCTGCCCGGAGCCCGGCCCTTCCTTCCACCTCCTGGCGGCGGTCGGGGAGGGGACGATGTCCAGGTCGGCGCCTCGGCAGGGAGCGATAGCCGGGCCGGGGCCGGGGACCCCTCCCGCCGGGCCATGAAGGTCGTCACGGGGCGGAGCGCCCGGCCGGCGGGGTCGGCGGCCCGTCCCTGGATCTCCCGTCAGTGGTCTCCGTCCCGGGGGTCCCGGCAGTGGTCCCCGTGTCCCCCGTCCCGGGTCTTCCGTCAGTGGTCCCCGTTGCGATGGTGCCGCCACGGATGGCGGAGCCGGATGTAGATGTCGCGAGCCCGGCGGCTCTCCGCCATACGGCTGCGCGCCACCAGGCGGTGGGCCTGGGCGGGGGTCTCCACCATCGGGCCCGAGCCGCGCAGCGGCTTCCCCGCCGTCTCGTGCAGGAAGAAGGTCGAGATACAGCCGATCACGCCGGCCACCATCAGGTAGTACGCCGGCACCATGTTGCTGCCGGTGGCTTCCACCAGCGCGGACGCCACCAGCGGTGTCGTACCGCCGAAGATCGAGACGGAGATGTTGAACGCGATGGACAGGGCGCCGTAACGCAGCCGGGTGGGGAAGAGCGCGGGGAGGGTGGACGCGGAGGTGCCGGCGAAGCAGACCAGCAGCAGACCCAGGATCAGGCAGCCGAAAGCGGGTTGGAGGACGCCGCCGTGACGGATGAGGAGGATGGCCGGGTAGGCGAGCGCGACCAGCGCCACGCTCCCCGCCATGAACACGGGCCGGCGCCCCCAGCGGTCCGAGGACCGGCCGACGGTCGTGATGGTCAGCGCCACCACGACCATCGTGCCCAGCACCAGCAGCTGCGCCGTCGTCTCGTCCTCGCCGAGGGTCTCGGTCATGAAGGTCGGCAGGTAGGACGTCACCATGTAGTTGGTGACGTTGTACAGGAGCACCAGCCCCATGCAGATCAGCACGGCCTGCCAGTGCTGGGTGAAGATCTCCTTCAGCCGGCCCTTGCCGGACTGCCGCGCCTCCTCCACGGGGGATTCCTCCCCGTCCGCCGTGCCGTCGCTCTCCGCCCTGTTGCGCGCCGCCTCCACTTCCTGCTGGAAGGCGGGCGTCTCCTCCAGCTTCATCCGCATGTAGAGCCCGATCAGGCCGAGCGGCCCGGCGACCAGGAAGGGAATGCGCCATCCCCAGTCCGTCAGGCCGTCCGTGCCCAGTACGGCGGTGAGCACGGTGACCAGTCCCGAGCCGAGCGCGTAGCCGACGAAGGTCCCGAAGTCGAGCCAGCTCCCGAGGAAGCCGCGCCGCTTGTCGGGCGCGTACTCGGCGATGTAGGTCGTGGCTCCCGCGTACTCGCCTCCCGTGGAGAACCCCTGCACCAGGCGGCACAGGAGCAGCAGCATGGGAGCGGTGAACCCGACGGAGGCGTAGGTGGGCAGGAAGCCCACCGCGAAGGTCGCGATCGCCATCATGATCATGGTGGCCGCCAGCACCCGCTGCCGGCCGATGCGGTCCCCCAAGGGGCCGAAGACCAGCCCGCCGAGCGGACGCACCACGAAGGCGGCGGCGAAGGTGGCGAACGTGGAGACGACCTGGGCGCCGGACGAACTGGCGGGGAAGAAGACCTTCCCCATCGTCGCCGCCAGGTAGGCGTAGACGCCGAAGTCGAACCATTCCATGGTGTTGCCCAGCGCGGCGGCGGTGACGGCCCGCCGCACCATCGGCCGGTCGGTGACCGTGACGTCCTCGACGCTGAGCGTCCGCTTGCGGCGGCGCAGCAGCGTGCGCACCATCTGGTCGGTCGCGGCGCTCCTCCCACCGTCGCGCGACCGCTTGTTCCGCCGGGAGGGCGGCGGCTGAGGCTGACTTGTGGTCATCTCGTCCTGTCGCTAGGAGCTGGCACGGCCGGGAACGGCACATCGATATCTCCGAGTATCAACCCAAAGATCCAATTCGGCAGCTCAGGACGAGGCGAGGGGGTGCCAACGGGGGACAACCCGGCCGCCACCCGGGTACGGGACCGGAAGAAGAGCGGCCCGGGGTCGGGACAGGAAGAAGAGGAAGAACAGGAACAGAAGAACAGGAACAGAAAGAGGAAGAAGCGAAGAGGGAGGAGCGGGCGGCGCTACTCCTCGTCGTCCGCGAACGCCGCCGCGCGCAGCCGGGCGAACTCCTCGGCGAGTGCCTGGGGCGGCCAGTGGGCGTTGAGGCCGCTCGGGTTCGGCAGGACCCATACCCGGGTGGCGCCGATGGTCCGCTCCTGCGGGCCGACCTTCGCGCCCTTCTCGTCGAACGCCACCCGATAGGCGGTCACCCCGGCGACGGCCAGCCACCGGGGCCGCAGCGCGGCCACCTTCTGCTCCAGCAGCCGCCCGCCCTCGCGGAACTCCTCCGGCCGCAGCTCGTCCGCCCGGGCGGTGGCGCGCGCCACGACGTTGGTGATGCCCACGCCGTGGGAGAGCAGTTCCTGCTCCTGCGCGGGCTTGAGGATGTGCGGGGTGAACCCGGCGGCGTACAGCGCGGGCCAGAAACGGTTGCCGGGCCGGGCGAAGTGGTGGCCGGTGGCGGCGGACATCAGCCCGGGGTTGATGCCACAGAACAGGACGCGCAGGTCGCTCGCGATCACGTCGGGGACGAGGCGGTCGCGGGCGGCCAGCAGCTCTTCGGCGCTCGGACGCATGACGGGGCCCTCCTACCGGCGCCCGAGCGGGTCCGGGACCCACCGGCCGGGCGCCGGGGCCGGGGGCCGGGTCGGGATCAGGCAGTGGGCGGGTACCCGTGCCGGAACCGGACGGCGGACGGATACCCGCGCCGGGGCCGGGGGCCACCGGCGGGGCATCGTCCGGCTTGTCACGGGCGCACCGCCCGGCTCGTCACGGGAACACCGTCCGGCTCGTCACGGGCACACCCTCCGGCTCGTCAGAGGATGGCGCCGGGCGTGTAGGCGGCGGCCTCCGGGTGACGCTCGGTGATCTTGGCGATGCGGGCGACCACGGACGCGACCTGGTCGGCGGCGGCGCCGGTGAAGGACAGCTTGTCGGCCATCAGGGCGTCCAGCTGAGCCCGGTCCAGCGGGATCCGCTCGTCCGCGGCCAGCTTGTCCAGCAGCTCGTTGCGCTCCGCGCCCTGCTCGCGCATGGCCAGCGCGGCGGCCACCGCGTGCTCCTTGATCGCCTCGTGCGCGATCTCCCGGCCGACCCCGGCGCGCACGGCACCCATCAGGACCTTCGTCGTGGCCAGGAACGGCAGGTAGCGGTCCAGCTCGCGGGAGGCGACGGCGGGGAAGGCGCCGAACTCGTCCAGCACGGTCAGGAACGTCTCCAGCAGACCGTCCAGGGCGAAGAAGGAGTCCGGCAGCGCGACCCGGCGCACCACCGAGCAGGACACGTCGCCCTCGTTCCACTGGTCGCCGGACAGCTCGCCGGCCATCGACGCATATCCGCGCAGGATGACCATCAGGCCGTTGACGCGCTCGCAGGAGCGGGTGTTCATCTTGTGCGGCATCGCGGACGAGCCGACCTGCCCCGGCTTGAAGCCCTCGGTGACCAGCTCGTGTCCGGCCATCAGCCGGATCGTCTTGGCCAGCGAGGACGGCGCGGCGGCGAGCTGCACCAGCGCGGTCACCACGTCGTAGTCCAGGGACCGCGGGTAGACCTGGCCGACGGAGGTGAACGCCTGCCCGAAGCCGAGGTGGGCGGCGATCCGCTGCTCCAGTTCGGCGAGCTTGCCCGCGTCCCCGCCCAGCAGGTCCAGCATGTCCTGGGCGGTGCCCACCGGGCCCTTGATGCCGCGCAGCGGGTAACGGGAGAGCAGGTCCTCCAGGCGCTCGTACGCCACCAGCAGCTCGTCGGCGGCGGTCGCGAACCGCTTGCCGAGGGTGGTCGCCTGCGCCGCCACGTTGTGTGACCGGCCCGCGATCACCAGCTCGGCGTGCTCGGCGGCCAGCCCGCCAAGGCGCCCCAGGACGGCGACGGTGCGGTCGCGCATCAGCTCAAGGGACCGCCGGACCTGCAACTGCTCGACGTTCTCGGTCAGGTCCCGGGAGGTCATGCCCTTGTGGACCTGCTCGTGGCCGGCGAGGGCGTTGAACTCCTCGATGCGGGCCTTGACGTCGTGCCGGGTGACCTTCTCGCGTTCCGCGATCGACGCCAGGTCCACGTTCTCCAGGACCCGCTCGTAGTCGGCGAGCGCCTGCTCCGGCACCTCGACCCCGAGGTCCCGCTGCGCGCGCAGCACGGCCAGCCACAGCTGCCGCTCCAGCTTGACCTTGTACTCGGGGGACCACAGGACGGCGAGCTGCGCGGAGGCGTAGCGGCCGGCCAGGACATTGGGGATGCGGGGCTTGGCAGTCACGTTCCCAGAGTCTACTGGCGGTTTCCGCAGGCCAGCGCCCCGGCCCTGCTTGTGGCTTGCTACAAACGCGGGCTGTTCGGGGTGGGCTGGGTGGTCGTGGATCGGGGTGAACCCGTACGGGATGGCGTGGGGCGGCCCTTACGGGACGTGATCGCCCCATCCGGCCCATTCCCGGTGCGGCGGGGGTTCAACCAGGGACAGAGGGGGGACTGCCCGCCAGGTCCGCCCCGGGAGGAGCCGTCAGGAAAAGACGCCGGGAAACGCATCAGGAAAAGGCATCGGGAAGAGACGTCAGAAGGAAGCGCCTGAAGCGTCAGAAGGAAGCGTCAGAAAGATGCGCCAGGAGGAGGCGTCAGAAGACGCTGATGCCGACCAGCAGGATCAGCACCAGGACCACGAAGAGGGATTGGGCCACATATCCCGTGCGAGGGGCGAACGAGCGCAGGTAGTGCGCGCTCTCCACCACTTGGGCGTTGTCGGTGTCGTACACCACGGTGAGCGGCTCACCGACCCGGGGTGGCGGTTGCGGCGGGGTCACGACCGCCCGGACGTGCACGCCGGGGCGTGGGCTGAAAACACACCGGATCCGGGAGACCTCGACGCCGCCCCGGTAGAGGCGTTCCTCGCACACGGCCTCCGCCTCCGCCCCCCTCTTCCCGAGCCTGCGGTTGCGAATCTGGTGCGGCACGCAGAGCAGAGCGAAACCGCCGACCGGAAGGCACAATGCGCCGATCACGGTGAGAAAGGCCATTGCGGCACCGGATGACACGTGCACGTACCCCCAATATCGCGCCCGCCGAAACTGCCGCGGGGAGCCTACCTCACACCCATCCGGCACCTTCTCGGCTCGTGCCCGACCGGGAACGCACCGCCTTTTCCTCCCGAGTGCCGGACGAGCTCGTCGGCGTGAACGGCGATGAATACGGCCACGGCTCCGGCGCCCTGGCGGCGGGTGCGCAGAACCTCGCTCAGGGCGGCTGCTTCGCGCGGCATCGGGTGCGGCGAATGTTCCGGGGCCGCGATCGCCGCGGCGACAGCCGCATGGTCCATGGCCACGGCCCCGGCCATCACGGTCCGCTCCACACGGATGCGGCTCACGATCGTCTCCGCCGCCGCCCTGGCAGTCGGCCGTCAGGCCGCTTCGCCCTCGGGCGCCACCGGCGCGGTCTTCGTGGCCGCGGCCCTCGCCGCCTCGGTGCGCCGGCGGCTCCCGCTCGCCTCGGCCGGGGCCCCGCCCGGCCGTTTCGTCACCGGCGCGCGGGGCCGTCCGGCCTCGGCCGCCGTCGGCAACGGCGTGATCGTGCTGCCGGCCGTCCGGCGCGCCTGGACGGCCACGGCCTGACCCGCGCAGGCACACGGCGGGGCCCGGCCGAAGGTGGTGTGCCGGACTCCGCCGTGCCGGAGGCTACTTGACGCAGGTTTCGTCGCCCGTGGGCAGTTCGCCGGTGGCCAGGTAGCGGTTGACCTTGGTGTCCACGCAGGCGTTGCCGTACTCCCCGTAGAGCGCGTGGCGGTTGGCGCCCTTGAGGGTGATCAGCCGGGAACTCGGCAGCATACGGTGCAGCGCGACACTGCTGCGGTATGTGGTGCGCGGGTCGCCGGTGGCGGCCACGATCAGGCCCGGGGCGTCCCGCCGTATCTGGGTGGGCGCTTCACGCGGCCGGTCCCAGAAGGCGCACGGGCCGATGTTGAGGGCCAGCGGGCCGAGCAGCGGGTGCTTGGCACGGTTGCGCTGGATGTCACGCCAGTAGACCTCGGGGTCACGCGGGGCGGGCTTGTCGCCGCAGATGATCGCGGCCTGCACCTCGCCGAAGTTCCCGCCGGTGTTCAGGAGCCGCAGCAGTTCGGCGAACTCGGGGGACAACCGGGTCGGGTGCCCGGCGGCGGCCCGCACCAGTACGGAGAGCTGCTCGGCGAGCTGGGCCCGTGCCCGGTCGGTGTCGTCGGAGATCGCGTTGAAGAGCAGGAACGGCACCTCTGTGTCGTCGAGACGGTAGCGTTCCGGCGCGGTGCCGACCGTCAGCGGGCGCCGCGCGGACGCTTCGACGATCCGGCCGATGGTGGCCAGCACCTCGCCGCGCGTACGGCCGAGGTGGTACGTGGCGTGGCGGCGCGCCGCCCACGCGGCCCAGTCGGCGAGGGCCCGCTCGTTCTCCCGGAGGGCGGACCGCACCAGCCGCGGGTTGTAGTCCTGCGGGGCGAGCGCCCCGTCGAGCACCACCCGGTCGTAGCGGCCGGGGAACATCTGGGTGTAGACGGTGCCCAGGTAGGTGCCGTACGAGTAGCCCAGGTAAGAGATCTTCCGCTCGCCGAGCGCGCCGCGGATGACGTCCATGTCGCGGGCCGTGTTACGGGTGCTGACGTGCGGCAGCACCGACGGATCGGCGGCCCGGCACTTCTCGGCCAGGCTCTTCTGGAGGGCGACCTGACGCTCGAAGCTCGCGCGGCTCAGACCGGCGGAGAAGAAAGTGGTGCCGACGGGCCAGCCGCAGTGCAGCGGGGTGCTGCGGCCGGTGAAGCGCGGGTCGAAGCCGACGATGTCGTAGCGCGGGCCGACCTTCCCCATCGCCTTGCGGATGTGCGGCGGCGAGTCGATGGCCGTGCCGCCGGGACCGCCGTTGTTGAGCAGGATCGAGCCGATGCGGTGGCGGCTGTCGGTGGCCTTGAGGCGGGAGACCGCGACGGTGATCGTACGGCCCCGGGGCGCCGCGTAGTCGAGCGGCACGGTCGCGTTCGCGCACCGCACGCCGGCCTTGTCCAGGTCGCGGCCCACCGCGTCGTCGGGGCCCTGGACGCAGCTGCCCCACTTCAGGCGCTGCTGGTAGTAACGGTCGAGCCCGGCCCGGTGGCCCCGGGGCGCCGCCGTCCCGGGCGTGGCGGCCGTGGCGGCCGTGGCCAGGGCGGGGGAGGCGCTGAGGCAGGCGACGAGGGCCAGGGCGGCGGCCGAGGCGCGGCGCACGGCCGGGAGGGGAGCGGTCATCGAGTCTCCTCGGTCCGGTGGTGGCGGGCGGGGGAGCAGAAGGCGGCGTCGGCGGTGGCGCGGAAGTCGGCCTCGGCCTCTTCGGTGCGGGGGACCGCGGTGAGGACGAGGCCGAGGCTCCGGCCGTCGGGCCCGTAGGCGCCCAGCGCGCGGTGTCCGCCGGGCACCGTCCCACCGTGCGACCACCACCAGCCGCCGCACTTCAGCGGCGAGGCGATCAGCCCGAGTCCGTACCGGGCGCCGGGCCACAGGCGTGCCGGGTCGGCGGGGACGGTGCGCTTCATCTCGGCCAGCCAGCGCGCGGGGAGCAGTTCACCGCCGAACAGGGCGCGGAAGAAGCGGCTCGTGTCGGCGGGGGTGGAGACCAGCGCGCCGCCCGCGCCGCCGAAGCTCATGTTCCACTCGGTGCCGTCGGCCAGTGGCGCGTCGGGGTCGTCGGTGGTGGGGTAGTAGCTGCGCGAGTGCGGTCCCCGGATACGCGGGCTGTCACCGGGCCAGTACGTGTCGCCCAGGCCGAGGGGCTCGATGATGCGGCGGGTGACTTCCTCTTCGACGCGGCGCCCGGTGACCTGCTCGACGACGAGGCCCGCGACGACGGTGTTGGTGGTCGAGTAGTGCCACTTCTTCTCGGGGCGCGGCATCTTCAGCGCCATGGCGATCAGTTCGCGCGGCTCGTAGTGCCGGAACCGCCACTGTTCCAGGGGCAGCTGGACCAGGCTCTCGGTGTGGTCGGGAAGGCCGCTGGTGTGCTGGAGGAGCTGCCGCACGGTGATCTTCCGGCCGTCGTGGCCGTTTTCCCGGATCAGCCCGGGCAGGTAGCGCTCGACCGGCGTGTCCAGCCCGAGCCGGCCTTCCGCGGCGAGCTGTACGACGACCGTGGCGGTGAACGTCTTGCTGACGCTGCCGATCCGCATCCGGTCGGCGGCGTCCATCGGGCGCCCGGACCGCAGGTCGGCGACGCCGCGGGCCACGTTCCAGCCGCCGCAGTCCGGGCCGGTCGCCTCGGCGGCGACACCCGGGATGCCGTGCCGGGTGACGAGCGTGTCCATGGCGGCGGCGAGTGCGTCGCGCTCCGTATCGCAGGCGGCGGACCTGGCGGGGTGCCGCGCGGTGTCCACCGGTGCCGCGCCGGTCGCCGCTGTCGCCATGGGGGCCGCGAGGACCAGTAGGGCGGTGGCCGAGGCCACCGCCGCCGAGCGCCGCGGGAGCCGCCGCGCTCTGATGGATAACTTCTCCATGGTGATCGGTATGTGTCGCATGACGGCAGACGATAGAGGCGCGAAGGCCGCCACTCACTACGGCTGGCCCCCGGCGGCGGGTGCGGCCAGCACCCCCACGGGCTCCCTGGTCACCGGCTCTCCACGGGCGCACCGAACTCCCGCGCGCAGGCCGCCGAGCCTGCGGCGGGGGCGGCCCGCCGCCGTCCGCCGGCTCGTCCCCGCCGCCGGGCATCGACCTCGACACCGTGACGATCCCGGAACGGCGGACCCGGATGGCGGACGGCTCGCCGACCTCCTCGGCGCCGCCCCGCGCCTGTCCGTGCCCGCCCACCACGGTCGGCCCGCCCATCGGCCACCGACGCCGTCCTCGTGACACGGCTCCGGGAGGCGGGCGCGGCCGTCCTCGGCAAGGCGAATCTGTCCGAATGGGCGAACTTCCGTGCCGCGAAACCGACGTCGGGCTGGTCGGCGGTCGGCGGGCGGACCCGCAATCCGTACGTCCGGGACCGCAATCCGTGCGTCCTGGACCGCGATTTGTGCGTCCTGGACCGCGATCCGTGCGGCTCGTCCGCCGGTTCGGCCGCCGCGCTCGCCGCGTCGCTGTCCCAGGTGGCGGTCGGCGCCGAGACGGACGGCTCCGTCGTGTGCCCGGCCGGGAAGAACGGGGTGGTCGGTTACGACTGCGGAACCCAACAGTCCCACGGCTCGCCCGAGTTCGCCTCGTCAACGAGCTGAGACAGCCGGAGACGCCGGACCAGGCGACTGTGAATGCGTGAGGCCGTCATGGTGGGGCGGGGACGAGCCCGGCGCCGGTGAGGCATCTCTCAAGGATGTCGCTGCGGCACTGGAGCCGTCGCGGGCCCCGCCGGACGGCGGTGAAGGGGGCCTCGGGGTCGGCGAGCGCGCGATGGGCCGGGGTGGTGCGGCGCGGGATGGGCCAGGTGCCTTCGAACAGGTCGAGGTCGAGGCCGGGTGCGCGGAAGGGCGCCTGGTGGACGGTGAGTCAGTCGCGGTCGGCCGGTGTCGGCGGCTGGGTGACGTCGCCCGCGGTGGCCGCCGGTGAGCGGCACCCGCAACGGGATGCCGCCACCGTCGGTCGGCACGTGGTGCGCGGAGCCCGGCCGCCTCGCAGCCACCGGACTCATCCTGACGACATGGTGTGCCCCACCCGTCGCCAGTCCGTCACGGGGCCGGGGTTCGTGTGGTCCGCGGGGCTGACCCAGAAGGCTTCGCCCAGCTCGGCGCTGAACTGGGCGCCTGTCCGGCCGTCGCCGGAGGAGCGGCCGGACAGGCGGCGGCCGATCCAGGGGAGCAGGTGCTCCCGGGCGAACCGGGCGTCCGCCGTGCGGCGTGCCGCCCAGCCGGGCCGTATGAAGGCGGGCAGCGGCGCGTCCCAGTCGGACTCGGGTGGGTGTCCGAGCGCCTGCCAGACCGCCTCGGCCACCCGGCGGTGGCCTTCCGCGTTCAGGTGCAGGCGGTCCGCCGCCCACATCCGGGGGTCGGCCAGGGCCCGGGACGCGAAGAGGTCCACGACCACCGCCCCGTGCCGCCGCGCCAATGCGTCGATGTGCGCGTAGAGCGCGTCCATCCGTGGGCGGAACCGTTCCAGCACCGGGCCCCGGCGTCCGGGGCTGCGCATCAGGACGAGTTGCCGGCAGCGCGGGGCCAGGTGCTCGACGGCCTGCTCCAGCCGGCCGCACACCCGGTCCAGGTCGCACTTGGGCCGCAGGACGTCGTTGAGCCCGCCGACCAGCGTCACCAGGTCGGCGCCCAGCGCGGCGGCGGGGCGGACCTGCTCGTCGACGATCTGTCCGATGAGCTTGCCGCGCACGGCCAGGTTGGCGTAGCGAAACCCGGGCGTGCGGGCGGCCAGCCGCGCCGCGAGCAGGTCGGCCCACCCGCGGTAGGAGCCGTCGGGGAGGTGGTCGGACATGCCCT
This sequence comes from Streptomyces sp. NPDC003077, assembly GCF_040611095.1. Lineage (NCBI taxonomy): Bacteria > Bacillati > Actinomycetota > Actinomycetes > Kitasatosporales > Streptomycetaceae > Streptomyces > Streptomyces sp. NPDC003077. The sequence continues at coordinate 49,807 of NZ_JBEXNM010000018.1, read as the reverse complement.
CGGTGAAGCTGTCGCCCACCGCGACGAAACTGGTGTAACCGGCATTGATCTCCATGGCGCGGGCGATCCTAGCCGCCCCGCCCAGCGGGACCGCGACCGGGCCGCCCCTCGGGGACGGCCCGTGACCGGTGGCGGCCACCGCTCGGGGCGGCCACCACGCGGCGTCCGCTCCGGCGCGCCCTTCAGGGAAGCCCGGCACCGCCCCGGAACCCGGCCGGGCACCGGCCCGAGCCCGCCCAGAGGCACCAGCCCCATCCGGCCCCCGAACCAGCTTCCGAAACCCAAGCCAACTCCCGGCCACGAGCCGACCTCCGGACCCCGAGCAGCCCCCAGCCCCGAGCCCGGCCTCCGGGACCCGAGCCGACCCCCGGCCTCCGGACCCCGGTGCCGATGCCCCATGGCCCCCGGCCCCCGGCAGCCTCACCCCGAAGGCTGCTGCAACACCAGCTCCCGCAGCACGTCCTCCATCGTCACCAGTCCGGCCAGCCGCCCGTCCGTGCCGATGACCGCCGCCAGGTGCGTGCCGGAGGCGCCCATCGCCGTCAGGACGTCGTCCAGTGGCGTGGTGGCCCGCACGCGGGCGATCCGGCGCAGGGCCGAGATCGGGAACGGCAGGTCCCGGGGGCTGGCGTCCAGGGCGTCCTTGACGTGCAGGTATCCCAGGATGCGCCGGGTGTCGTCCACGACGGGGAAGCGGGAGAAGCCGGATTCGGCGGACAGGTGCTCCAGTCCCTCGGGCGTGATGCCCAGCCGAGCCGACACGACCTTCTCCACCGGCAGCACCACGTCGGCGACCGGGCGGCGGCCGAGTTCCAGGGCGTCCCGCAGCCGTTCCTTGGCCCGGTCGTCCAGCAGGCCGGCGGCCTGGGAGTCCTCGACCATCTTCGCGAGCTGGTCGTCCGAGAACGTCGCCGCCACCTCGTCCTTGGCCTCCACCCGCAGCAGCCGCAGCAGCCCGCTGGCGAAGGAGTTGACGGCGAAGATCACCGGGCGCAGCGCCCGGGTCAGCGCGACCAGCGGCGGTCCCAGCAGCAGGGCCGTGCGCACCGGCTCGGCCAGCGCGACGTTCTTCGGGACCATCTCGCCGAAGAGCATGTGCAGGTACGTCGCCGCGGCCAGCGCGATGACGAACGAGATCGGGTGGGTCAGCGCGTCCGGCACGCCGATCGCGTGGAAGAGGGGTTCCAGCAGGTGGGCGATGGCGGGTTCGGCGACGGCGCCGAGCACCAGCGTGCACAGGGTGATGCCGAGCTGCGCCGCCGCCATCAGGCCGGAGACGTGCTGCAGGCCCCACAGGACGCTGCGCGCGCGCCGGTCGCCCTCGTCGGCGTACGGCTCGATCTGGCTGCGGCGCACGGAGATGAGGGCGAATTCCGCGCCGACGAAGAAGGCGTTGATGACCAGCGTGAGCAGGCCGATGAAGAGTTGCAGCGCGGTCATCGGGCCGCCTCCTCGGTGTGGCCGGGTGCGCTGCCGGACAGCGGGGCGCGCAGCAGCACGCGCGCCGCGCGGCGGCCGGACGCGTCCTCGACCTCCATCCGCCACCCGGCGACCTCCAGCGCGTCACCGCGCTCGGGAATGTGGCCGAGTTCGGTGGCGATCAGGCCGGCGAGCGTCTCGTAGGGGCCCTCGGGCGCCTTGAAACCGATCTCCTGCAGCCGGTCCGTACGGGTGGCCCCGTCCGCCAGGTACAGGCCGCGGCCCTCGGGGTCCTGGCCGGCGGGGGCCAGGTCGGGGGTCGCCAGCGGGTCGTGCTCGTCGCGGACCTCGCCGACGACCTCCTCGACGATGTCCTCCAGCGTCGCGACGCCGGCCGTGCCGCCGTACTCGTCGATGATCACGGCCATCGTCCGCTTGCCGGACAGCCGGTCCAGCAGCCGGTCCACCGGCAGCGTCTCCGGGACCAGCAGCGGCTCGCGCAGCAGCTCGGCGACCGGGTGGCGGGAGCGCAGCTCGGCCGGGATCGCCAGGACGTCCTTGACGTGCGCGGTGCCGACGACGGTGTCCAGCGTCCCTCGGTAGACGGGGAAGCGGGACAGGCCGGTGGCGCGGGTCGCGGCGGCCACGTCCTCGGCCGTGGACTGCACGTCCAGCGCCACGACCTGCACGCGCGGGGTCATGACGTTCTCCGCGGTCAGGGCGGAGAGGTTGAGGGTGCGGACGAACAGCTCGGCGGTGTCCGGCTCCAGCGCGCCCTCCCGCGCCGAGTGGCGGGCCAGCGCGACCAGCTCCTGCGGGCCGCGGGCGGAGGCCAGTTCCTCGGCGGGCTCCAGGCCCATCCGCCGCACGGAGCGGTTGGCGGTGTTGTTGAGGTGGTGGATGAGCGGCTTGAACGCCGTGCTGAAGGCGCGCTGCGCGGTGGCGACGCGCTTGGCGACGGGCAGCGGGCTGGAGATCGCCCAGTTCTTGGGGACCAGTTCGCCGACGACCATGAGGACGACCGTGGAGAGCGCCGTGCCGAGCACCAGCGCCACCGAGTCGGCGGCGGAGCGCGGCAGCCCGAGGGCGTCCATCGGGCCGGTCAGCAGGGCGGTGATCGACGGCTTGGAGAGCATGCCGATGACCAGTCCGGTCACGGTGATGCCCAGTTGCGCGCCGGAGAGCTGGAAGGTGAGGCCGCGGACCGCCTTGAGCGCGCTGTCGGCGCCGCGCTCGCCGCGTTCGGCGGCGCGCTCCAGATCGCTCCGCTCGACGGTGGTGAGCGAGAACTCCGCCGCGACGAAGACCCCGCACGCCAGGGTCAGGAGGAGGGCCAGGGCCAGGAGGAGCAGCTCGGTCATCGGGTCACCTCCGTCCCATGGTCGGACAGACGGCGGAGGTGTGCGCTCTGTGAGAAGGCTGGTCGACGACTCGGAGGTTCGCCCATGGCTGGACGCTCACTCCTTTCACTGGGATACAGGGACCCCTCCATCGTAAAGGATCGGCAAAGCGCGCAGGTTGTGGTGGGTGCGGAGGGGTGCGCGAGACGGCAGGGCACGGGGGGCGGCGACGGACGGCGGTCACGCGTCCAGGGACTTGACCCAGCGGCTCCACTCGGGCTGGGGGGCGTACCCGGCCGCGTTCCAGGCGTGGTGCGCGAGGGTGTTGCGGTCCAGCACCATCGCGTCCACGCGCCGGCCCCCGAGCGCGGCGAACCGGCGCTCGGCGGCGTCCAGCAGCGCCCGCGCCACCCCCCGCCGCCGGTGGGCGGGGAGCACCGCGAGCCGGTAGAGAGAGCAGCGCCATCCGTCATAACCGGCTATCGCGGTACCCACGAGGAGGCCGTTCGACTCCGCCAGGAGCAACGCGTCCGGATCCCGCTCCAGGAGCCGCAGGACGCCGTCCAGGTCGTCGGTGATCGAGGTGCCTTCCGCCGCCTCCCGCCAGAAGCGGAGCACGGCCTCGGCGTCGGCGGGGACGGCGGTGCGGATGGTGGGGGCGGTGGCGGAAGCGTCGGTGGGGGCGGCGGCACGGGCGGTGGGCGCGTCGGTGGGGGCGGCGGCAGGGGCGTCGGTACGGACGGTGGATATGCCGGACGCGTCGCCGGCCACAGGGGAATCGCTCATGATCAAAACCCAAGCACGGGCCGGACGCCGCCCGCCACCGATTCTCGCGGTGTGAGACCCGGCCCACTCGCGGCCACCCCTTGCGGCACCCGCCCTACTCGTGCGCCACCGCCGCCAGCACGTTCATCCGCGACGCCCGCAGCGCGGGCAGCAAGGCGGCCAGCAGGCCCACCAGTACGGAGCCGATCACCACCGCGACCACCGTCGTCCACGGGATCACGAAGGACGTCAGCCCCTCCAGCTCCAGCACCTGCTGGGTAGCCGCGCCCCACACCAGCCCCAGCGCGAGTCCCAGGACCGCCCCGAACAGGGCGATCACCACCGACTCCAGCCGGATCATCCGGCGCGTCTGGAGCCGCGAGAGCCCCACCGCGCGCAGCAGCCCGATCTCGCGGGTCCGCTCCACGACGGACAGGGTGAGCGTGTTGACCACCCCGAGGACCGCGATGATCACCGCCAGCGCCAGCAGCCCGTAGAGCAGCCGGAGCAGGCCCTGCACCTGATTGGTGATCAGCTTCTTGTAGTCCGACCGGTCGTTGACGTCCAGCTGCGGGTACGGGGCCAGCGTGTGCTTCAGGGCCCGCTGCACCCGTTCCTGATCGGCCCCGGGCGTCGCGCCGACCAGCAGCAGCGAGTCGTACGCCTGCGGCTGGTACACCTCCAGGGTCGCCTGGCTCATGATGACGCCGCCCTGCGTGCTGCCCCCGGCGTTGTCGGTCAGCGCGCCGACCGTGAACCGCGCCGCACGCCCCGAGGGCAGCACCGCGCGCAGCACGCCCCCTAGGCGCAGCCCGTGGTCACGCGCGAACCGCTGGTCCACGGCGACCCGGCCCGGCGCCAGCGCGGAAGCGGTGTTCCCCGCCGTGTACGACATCTTCAGCACCGAGCCGAGGCCCGGACCGAAGGCCGCCCCCGTCGTCTTGCGCCGGTCGCCGTCCGGCAGCCGCAGGTCCAGGGAGACCAGCCGCTGGCTGACGACGGTCCGCACGCCGTCCGTGTCCCGCACACGGTCCGCGACCTCCCGCGAGAAGGGGAGGTAGGAGGGGTTCTGGACGATGAAGTCGGCGCCCAGGGTGCGGTCCACCTCCCGCTCGGCCGAGTGGGCCAGCGAGGCCCCGGTGATGGCCAGTCCGGTCACCAGCGCCAGCCCCACCATCAGCGCCGTCGCGGTCGCCCCCGTCCGCCGGGGGTTGCGCAGCGCGTTGCGCCGGCTCAGGCGGCCCACCGCGCCGGACACCGGGACCACCACCCGGCCGAGCACCCGGATCACCGGCCGCACCAGCACCGGCCCCAGCACCACCCCGGAGAACAGCGTCAGCACGATGCCCGTCACCAGCAGCCCGCCCGCCGGTCCCACCCGCGTACTGAACGCGCAGCCCACCAGCGCCGCCGCGCCCGCGGCGGCCATCACCAGCCCCACCGCCGTCCGCACGCGCAGCGGCCGGCCCGTCCCCGCGACCTCCACATGGGCGAGCGCGGCCATGGGCGAGACCCGGCCGGCGCGCAGCGCGGGCAGCAGCGCGGCCACGAAGGTGACCCCGACCCCCACCGCGTACGCCGCGACCGGCGTCGGCCAGCGGAAGGCCAGGTCCGCCGCGTTCAGCTTCAGGCCCTGCGCGTTGAGCAGCGCGATCAGCCCCGCGGCCAGCCCGACGCCCGCGCCCAGCCCCACCGTCGCCCCGACCAGGCCCAGCAGCAGCGCCTCCACCAGGACCGACCGGCGCACCTGCCGGCGGTCGGCGCCCAGCGCCCGCAGCAGCCCCAGTTCCCGCGTGCGCTGCGCGATCAGCATCGAGAAGGTGTTGACGATCAGGAAGGTCCCGACGAGGACGGCGACCCCCGCGAACCCCACCATCACGTACTTGATGATGCTCAGGAAGCCGGCCAGCTGGTCCGTGGCGGACTTGCGCTGCTCGTCGCGGGTGTGGACCTGGTACGGCCCCGTGTCCTTGAGCGCGGCGGAGACCCGGCGCTTGAGCGTCTGGTCCGGCACCCCGGGCGCGGCGTCGACCGCGATCGTGGTCGCGGCGCGTGTCGAGCCCAGCAGCTCGCGCTGCGCCGTCCGGGTCTCCAGGAAGAGCAGCGTGGCGCCCGGGTTGGTGGTGCGGAACGCGGCGATCCCCACCACCCGCACCGGGAAGGTGTGCCGGGGAGCCAGGACGCGCAGCCGGTCACCGACGCGCACGCCCTTCTGGTCGGCGGTGTCCTGGTCGAGCATCGCCTCGCCCGGACCGCGCGGCGGGCGGCCGGCGGTCACCTCCAGCGGATTGCGCTCGCCGACGTACCAGTTGGTGGCGATGGTGGGGCCGCCCACCGCGGGCCCCAGCGAGCGGTTGCGGGAGTCCGCCAGGGCGACGTTCTGCACCTGCACGTTCAGGTGCGTGCGCGCCACCCCGTCGACGCGCGCCACCCGCTCGCCCAGCCCGGCCGGGAGGGTGGCGACCGGGGCCGTGACGTTGCCGGCGTCCCGGTCGCGCGGCGCGACCTCGACGTCCGAGGCGGTGGAGGCGAACAGCCGGTTGAACGTGGCGGTCGCGGTGTCGGAGAGGAGGAGGCTCCCGGCGACGAACGCCACCGAGAGGACGACCGCGAGCGCGGAGAGCAGCATCCGTCCCTTGTGCGCCAGGAACGAGCGGAGCGTGGCCCGGAGCACGGGGGATCACCGCCCGCCGGAGGCGGGACCGGGTGCCTGCGGGGAGGGCGGGCCCGAGAGCCCGGTGTCCTTCCCCGGCGGCGCGCCCGGCGCGTCGGAGAAGATCTGCATCCGCTCCAGCACCGCCTCCGCCGTCGGCCCCGCCATCTCGTCCACGATCCGCCCGTCGGCGAGGAAGAGCACCAGGTCGGCGTGGGCGGCGGCGTTCGGGTCGTGGGTGACCATCACCACCGTCTGGCCCAGGGTGTCCACCGCGGCCCGCAGGAACCGCAGCACCTCCAGGCCCGAACGCGAGTCGAGGTTGCCGGTCGGCTCGTCGGCGAAGACCAGTTCGGGCCGCGCGGCCAGCGCCCGGGCGCACGCCACGCGCTGCTGCTGGCCGCCGGAGAGCTGCGCGGGCCGGTGCCGCAGCCGGTCCCCGAGGCGGAGGGTGTCGATGACCTCCCGCAGCCACGGGCCGTCCGGACGGCGGCCCGCGATGTCCATGGGCAGGGTGATGTTCTCCTCCGCCGTCAGGGTCGGCAGCAGGTTGAACGCCTGGAAGACGAACCCCACCCGGTCCCGGCGCAACCGGGTCAGCTCCCGGTCGCCCAGCCCGGTGATCTCCCGCTCGCCCAGCCACACCCGCCCCGCCGAGACCGTGTCCAGCCCCGCCAGGCAGTGCATCAGCGTGGACTTCCCCGAGCCGGAGGGCCCCATCACCGCCGTGAACCGCCCGCGCCCGATGGCCACGTCGACCCCGTCCAGCGCGACGACCCGCGTCTCACCCATCCCGTACGTCTTCGTCAGCCCGGCCGCCCGGGCCGCCGCTTCCCCGCTGGGTGCCGTACCCGTGACAGGTGTGGACATGGCCGCCTCCCCGTGGGTGCCAACTCCTCCGTGGGGGCCGACAGTAGGGGAGGGGCCCGGGGCCCGGTATCCCCCTGGCGGACCGGGCGGACGGCCGCGGAATCGTCCTCACGGAGGAGCCGGAGGGGCGCCTACGGGACCGCGGCAGGATGGCCGGGGGATCGACCGGGTGGGCGGGGAGGCCGGTGGTTTCCGACGAGGCCGCCGGGTCCCGGGGGAGAGCGGCGGACGGTCGGCGGGGCCGGAGAGGCGGACGGGAAGCGGGGCCGGACGGTCAGCGGGGCCGGGCGACCAGGGCGAACCGGTGGCAGGTCACCGTCAGCGGCCGGCCGGCGCGCATCTCCTCGTGCAGGGCCCGCAGCCGGTCGGCGTAGCGCTCCGGGGTGAAGTCGGGCACCTGCCACGGCGTGATCCGCAGGAACAGCGCCAGCGCGCCGATGTCGCGGAAGGTGGCGGCGATCCGCGCCTCCTGCCGCCAGACGATCTCCAGCCCGGCGTCCGTGAGTTCCTCGGCGGCCGACGCCAGGTCCCAGTCCCGGTAGTCGTGCTCCGGGGCCCCCAGAGCCTGGTTGACCTCCTCCAGGTCGCGCCCGCCGACCTGCTGGGTGACGAACGTGCCGTCCGGCGTGAGCACCCGGCGGATCTCCTCCGGGTCGTAGGACTCGTGGCGGCTGGTGATCAGCGCGAACGCGTCGTCGGGGAAGGGCAGCTTGTCGTCGTCGCCCACCTCGGCGACCTCGATGCCCAGGGGCTCCAGGTTCCGGCGGGCGACCGGGACGTTGGGCGGGTAGCTCTCGGTCGCCGCCGTACGGGCGGGCAGCGGCGCCAGCGACGTCAGGACCTCGCCGCCGCCCGTACCGAGGTCGAGCAGCGAGGGGGCCTGCGGTAGCCGTTCCCGCACCAGGCCGGGGTAGCTCCAGGGCAGCGCGGTCTCGGTCTCGGTGAACCGGCCGCGGAAGACGCCCATGTCCCAGCCTTCGAAGGGCGTGGTCAGGCCTTCGGCGAGCAGTTCCTCGTAGGTGCGGTGGTCGTCGGGGGCCCGCCCGGTCCCGTGGTGCGGGGGGCGGGCGTCGAGGGCGGCGCCCTGGTGCGGGTGGTCCGGGGCGTGGTCGTCATGGGTCATGGGTTCGATCTTGGCAGGTGAGACGGACGCGAGGGGGCGCCTTCAGGCCATGATCATTACGAGGGGGACGGGCGCGGGCGGGCCCACCGAACGGGACACCGTACGGGCCGGGCGGGACCGGGTCGCCCACCGCCCGCCCGGGGCGCCGCCACCCCCGCGGCTTAGAATGGTCCCTCGGCCGCGTCGGCGCGGGCCCGCCGGGCGGTCGTCTCCTCCCGCGCGAGCCTGCCCACCGCCGACGTCCGCCCACCGCACGCCGTACGGACGATCCAGAGCAGGACGCACCCACGTATGCCCCACCACTCCGCGCCGTCGGACGCCCGGCCCGCCCCGGCCGCCTCCGCCGCCCCATCAGACACCCCACCGGCCGACGGCGCCTCCGCCGCGTCACCGGCCACCGGTGCCTCCGCCGCGCCGCGCCCTCCCGGGGCCGACGGGGCCTACGCCCGCAAGGCCGTCGTCGCCTCCGCCGTCGGGTACGGGCTCGAAGGCTTCGACCTCCTCATCCTCAGCTTCGCGCTCTCCGCGATCACCGCCGGACTGCACCTGAGCTCCACTCAGGCGGGCTGGCTGACCACCATCACCCTCATCGGCTGTGTCGTCGGCGGCCTGGTCTTCGGCCTGCTCTCCGACCGGTTCGGCCGCATCCGGGTCCTGACCTGGTCGATCGTCGTCTTCGCGGTCTTCACCGGACTGACCGCGCTGTCCCAGGACTTTCTCCAGCTCGCCGCCTGCCGGTTCGTGGCGGGAGCCGGCATCGGCGGGGAGTTCGGCATCGGCATGGCGCTGGCGGCCGAGGCGTTCCCCAGCCGCAAGCGCGCCCGCGGCACCTCGTACGTCGGACTGGGCTGGCAGGCCGGTGTCCTGGCCGCCGCGCTGATCTCCGCACCGGTCATCAACGCCTGGGGCTGGCGGGCGCTGTTCGCGCTGGGCGTGCTGCCCGCCGTCGCGGGGTTCCTCTTCCGCCGGACGATGCACGAGCCCGCCGTCTTCACCGCCGACCGCGAGCGCCGTTCCATGGGCGCGCCGCTGCGGGCGCTGTGGGACACGCCGGTGGCCCGCCGCTCGACACTCGGCGTCCTCGTCCTGACGTCCGTGCAGAACTTCGGGTACTACGGCGTGATCACCTGGCTGCCCAGCTACCTCTCCAAGGAGTTCGGCTACAGCCTCACCAAGTCCGGTGCCTGGACCGCCGTCACCGTCGTCGGCATGGCCTGCGGCATCCTGGCCTTCGGCCGGCTCGCCGACCGCATCGGCCGCCGCCCCACCTTCTGGATCTTCCAGGCCGGTTCGGTGCTCTCGGTGCTCGCCTACGCCACGCTCTCGACCCCGACCGCCCTGCTCATCGGCGGCGCCGTCATGGGCGCCTTCGTCAATGGCATGACCGGCGGCTACGGCGCCCTGATCGCCGAGCTGTACCCCACGCACGCCCGCGCCACCGCGCAGAACGTGCTCTTCAACCTCGGCCGCGGGGTGGGCGGGTTCGCGCCGCTGGTCGTGGCCCTGATCGCCGGTGCGTACGGCTTCCAGAAGGCCATCGGCCTGCTCGCCGTCATCTACGTCCTGGACATGGCCGCGATGCTGCTCATCCCGGAACGGAAGGGCGCGGAACTGGCCTGACGGGCGTCCGCGGGGCGGCGCGGGGGTGCGGCGTGTCCTCGTACGTCAGGTGGTGACGACGATGGCCGAAGCCGTGCCCCGGCGCCCCGCCCCCGCCCCGCTCCCGCCTACGCCCCGTACTCCGCCGCCCACCCCGCGGCGTCCGCCGTGCCGTCCAGCGCGGGGGCCAGCCAACCGGGTGCCGCCGCGCGGAAGGCGGACGGCGGCAGGGCGCCCGCGCCCTGGGGCAGCAGCCCCAGCAGCGGCGCGCCGGCCGCCTCGGGCAGGTCACCGATGTTGCAGCGGGCGGCCAGGCCGGGTTCCGCCGGCCAACTGCCCACCACCACACCGGCACAGGTCAGCCCGTGCGTCCGCAGGGCCAGCGCGGTGAGCGCGGTGGCGTTCAGGGTGCCCAGGCCCGCCTGGGCCACCACGAGGACGGGCGCCTCGGCCAGCCGGGCGGCGTCGGCGAGCGTGCCGCCCGCCTCGTCGAAGCGGACCAGCAGCCCGCCCGCGCCCTCGACCAGCACCAGATCGTGCGAGGCCGCCAGCTTCGCCGCGGCCTCGGCGACCTCGGCGGGGCGGACGGGCGGCAGCCCGGCGCGGCGGGCGGCGGTCTCGGGCGCCAGGGGCTCGGGGTAGCGGGCGAGTTCGGCGGTGGTGACCGCCGCGCCCGCCAGGCGGGCCACCTCCGCCGCGTCGCCCGGCTCGTCCGGTCCCATGCCGGTCTGCGCGGGCTTGAGCACGGCCACCGACCGGCCCCGGGCCAGCGCCGCCGCGGCGACGGCGGCCGTGGTCACGGTCTTCCCGATCTCCGTGCCCGTTCCGGTCACGAACAGCACCGGCATGTCATCTCTCGCTCTCTTGGTTCTTCCGGATGGTGGGGCGTTGCCGTTCCCCCACCCCTACGGTGACGACGTCCGCCCCCGTCACCCCGCCCGCGCCGCCGCGCCCACCGCCGCGCAGATCCGGGCCACGTCCTCGTCCCCGGTGACGTACGGCGGCATGGTGTAGAGCAGGTCGCGGAACGGGCGCAGCCACACGCCCGCGCGGACCGCGGCCCGCGTCGCGGCGGCCATGTCCACCGGGTGGTCCAACTGGACGACGCCGATCGCGCCCAGGACGCGGACGTCCTTGACGCCCGGGATCCGCGCCGCCTCCGCCAGGCCCTCCCGCAGCCCGGCCTCGATCCGCTCGACCTCCCGCCGCCAGTCCTGGGACAGCAGCAGGTCCAGGGAGGCGCCGGCGACCGCGGCGGCCAGCGGGTTGCCCATGAACGTCGGGCCGTGCGCGAGCACCGGCATGTCGCCGCGGGCGATGCCCTCGGCGACGGCGGAGCGGCACAGCGTCGCGGCCATCGTCAGGTAGCCGCCGGTGAGCGCCTTGCCGACGCACATCACGTCGGGGGTCACCCCGGCGTGGTCGGCGGCGAACAGGGCGCCGGTCCGCCCGAAGCCCGTCGCGATCTCGTCGAAGATCAGCAGCACGCCGTGCTCGTCGCAGGCCTGACGCAGCGTCCGCAGGTAGGCGGGGGAGTGGAAGGACATCCCGCCCGCGCCCTGCACCACCGGTTCCACGATCACGGCGGCCAGTTCGCCGGCGTGCCGGGCGATCAGGTCCCGCAGGTGGGCCTCGTACGCCGGGTCGGGCGCGGCGTCGAAGCCGGGGGGCGGCGCGTCGGCGAAGACCTGCCGGGGCAGCACGCCGCGCCACAGCTCGTGCATGCCGCCTTCGGGGTCGCACACCGCCATCGGCTGCCAGGTGTCGCCGTGGTAGCCGCCGCGCCAGGTCAGCAGCCGCTGTTTGCGCGGCTTTCCGAGCGACCGCCAGTACTGGAGGCACATCTTGACGGCGACCTCGACGGCCACCGAGCCGGAGTCGGCGAGGAAGACGTGCTCCAGGCCCTCGGGCGTGATCTCGACGAGCCGGGCGGCGAGCCGCACGGCGGGCTCATGGGTGAGCCCGCCGAACATGACATGGCTCATCCGCTCCATCTGGTCGCGGGCGGCGGCGTCCAGCACCGGGTGCCGGTAGCCGTGGATCGCCGACCACCACGACGCCATGCCGTCCACCAGCTCGTCCCGCCCCTCGACCGGTTCGGCCAGCCGCAGCCGCACGCCGGCGGCGGAGGCCACCACCAGCGGCTCGGCGCGGCCGGGCATCGGGCCGTAGGGGTGCCAGACGTGCGCCCGGTCCAGGTCGAGGAGCTGACGGGTGCTCAGGGACGGGTCAGGCATTGGGCGGCAGGTCCGTTCCCGCGCCGCGGCGGCGCACGGAGACGAGGTCGGTGCGGGCCGCTCCGGCGGGCGCGGGGACCTTCGCCTCGTCCGTCGCCTCGTCCGCCTGCTCGTCGGACGAGGGGACCCCGGCCACCGGCGCGTCCGTCCGGTGCGCGGGCAGCGTCGTGGTGTCCGCGTCCTCCACCTCGAACCCCGCGTCCGCGATCATCGCCAGGTCCTCCTTGCCCGCCTGGCCCTCACTGGTGAGGTAGTCGCCCAGGAAGATGGAGTTGGCCAGGTGCAGGGCGAGCGGCTGGAGGGAGCGCAGGTGCACCTCCCGGCCGCCGGCCAGTCGCACCTCCACGTCGGGGCACACGAACCGCACCATCGCCAGGATGCGCAGCGCCCGCTGCGGGGTGAGGTTCCACTCCTTGGCCAGCGGCGTGCCCTCGAAGGGGATGAGGAAGTTGACCGGGACCGAGTCCGGGTCCAGGTCGCGCAGCGCGAAGACCACGTCCACCAGGTCCGCGTCGCTCTCGCCCATGCCCGCGATGAGCCCGGAGCAGGCGGACATCCCGGCGGCCTGGGCCTGCTTGACCGTCGAGACGCGGTCGGAGAAGTCGTGCGTGGTGCAGATGTCGCCGTAGGTGGCCTCGGAGGTGTTGAGGTTGTGGTTGTAGGCATCGGCGCCGGCCTCGCGCAGCCGGGCCGCCTGTCCGTCGGAGAGCAGCCCGAGGCAGGCGCACACCTCGACGCTCTCGTTCTGCTCCTTGATGGCGGCGATGGTCCGCGAGACGCGGTCCACGTCCCGGTCGGTGGGCCCGCGCCCGCTGGCGACCAGGCACACCCGCTTCGCGCCGCCGGCCACCCCGGCCGCGGCGGCCTCGGCGGCGGCGTCCGCGTCCAGCCAGGTGTACTTGAGGATCTCCGCCTTGGACCCCAGCCGCTGCGAGCAGTAGGAGCAGTCCTCCGGGCACAGCCCCGACTTGAGGTTCACCAGGTAGTTGAGCTTCACCCGCCGCCCGAACCAGTGGCGGCGTACCTTTCCGGCCGCGGCCACCACGTCCAGCAGTTCGTCGTCGGTCGTCGCCAGCACGGCCAGCGCCTCTTCGCGGGTCGGCACCTCGCGCCGGAGCCCCTTGTCCACCAGTGTGTTCAGCAGGTCCATGGCGATGATCCTGTCCTACGCCACCCCTCCCGGCAAAGGAGGAACCCGACAACGGCTCACGTCCCGGGTGTGTGTATTGCCACACCGTACACACGGCTAACGACCGCTAACGTCTATCGACAGCCCACAAACGACAAGGATGCCGATGCCCGTGGAACCCTCCCCACCGACGCCCGCGCACCCCGCCGCGCCACCCGGCCCGGCCGGCGCCCGCGCGGCCGTGGCACCCCCCGGCCCGGCGTGCGGTGCTCAGCGGGACGAGGTGTCCGAAATCCGACCGGGCGCCGCCTTCGACTGGATCGACGAGGCGAGCGAACGGCGCCGCGCCGCCGGCCTCGTGCGGACCCTGCGGCCCCGCCCGGTGGACTCCGGGCTGCTGGACCTGGCGAGCAACGACTACCTGGGCCTGGCCCGGCACCCCGTCGTCACCCGCGGCGCCGCGCGGGCCGCGCACCGGTGGGGCGCCGGCGCGACCGGCTCCCGGCTGGTCACCGGCAGCACCGAACTGCACGCCGAACTGGAACGCGAACTCGCCGCGTTCTGCGGCTTCGAGGCCGCCCTGGTGCTCTCGTCCGGCTACGCGGCCAACCTCGCGGCCGTCACCGCGCTCACCGCGCCCGGCACCCTCATCGTCTCCGACGCGGACAACCACGCCTCCCTCATCGACGGCTGCCGCCTCTCCCGGGCGCGCACCGCCGTCGTCCCGCACGCCGACCCGGAGGCCGTCCGCAAGAGCCTGGACGGGCACGGCGGTCGGGCGTTGGCCGTCACCGACGCCGTCTTCTCCGTGGACGGGGACGCCGCGCCGCTGCCCGCGCTCGCCGACGCCTGCCGCGCGCACGGGGCGGCGCTGCTCGTGGACGACGCCCACGGGCTGGGTGTCCTGGGGGAGGGCGGACGCGGCGCGCTGCACGCGGCGGGGCTGGCCGGGGACCCGGACGTGGTCGCCACCGTGACGCTCTCCAAGTCGCTCGGCAGCCAGGGCGGGGCGGTCCTCGGCCCGGCCCGGGTCATCGCGCACCTGGTCAACACGGCCCGGACGTTCATCTTCGACACCGGCCTCGCCCCGGCCGCGGCGGGCGGCGCGCTGACCGCCCTGCGGCTGCTGCGCCGCGAACCGGAGCGCGCCGCGCGGGCGCGCGCCGTGGCCCGCGACCTGCACGCGCGACTGACCGGCGCGGGACTGACCGCCGCGCGCCCCGACGCCGCCGTGGTGTCCGTCCACGCGCCCTCGCCGGAGGCCGCGCTCCAGTGGGCGGCGGACTGCCGGGACGCGGGGCTGGCGGTCGGCTGCTTCCGGCCGCCGTCCGTGCCCGACGGGATCTCCCGGCTGCGGCTCACCGCCCGCGCGGACCTGAGCGAGCGGCAGATCGAGACGGCGGTCGGCACGATCCTGCGGACCGCGCCGACCGCCTGAGACGGCTCCGGATCACCTCACCGGCGCAAAGCCGGTATGGGTGAGCCCGCCGACGAAACACCTCCAGGCCCCGGCGGTGAACAGCAGGGCCGGGCCCGCGGAGTCCTTGGAGTCACGCACGGCGAGCAGCCCGGCGCCGAGCCGGGCGGTTTCGACGCAGTTGTTCAGTCCGTTGCTGCGGGCGCTGTGCCGCCAGTGAACGCGGCCGAGCGCGGAACTGGACGCTACGTACCGAGGCGATGCTGACATGGTGCCTCCTCACACGCCGTCACCGGAGCGGTGGGCACCGGCGACGGCGGCGATGAAAACCGATGATTCCTCGTAGGAGAGGGCGCGCCCCCGCAGCGTGTCGAACGCCTCGCTGTACGCCCTGAGGTCTTCTTGTCGCTCCAGATAAAGGCTACTCGTCAAATGGTCGAGAACAACCACGTCCAGATCGGCAATGAGCGGAAATGAGAAAATAACGAAAGGCCCGGTGGTGCCGATATGGACACCGGCCGAGAACGGCAGCACCTGAATGTCCACATGAGGCAACCGGGAAAGCTCCAGCATGTGCCGTAGCTGGGCGCTCATCACCGCGCGGGTGCCGACCTGCCGCCGTAGCACCGCCTCGTCCAGCACCGCTCGCAACCGTAACGGCCGCTCGCCGCGCAGCACTTCCTGGCGCGCGACCCGCACCTCCACCAGGGCGTCCACCTGCTCACGCGGCAGGCCCGGCAGCGCGGCGCCGGTGACCTCCCGCGCGTAGTCGGGCGTCTGCAACAGGCCGGGCACCAGCGTGGTCTCCAGCGTCCGCGCGACACAGGCCTGGGTCTCCAGGGTGATGAAGTCCCGGTACTCCGGCGGCAGTAGGTGGCGGTAGCCGTACCACCACACGCGCCGGGAGGCCGAGGGATCGTCGCCCGCGTCGCCGCCGCACAGCGCCGTGAGCAGCGCGCGCAGCCGCTCGTCACGGACCTCGTACACGTCCAGCAGCCGTGCTACGTCGGCGGGTTTGGCGCCGCTGCGGCCGGTCTCGATCCGGCTGATCTTCGACTGGTGCCAGCCCGCCGAGCGGGCCGCCGCCTCACTGGTGAGTCCCGCCCGCGTCCGCTGGCGCCGCAGTTCCTCGCCGAGTTTGCGACGGCGTACTTCCGGCCCGTACCGCATCGGTCTGTCTCCCTTTCAGTTCAGACGTTCCGACCGACACCGATAGGCCGTTGCGGCGGCCGAATACGGTCTCTCCCGGCAAGATTCACTTCTTCGGGCGACAGATATATGCATACGTTGGTGGGCCGTCGACAACGACGGCACCATGTGTGCCAACCCGCCGCGCGGCGGCGGTTCCGAGGCCGACGGGCCCTGCGGATCGCGGGCCAGCCCCCGGATCCGGCCCTCGGCGGAAATGGGAAGGCATCGCGATGGCAGACCACCAGGACGCGTCACTCACCCTGCCGAGCGTGCCGGCCTCGGTCGCCGTGGCCCGCAGGTTCGTCACGGGGGTGCTCGGCGAATGGGGTCTGCCCGGCGGCACGGAGGCCACCGAGGCGATCCGCCTCATCGTCTCCGAACTGGCCACCAACGCCATCCAGCACACCTTCGGCCAGTCCCCGGAGTTCACCGTCGACGTCCAGCTCGACCGCGACGAACGGCTGCGGATCGGCGTCACCGACAGCCACCCCCGCTGGCCGCAGCGACTGCCGGCCGCCGTGCAGCAGGACAACGGCCGGGGCATGGTCATCATCCGCTACCTCGCCGCGGAGGCGGGCGGACGGCTGACGGTCGTGCCGACGCCCTCCGGCGGCAAGACCGTGTGGATCACCCTGCCTTGGGAGCCACCGGCTCCCTGAGGGGCGTGGACCCGGACGCCTCGCCCTTCTCAGGGGCGGTTCGGCGGCGGGAGGCGTGGCCGCTTTCGGGGACGGTCCGGCGGTGAGGCGCCCGGCCGCTCTTCGGACGGTTCACCCCCGGCGAGGCGCCCGACCCCCCTGGGACGGGTTCACCGGCGAGGCGCCTGACCGTTCCGCCGTGGCTCGTCTTCCCACCGGTCCGCGGCCCGCTTGACGTGTCCGTTGCGGTGGCCCAGGACGCGGGGGAGCACCGCCCACAGCGCGCCGCACATCACCAGCGTCGCCGCGCTCGCCACCACGCCCGCGCCCCGGCCCACGACCACGTCGACGACCAGCATCACCGCGCCCGTCAGCGCCAGGGCCAGTACCGCCATCCCCACCCCGGCCAGCCGTGAGGACACCATCACGATCAGCCGCTTCGCGCGCCGCTGGAACAGCATCCGGTGGGCCGCGACGGGCGCCGTGAGCAGCACCGCCGCCAGGACGGCCAGCAGCAGCGTCGCGACGTAGGTGTCCCGCTGCACCTCGTCCAGGGAACCGAACCGCGGCGTGAACGCCAGGGTCAGCAGGAACGCGAACAGGATCTGCACCCCCGTCTGCATGACCCGCAGTTCCTGCAGCAGCTCGGAGAAGTTGCGGTCGTAGCGCTCCAGTGTCGTCTCGTTGCGGTCCGGGCACCCGTCGGAGGGGGCGTCCGGGAGCGGGGGACGGTCGCGGTGGCCGGTGGTCGGGGAGCTCATGCCCTACGGGTAACCGGGTATGGCGTGAACAGTCGCCTCGGGACGGGCACCCGGGGACGTCCAGGGGGAAGAGAGCCGGGCGCGCGCCGGAGGAAGGGGCGGGTACGGGGACCGGCGGGGTCGCCGTGGCAGCGGCCGTACGGGTGCCCCCTGGGGGCCGGGCCCGGCGCGGTGGGCCCGACCCGGCCATGACACGTCAGGGCACGTCAGGACACGCGGCCGTACAGCACGTTGCGCGTCCAGATCTTCTCCAGCCGCACCACCGCTCCCGTCTTGGGGGCGTGCCAGATCTTGTTCGAGCCCGCGTAGATGCCGACGTGGTGGATGCCCCGGGAGGACTTGAAGAAGACCAGGTCACCGTGTTTGCGGGCGGATGCCGGAATGTGCCGGGTCCGGTTGTACTGCGATGCGGCGGTCCGCGGCAGGCTCTTGCCCGCGCGCTTGAACGAGTAGAGCGTCAGGCCCGAGCAGTCGAAACGGTGCGGCCCCGTCGCGCCGTACTGGTACGGCGCGCCCTTCTTCGAGGCGGCGATCCGCAGCGCCTGGGCCGAGACCGAACCGGCCTCGGCCTCCGGCGTGCCGCCCGGGATCAGCGTGCCGGCCCCGACCGTGGCCACGGCCAGGGCGGAGACCATGCCGGCGCGCGCCAGCACGGGAGCAAGTGAAATCCGCGCGTTCATGCGCAACCCTTCGTCAGTCGCCTGCGAAGGAAGACCTGTCGGGTTCGGGCAGGCGAAGAATGCCCGGCCGAGGGCTCGGCTTCACCCCAAGGGACCCTGCGGCCGGAAGGCCGGCGGCCCCGTCGTGCTCGGGTCCTCCGCTCCTGCCGTCAGGCGCATCGACCGGGCATCCGGGGCGGCGGCAGGATTCGGCGCCCGTCCGGACCGCCCCGCCGCTGTGGCGGGGGCTTGTCGTCTCAGGGATCGTCACGCACCAAGGGGTCCGGTTCCGAGTTGAAACGGCCATATGTGAGGCTGGCCACGACTGACCCATTCAGGTGGACAACGCCCGCTTCGCTCCCCGCCCGCGACCCGTGCCGACGCCCGTACCAGGAGCGGAACGACATATTCCGCGCGACACGTCAACAGATCGCGCAAATCGAACTCGTCATCAGTTGTCGGTGCCCCTCCGCCGATCGTGCGAGCCCGACCGGCTCCGGTCGGAGCAACGCCGTCGCGGGAGGGGCGACTGATGGCGTGCCACCTCTGCGTTCTTTGCGGCAGGCGCCGGGCTCGCCGGGCGCCGACGGGCCGTCCGGGGCCCGGGTGGCGGGGCGGCGGGCAGGGTGTGACGGCTCTTCGGACGCGGTCGGAGCGGGGTTGGTTGAGCCTTCCGGCGGACCGTGAGGTGTGTTGGTGATGACGGTCCGATGGGAGGTGCCGGCACGGGGGCAGGCGGGAGCCGGGCATCGTGCTCGTGTTCGACGACCCGGCCGCCGCCCCGCCCTCAGCCGCGCTGCTCCTCCTGGGCCTGTGCCAGCCGCTCCTGGGCCTCGGCCAGGTCCTCCGCGGTCGGCGCGTCGTCCTGAGTCAGCTTCAGCCGCCAGTAGCCGGTGAAGTCCACGGACCGCTTGTCCAGCCCGCGCTCCTGAAGGAGGTGACGGCGCAGGGTCCGCACCGTCCCCGCCTCGCCGGCCAGCCAGGCGAACACCCGGCCCGGCCCGAACGCCGCACCCCGCACCGCCCGGACCAGCGCGTCCCCGTGCCCGGGCGGGACCGCGCCACGGTGCACCCAGTGGACGGTGACCTCGGCACGCGTAGCGAACCGCTGTTCCTCGGCGGCGTCCGCCACCTCGATGTACGCCGCCGCGCGGGCGCCCTCCGGGAGGGATTCGAGGAGCGTGCCGATCGCGGGCAGCGCGGACTGGTCCCCGGCGAACAGGTACCAATCGGCGTCACCCAGCGGACGGGCGTACACCGCTGACGGCCCGTACCGGCCGAGCGTGTCACCGGGACGGGCGGAAAGCGCCCACCGCGTGGCCGGGCCGCCGTTGTCGTGCAGCAGGAAATCGATGTCGATGAGGTGCTGCTCGGGGTGATGGGCGCGGACCGTGTAGCTGCGCATATACGGCCGTTCGTCCTCGGGAATGGCGAGCAATGCCTGATACCACCGCATGGCGTCGCCGTCCGGGTCGGGTTCGGGAAGCCGGGGGACGCTCTGCCCCGGCCGCGGGAAACAGAGTTTGAGCTGCTGGTCGGGCCAGGTGGCGAAGGTGTCCAGACCGGCGCCGCCGAAGGTGATCCGCACCATGTGCGGGGACAGCCGGCGTACGTGCGTGACGTGGATGAGGGAGACGGGATTTTCTTCCATCGCAAGGACTCCGAGAGCGAAACGGGAAAGGAAGGGGACGAAACGGGAAAGGAAGGGGCTGGAAAGGAAGAGGAAGGGGCTGGAAAGGAAGGGGAAGGGCCGCAAAGGAAAAGAGGGGGAAGTGGGGAGCGGTGTGGCCGGTATGCCCGCGGTGTCGCCGGTGGCCGGCGGGCCCGGCACTCCGTTCGCTGGTAACCTTATGCCGTAAAGAATTCGCTCGGACACGTTACTTTATGGCGTAAGGAGTCGCAAGTGGTGGTCTTCGCCGGTCAGGGGGACGCACGTCGTTCGATGGCGCTGCTGTGGCGGACCGCGCCGTCCGCCGCCTCACGCCCGGGACCCAAGCCGGTGCTGAGCGTGGACGCGATCGTCGAGGCGGCCGTCGACATCGCGGACGCGGAGGGGATGGCCGCACTGTCCATGCGCGCGGTCGGCGAGCGGCTCGGCCGTACGGCCATGGCCCTATACACCCACGTCCCGGGCAAGGGCGAACTGCTCGACCTGATGTACGACCGCGTCCTCGCGGAGCTCCCCACCGCCTACGACACGGACCCTGGCTGGCGCGTCGCGCTGACCGCCTGGGCCGAACAGACCTGGGCCTTCTACCTGCGGCACCCCTGGGTGCTCCAGATCTCGCAGGCCCGCCCGGTGCTGGGCCCCAACGAGTACGCGGGCATGGAGGCCCTCGTCCGCGTCCTGGACACGACGGGGCTCCCGCCGCACGTGCTCCGGCGGATGATCGGCATGCTCTTCCACTTCGTGCGCGGGGCGGCGCAGACGGTCGCCGAGTCCCGGCAGGCCGCGGCGGCGACGGGGGTGACCGACGACGCGTGGTGGTTCGCCCGCTCGGCCCAGCTCAGGGACGTGGCCCCGGACTTCGCCGAACGGTTCCCAACGCTGCTCCGGCTGGAGACCGAGGGGGCGTCCGCGCCCGGCGACGAGGACGTGCCCTACCTGGAGCGCGAGGCGAAGGAGACGTTCACGGTCGGGCTCGGCGTCCTGCTGGACGGCATCCAGGTGGCGGTGGACCGCGCGGCGGCCGACGGGCCGGGGGAGGGGTGAGACCCGGGACGCCCCCAGGGGCGACGCGTCACCGGGACTTGTGCCGCCCGCTCCCCTCCGCCCCGGCCTCTCGGCGTTCGACCCAAGGTCCTCGGCGGGCCGCGCTCGTGGCGGCCACTCGCACCCCGGCCCGGCGGCTCAGCCCTCGGCCGGTGGCGGAACGGCCACGAGCCCGGCGCGCCGCTCGCCGTCCAGGACCCGCAGCGCCCGGGCCAGCGTGGGCGCGTGCAACTCGTTCTCGCCACGGTTGTGCATCAGCGTCAGCGCGTCCCGCAGCTCCACGGCCGTGCGCACCAGCGCCTGGGCGGCGCGCAGGGCGCTGTAGGTCTGCGTACCGCGGGCCGGGTTGACGCGGCCGAGCAGATCGAGCGCCTCCAGATAACGGTCGAGCACCTCGCCCTCCGCCCGCGTCAGCGCGGGCAGCGGCGGCAGTTCGGGGGGCAGCACGCCGCTCACCGGGCGCCGGTGGGCGCGGGCGGCGTCTTGCGGCTGCGGGTGAGTCCGTCGATGAGGCCGTAGTCGATCGCGGCCCGCGCGTCGAACATGGTGTCCCGCTCGATGTCCGCGGCGATCCGCTCGGCGGGCTGCCCCGTGTGCCGTACGAGCATCGCCTCCACCAGCGCCCGGGTCCGCAGCATCTCCTCGGCCTGGATCCGCAGGTCTTCGGTCTGCCCTTGGACCGGTTCGCTCAGGGACGGCTGGTGGATCAGGATCCGCGCTCCCGGCAGGGCCAGCCGCTTGCCCGGCGCGCCGGCGGTCAGCAGCAGCGCGGCGGCGGAGGCGGCCTGGCCCAGGCAGACCGTCTCGATCTCCCCGGAGACGAACTGCATCGTGTCGTAAATGGCGGACATCGCCGTGAACGAGCCGCCCGGCGAGTTGATGTAGAGGGAGATGCCGCGTCCGGGGGCGTCGTAGTCGAGGTGCAGCAACTGCGAGATCACGTCGTTGGCGGCGGTGTCGTCGATCGGGGTGCCGAGGAAGACGATGCGCTCGCTGAGCAGCTTGGAGTACGGGTCCATGGTGCGGACCCCGGAACTGGTGCGCTCGGTGAACTCGGGAAGGACGTAGCGGGCTTCGGAACGGTGCATGTGCCGACTCCTTGGGGCCTCAGACCATCAAAAATGTACAGGACGTACAGACTGTTCGGATGGCGAGCATCGTTCAAGCGGGCGACGGACGTCAACGGGTGACGGGGAGTCGGGAACGCGCTGAGAGCGAACACGGGGCGCTGTTGCGCGCGCCCGGCGTCCGGTGCGGAACCGGGGCCGGTCCGACCGGCGATGGGCCGCCCTCCCCGCCGGACGCCCCCGCGCGTGCCGCCGGACCCTCGGTGACCTGCGTCGAGCCCGCTCCCCGGGACCGGTGGAACGGGCCGGCCGGCGCCTAAACTGGGGGGCATGGCCTACGAGATTCCGGTGACGCAAGCCCGGGCGGAGCTGGCGGACCTGATCAACCGTGTCGTCTACGGCAACGAGCGGGTGGTCGTGACCCGGCACGGCAAGCCGCTGGTCGCCCTGGTGACCGCCGACGACCTGCGGCGGCTGGAGCAGGACGAGCGGCGCGAGGAGAGCGCGACGGAGGAGCGGGTGATCAGCACGGTCTCCAGCGTGCGCGAGCTCCCGGCCCCCACCGGAGAGCGCAGCCGCTTCGGTATCGCCGCCGAGCACCGCGGTACGGGCGCCGCGGAGCACCGGCCGGGTTACGAGGGCTGAGTACGGGGGGCGACGCCGCGGGCGGAGCATGGAGCCGCAAAGCGCTATCGGCGCGGGCGCGGCGCCTTCCGGCGACCCGCTCCCCCGCGCCGGGCACGTCGCCTTCCGAGATCCGATACTTCTCGCCGGGCACGGCGCCTCTCACCGGTTGCCCCCGCGTGGCCGGACGCCGACGCCTTGACCGCGCGTCCCGCCCGATCCCCCGCCCGAGGGCCCGTCGATCTCCCATCCACCGGGCCGCCCCATCAGCACGGGCCCCGGCGAAGCCGCCCGCCTGCCGCCGACCCATCCGGCCACCCGTCGTCCGTACCGCCAGATCCCGCCGAACATAACGGCTATCAGCGGCCAAACCCCGCCCAACCCCCGCAACCTTGACGGTGCGTAATCCGCCATCACCGCACCGTGCGCGTGCCCGTAACAGAACGTCAGCGGAGTTAACGCAGACGAAACGCCGCCGAACTAACCTGCGATGTTGGGGCAGTTGATGGACGAGCGCTGAATGTGAGTTTGCTCCTCCTTTAATAACTGTGTGATACATCTGCCCTGTGGGTGTGTGCACGCCCGTGACCTGGGCTTATGTGCCGGGTAGGAAGACGGTGAGGTAAAAGGTATGCAACTGACCCCGCATGAACAGGAACGTCTGTTGATTCATGTGGCGGCCGATGTGGCCGAGAAGCGTCGGGCCCGCGGACTGCGGCTGAACCATCCGGAAGCCGTCGCCCTGCTGACCTCCCACATCCTCGAAGGCGCCCGGGACGGCCGGACCGTCGCCGAGCTCATGTCGTCCGGTCGCAAGGTGCTCACCCGCGACGACGTCATGGAAGGCGTGGCCGAGATGATCCACGACGTGCAGGTGGAGGCCACCTTCCCGGACGGCACCAAGCTCGTCACCGTCCACGAGCCCATCAACTGACGGCGGGGGAACAGCAGATGATCCCAGGAGAGATCCTCTACGCGGACGAGCCGGTACGCCTGAACGAAGGGCTCCCCGTCACGCGGATGACCGTCCTGAACTCCGCCGACCGCCCCGTGCAGGTCGGCTCCCACTACCACTTCGCCGAGGCCAACCCGGGCCTCGATTTCGATCGTGCCGCCGCCCACGGCCGGCGCCTGAATGTCGCCGCCGGATCCGCCGTGCGCTTCGAGCCCGGCATCCCCACCGAGGTCGAGCTGGTGCCCATCGCGGGCAAGCGGGTCGTCGCGGGTCTGCGCGGCGAGACCGGAGGATCCCTCGATGGCTGACCTGTCCCGTTCCGCCTACGCCGACCTGTTCGGCCCGACCACCGGTGACCGGATCCGGCTGGCCGACACCGACCTGGTCGTCGAGATCACCGAGGACCGCAGCGGCGGTCCCGGCCGGGCGGGCGACGAGGCGGTGTTCGGCGGCGGCAAGGTGATCCGCGAGTCGATGGGCCAGTCCCGCGTCACCCGCGCCGAGGGCGCCCCCGACACCGTCATCACCGGCGCGATCGTCCTGGACCACTGGGGCGTCATCAAGGCCGACGTGGGCATCCGCGACGGCCGGATCACCGCCCTGGGCAAGGCCGGCAACCCGGACACGATGGACGGCGTCCACCCCGACCTCGTCATCGGGCCGGAGACCGAGGTCATCGCGGGCAACGGCAAGATCCTGACGGCCGGTGCCATCGACACCCACGTCCACTTCATCTGCCCGCAGCAGGTGGACGAGGCGCTGGCGTCCGGCGTCACCACGCTCATCGGCGGCGGCACCGGCCCGGCCGAGGGCAGCAAGGCCACCACCATCACGCCCGGCGCCTGGCACGTCGCGCGCCTGCTGGAGTCGATGGACTCCTCGCCCGTCAACGTCGGCCTGCTCGGCAAGGGCAACACCATGTCCCTCGCCTCGATGCGCGACCAGCTGCGCGCGGGCATCCTCGGCTTCAAGATCCACGAGGACTGGGGTGCCACCCCCGCCGTCCTGGACGCCTGCCTGCGGGTGTGCGAGGAGAGCGGCGCGCAGCTCGCCATCCACACGGACACGCTGAACGAGGCCGGGTTCCTCGGCGACACGCTCGCCGCCATCGCGGGCCGCTCCATCCACGCCTTCCACGTCGAGGGGGCCGGCGGCGGCCACGCGCCCGACATGATCGCGATGGTCTCGCAGCCGAACGTGCTGCCCGCCTCCACCAACCCGACCCGGCCGCACACCGTCAACACCGTCGAGGAGCACCTCGACATGCTGATGGTCTGCCACCACCTCAACCCGGCGGTCCCGGAGGACCTGGCGTTCGCCGAGTCCCGCATCCGGCCCTCCACCATCGCGGCCGAGGACATCCTGCACGACCTCGGCGCGATCTCGATCATGTCCTCGGACGCGCAGGCCATGGGCCGCATCGGCGAGGTCGTGATGCGCACCTGGCAGACCGCGCACGTCATGAAGAAGCGGCGCGGCACGCTCCCCGGCGACCTGGCCGCCGACAACCACCGCGCCCGGCGCTATGTCGCCAAATACACCATCAACCCGGCCATCGCGCAGGGCATCGACCACGAGGTCGGTTCCGTGGAGGGCGGCAAGCTCGCCGACCTGGTGCTGTGGGACCCGGCGTTCTTCGGCGTCAAGCCGCTGCTCGTCATCAAGGGCGGTCAGATCGCGTACGCGCAGATGGGCGACGCCAACGCGTCCATCCCCACCCCGCAGCCGGTGCTGCCCCGGCCGATGTTCGGCGCCACCGGCCGCGCGCCCGGCGCCAACTCGTTCAATTTCGTCTCCGCGCAGGCGGTCGAGGACGGGCTGCCGGAGCGGCTCGGCCTGGCCAAGTCCATGGTGCCCATCCGCAGCACCCGGGGTGTCACCAAGGCCGACATGCGGGTCAACGACGCGCTGCCGGACGTCAAGGTGGACCCGGACACCTTCACGGTGACCATCGACGGCGAGGTGGTCGAACCGGCCCCCGCCGCCGAGCTGCCCATGGCCCAGCGCTACTTCCTCTTCTGACGGTTTCCGACGGTTCACTGATGAACGACACACCCATACGGGACGGCGCGGCCAGGCCGGGAGGCCCCCGATGAGCCGCGCGGCCCTGCTCGTCCTGGCCGACGGACGGTTCCCCGCCGGAGGGCACGCGCACTCCGGCGGCGCCGAACCGGCCGTCGCCGCCGGACGGATCACGGACGCGGCGTCCCTGGAGGACTTCTGCCGCGGCCGGCTGCACACCTCCGGGCTGGTCGCCGCCGGCCTGGCCGCCGCGGCGGCCACCGGATACGACCCGCTCCTGCTGGACGAGGCCGCCGACGCCCGCACCCCCGCCCCGGCGCTGCGGGCCACCGCGCGCCGGCTGGGGCGGCAGATGATGCGGGCCGCCCGCGCCACCTGGCCGTCCGCCGCGCTGGACGCGCTGGCCCGGGACCGGCCGCGCGGCGCCCACCAGCCCGTCGTGCTGGGCCTGGCGGCCCGCTCGGCGGGGCTGACGCCGCTGGACGCCGCGTACGCCGTCGCGTACGAGAACGTCAGCGGCCCGGCCACCGCTGTCGTCCGGCTGCTGAGCCTGGACCCGTTCGACGCCACCGCCGTGCTCGCCCGGCTCGCCCCGGACCTGGACGCGGTGGCGGAACGGGCCGCTGGCGCGGCGGCGCGGCTGGCCGCGGAGGGCGTGGACGCGCTGCCCGCGGCCTCGGCCCCGCTGCTGGACCTCACCGCCGAGCAGCACGCGGCCTGGCCGGTCCGGCTCTTCGCGTCCTGAGCCTTCTGGGCCTTCCTGAGGCTTCCTGAGGCTTCCTGAGCGAGCGGCGACCGCATGGGACGGCCGTCCCAGGTACGCGGGCCGTCCCGGTACGCGGCGGAACCGCCCCCGTCCCATCCCCCTGCACCCCCGACCCCTTGGAGCAGTCATGCACCTCGACCACGGCGACACCTTCCCCGAGCGCCACACCTACAGCGCCGCCGACCCCCGGCGCCCCGACGGCACCCGGCGGGCGCTGCGCATCGGGCTGGGCGGGCCGGTCGGCACCGGCAAGACCGCCACCGTCGCCGCCCTGTGCCGGGCGCTGCGCGACGAACTGTCCATCGCGGTGGTCACCAACGACATCTACACCCGCGAGGACGCCGAGTTCCTGCTGCGCGAGGCCGTGCTGCCGGCCGAGCGGATCACGGCCGTGGAGACCGGGGCCTGCCCGCACACCGCCATCCGCGACGACATCTCCGCGAACCTGGAGGCCGTGGAGGACCTGGAGGACCGGGTCGGCCCGCTGGACCTGATCCTCGTCGAGTCGGGCGGCGACAATCTGACGGCGACGTTCTCCAAGGGGCTGGTCGACGCGCAGATCTTCGTCATCGACGTGGCGGGCGGCGACGACATCCCCCGCAAGGGCGGCCCCGGCGTCACCACCGCCGACCTCCTGGTGATCAACAAGACCGACCTGGCCCCGTACGTCGGCGTCGACCTGGAGGGCATGGCCCGCGACGCCAAGGCGCAGCGCGGCGAACTGCCCGTCGCCTTCACCGCGCTGAAGTCCGAGAACGGCGTCCGGCCGGTCTCCGACTGGGTCCGCGAGCGGCTCGCCGACTGGACCGCGGGCGCCGCATGACCCTCGCCCCACCGCCCGCGCCCGCCCCTGACGCCATCGCCCCCGCTCCCGCGCCCGCGAGCGGGCTGCGCGCCACCGCCCGCGTCGTCGCCCGCGCCGCCGCGGGCGGGCCCGTCCGCCTGCCCGTCCTGGACGGTGACGGGCCGTTCGCGCTGCGCCGCGTCCGCTCCTCCGGAGACCAGGCCGGGGTCTGCGTCGTCGGCGCCATGAGCGCGCCGCTCGGCGGCGACCGACTGCGCATGGAGATCACCGCCGAGCCGGGCGCGTCGCTGCGCGTCACCGCCGCGGCGGCCACCGTCGCGCTGCCCGGCCGCACGGGTGCGGAAGCGACCTACGACGTGGAGCTGACGGTGGGGGAGGGGGCCCGGCTCGACTGGCTGCCCGAACCGCTGGTCAGCGCGGAGGGCAGCGACCTGCGGATGACGACGACGGTGCGCCTGGCGCCCACCGCGCGTCTGGTGCTGCGCGAGGAGCAGGTGCTGGGCCGCGCCGGCGAACGGACGGGGCGGCTGCGCAGCCGCCTGGTCGTCCGCCGGGCGGGCCGCGTCCTGCTGGACCAGGAGACGGCCTACGGGCCGGGCGTTCCCGGCTGGGACTCCGCGGCCGTCCTGGGCGGGCACCGCGCCGTCGGGCAACTCCTGGTCGTGGACCCCGCCTACGAACGGGACCCGCTGCCGACCCGGCTGCTCGGGGAGGCGGAAGCGTCAGGGAAATCGGACGCGGCCGGGAGGACGACGGCTGACGCGGGGGCGGCGGCCGGGTACGCGGTGTGCGCGCCGCTCGCCGGGCCCGCCGCGCTCGTCACTGCCGTCGCACCGGACGCGCTGGCACTCCGCAGACTGCTGGAGTCCGCAAGTATTCCTACAGGTTGGTAAAGAATTAGCCATACAGTCTGTTCACAGCAGACGAACAAACGACAGGATCACCCTGCAACTCTGTGATCACCGCCGCCTCACGCGGCGCTTCCTGCAGGGGGATCCCCGAAGTGAACCGAAAAGCAGCGCTGGGCGCGGCTAGCACCCTGGTGACCGGCACGCTCATAGCCGGAGCGATAGCGGCCACCCCCGCGACCGCCGTCGAGCGCCACCACTCCACCGACGCGGCGGCCCGGGGCGTGCAGATCGCCGCCGCCCGCGCGGCCCGTGCCGGCATCGACTGGCAGACCTGCCCCGCCGACTGGGGCCTGAAGGCCCCCATCCAGTGCGGCTGGGTCACCGTCCCGCTGGACTACACCAAGCCCAACGGCCGCACGATCAAGATCGCCGTGGACCGGGCCGTCAGCACCGGCACCAAGAAGGAGCGCCAGGGCTCCCTCATCTACAACCCCGGCGGCCCCGGCGGCTCGGGCCTGCGCTTCCCGGCGCGCGTCACGAGCAAGAGCCCGCTGTGGGTCAAGACCGCCAAGGCCTACGACTTCGTCGGCTTCGACCCGCGCGGCGTCGGCCACTCCGCGCCGATCTCCTGTGTGGACCCCCAGGAGTACGTCAAGGCCCCCAAGCTCGACCCGGTGCCGGACAGCGAGGCCGACAAGCGCGTGCAGCGCAAGCTGGCCCGCGAGTACGCGGACGGCTGCTTCGAGCGCAGCGGTGACCTCCTGCCGCACATGACCACGCCCAACACCGCGCGTGACCTGGACGTCATCCGGGCCGCGCTGGGCGACAAGAAGCTCAACTACCTCGGCGTCTCCTACGGCACCTACCTTGGCGCCGTCTACGCCACGCTCTTCCCGAACCACGTCCGCCGGATGCTCGTCGACTCCGTGGTGAACCCCTCGCGCGAGAAGATCTGGTACCAGGCCAACCTGGACCAGGACATCGCCTTCGAGACCCGCTGGGGCGACTGGAAGAAGTGGGTCGCCAAGAACGACGCGACCTACCACATCGGCGACACCCCCGCCAAGGTCCAGAAGCAGTGGGAGAAGCTGCGCGCCACCGCCAAGAAGCACCCGATCGGCGGCGTCGTCGGCCCGGCCGAGCTGACCGGCTTCTTCCAGAGCGCGCCGTACTACGACTCGTCGTGGGCCTCGGTCGCGTCCGTGTGGAGCGCCTACCTCGCCGGTGACGCCAAGCCGCTGATCCAGAGCGCGGGCCCCGACCTGAGCGACAAGGCCGGCAACATCGCCTCCGAGAACAGCAACGCCGTCTACACGGCCGTGGAGTGCGCCGACGCCAAGTGGCCCACCAGCTGGCAGAAGTGGAACCGGGACAACACCCGCGTCCACCGTCAGGCCCCGTTCATGACCTGGTCCAACGCCTGGATGAACCTGCCCTGCGCCACCTGGAAGACCAAGCAGCACAACCCGGTCGAGGTCAAGACCGGCCGCGGGCTGCCCAGCGTCCTGATCGTCCAGAGCGAGCGGGACGCCGCCACGCCGTTCGAGGGCGCCGTCGAGCTGCACAAGCGCCTCAAGGGCTCGCGCCTGATCGTCGAGAAGAACGCCGGTTCGCACGGCGTCACCGGCCAGGTCAACCCGTGCATCAACGACCGCGTGGACACCTACTTCCTGACTGGCAAGATCGACGCCAAGGACGTGACCTGCGCGCCGCACGCCACCCCGCAGCCGGCTCCGGCGAAGGCCAAGGCCGGCGCCTGATCGCGGTAGGGCCGAGGCCCGGCGCGTGACGGCGTTCCGGGGCGCGTGACAGCGCCCCGGCCGCCGGAGCGCGACCACCGCGCGGCCCCGCCGCGTCCGCCGCGGGCCGCCCACGCGCGACGTGCGTTCGCGTTGCGGGGCCCGCGGGGCGGAGCGCCGCCGCGGTGAAGGGAGCCGAAGGGGGGGGGGGGGGCAGACCCCCCCCCCCGGAATTGGGGTCAGGGCCCGCCCCCCCCGGGGGGCCCCCCCGGGGGCG